>NZ_JBHYGX010000007.1:158969-177247 GCF_042739975.1 Streptomyces sp. NPDC059080
GGTTTCACGTGAAACCGAGGGTGTTTCACGTGAAACGGCGGGCGCCCCGGCTCCCGGTGGACGCGCCGCGCGCCGTAAGGCGGCCCAGCAGGCGACGAAGCGCGGCGGGCGTCGCGGCAAGCACGGTGGCGCCGCGGCCGCGAGCGCCCCGCCGTCACCGCCGCCCGCGCCCACCTCGCGCCTGGAGGCCCGCCGCGCCGCCCGCGCCGCGAAGGAGAGCCTGAGCCTCATCGCCAGCCGCGCCATCGGCGAGGTGTTCATCACGCTCGGCGTGGTGATGCTGCTGTTCGTCACCTACCAGCTGTGGTGGACCAACGTCCTGGCCCAGCAGGAGGCGGGCGGCGCCGCCAACACCCTCCAGCACCAGTGGGAGGAGGGTGGCGGCGAGAAGAAGTCGCTGGCCGGGGGCGAACGCTTCGCCATCATGTACATCCCGAAGCTGGACGTGAAGGCGCCGATCGCCGAGGGCATCGACAAGCACTCCGTGCTGGACCGGGGCATGGTCGGGCACTACGGCAAGGCCAGCGGGATCAAGACGGCGATGCCCTGGGACAAGCAGGGCAACTTCGCGGTGGCCGCCCACCGCAACACACACGGCGAGCCGTTCCGCTACATCAACAAGCTCAGCCCGGGCGACAAGATCGTCGTGGAGACGCAGAGTACGTACTACATGTACCAAATGGAGAGCATCCTCCCGCAGACCAGCCCGCAGAACGTCAGCGTCATCCAGCCGGTGCCGCAGGGGTCCGGTTTCAAGGTGCCGGGCCGCTACCTCACGCTGACGACCTGCACTCCGGAATTCACCAGTACCTACCGGATGATCGTCTGGGGCAAGATGGTCGCGGCGCAGCCGCGGAGCAAGGGCGAACCGGATGCGCTCACCGGCTGACCGAAGGTAAGAGGGGTACTACGCGGTGACTGCCACGGGCCATGACGAGGACATCCAACGGTCCGCGCCGCCGAACCGGCCACGCCGGATGCGTCGCTCCATCGCCGCCGTGATCAGCGTGATCGGCGAGCTGCTGATCACCGCCGGGCTGATCCTCAGCCTGTTCGTCGCGTACTCGCTGTGGTGGACGAACGTCCTCGCCGACCAGGCCGCCGACAAGCAGGGCGACGAGATGCGCCGCCACTGGGCCGCCCCGAGTCCCAAGGGACCGGGGAAGCTGGATACCAAGGACGGCATCGGCTTTCTGCACGTCCCGGCGATGAAGAACGGCGAGGTGCTGGTCAAGAAGGGCACCGGCTCCGAGATCCTCAACGAAGGCGTGGCGGGCTATTACACCAAGCCGGTCGCCTCCGCGCTGCCGCAGGACAAGAAGGGCAACTTCACGCTCGCCGCCCACCGCGACGGTCACGGCGCGAAGTTCCACAACATCGACAAGCTCCGCGAGGGCGACCCGATCGTCTTCGAGACCAAGGACACCTGGTACGTCTACAAGGTCTACGCGGTGCTCGACCAGACCTCGAAGTACAACGTGGACGTCCTCGACCGTGTCCCCAAGGAGTCCGGTAAGCACCAGGCGGGCCGCTACATCACGCTGACGACCTGCACCCCGGTCTACACCTCGAACTTCCGCTACATCGTCTGGGGCGAACTGGACCGCACCGAGAAGGTCGACGCGGACCGCACCCCGCCGAAGGAACTGGGCTAGGGCGGGCCAGGGCGTGTCCGCAAAGTCCCGCCTGGCTCGCGGCGCCACTCTGCGGACACCCCCTAGGGCGAAGGAACCACGTCCGTCACGGCACGGCGTGAGCCCCGGCCCCTGGGAAGGGGGCCGGGGCTCACGTGTGGATCGGGCGTTACTTGGTTGGTCAGAGACCTGGTACCGGGCTACGGCCGTTAGCCGAACGGCCAGCCGCCGCCGTTGTTCCCGTGGTCACCGCCGTCCATGGTGGTCAGCGTCACGGTCGTGGAGGCGGGGTCGGACGGGGTCTCGCCCGCGGGGTCCTGCGACACGACCCGGGCGTTGTCGTCCTGGCTGCTGCCGTCCGCGAACTGGATGTTGGTGAACCCGGCGTCCTGGAGCGCCTTCTTCGCGTCCTTCACCTTCTGGCCGACGACACCGGGCACCGGCTTCTGCGCCGCCGCCTTGCCGACGGTCAGCGTGACCATGGTGTTGACGTCGACCTCCGTCTGGCCCGCCGGATCCATGGCGGTGACCTTGCCGACCTGCGCCGGATCGGTCACCTCCTGCTCCTGCTTGGTGACCTGGAGCTGGAGGTCCTTCAGCTGCTTCTCCGCCGCGGCGAAGTCGTTGCCGACGACGTCGGGGACCTTCACCTTCGGGTTGGCCTTGGCGATCGTCAGCGTGATCGTGGTGTTCTTCGGCTTGCTGGCGCCCGGCTTCGGGTCCTGGTCGAGGACGGTGCCCGGAGTCTGTTCGGATGCCTTCTGCGCGACCTCGATGTTCTCGAAGCCCTTGGCCTTCAGCTCGGACCGCGCCTCGTTCTCGTTGAAGCCGCGGACGTTGGGGACCTGCACCTGCTTGGGGCCGGTGCACACCGTGACGTTGATCGTGCCGCCCTTGTCGAGGGTGCCGCCGTACGCCGGGTCCTGCTTGGTGATCTGCCCCTTGTCGACGTTCTCGCACGCCTCGCTGCCGCCCTTGGCGACCTTCAGATCGCCGTTGTTCCGGGCGGAATCCTTCGCCTGAGCCAGGGTGCTGCCGACAACATTGGGCACCGACACCCCGCTCCCGGACTTGTTGCCGCTGAACATCGCCTTGCCGATGAAGATCGCCCCGACCAGGACGAGGACACCGGCGACGGCCAGCAGGACCGTCGAGGTGTGGTTCTTCTTCGGGGGGCCGGAGGCACCGGCGCGGCGGCCCGCGGGCCGCTCGTCGTAGCCGTAACCGCCGTCGTCGGGGTTCATCGGCGGCAGCATCGCGGTCTGCGCGCCCGGGTCCTGCGGCCGCAGCATCGTCGTGGGCTGGTCCTGGTCGAAACCGCCCGCGCCCATCGCGGCGGTGGCCGCGACCGGCTGGCCGTCCAGCGCCGCCTCGATGTCGGCGCGCATCTCATCGGCCGACTGATAGCGGTAGTCCGGGTCCTTGGTCAGCGCCTTGAGGACGATGGCGTCCATCTCCGGCGTGATCTCGGGATCGAAGTTGCTGGGCTTCTGCGGCTCCTCCCGCACATGCTGGTACGCCACGGCGACCGGCGAGTCACCGATGAACGGCGGCCGGACGGTGAGGAGTTCGTAGAGCAGACAACCGGTGGAATAGAGGTCGGAGCGGGCGTCGACCTGCTCGCCCTTGGCCTGCTCCGGGGAGAGGTACTGCGCCGTGCCGATGACCGCGGCGGTCTGCGTCATGGTCATCCCGGCGTCGCCCATCGCCCGGGCGATACCGAAGTCCATGACCTTGACCTGGCCGGCGCGGTTCAGCATGACGTTGGCAGGCTTGATGTCGCGGTGCACGATGCCGGCCCGGTGCGAGTACTCCAGCGCCTGGAGCACCCCGGTGGTCATCTCCAGGGACCGCTCGGGCAGCAGCTTCCGACCGGAGTGCAGCAGCTCCCGCAGGGTGGAGCCGTCGACGTACTCCATGACGATGTACGGGATCGAGACGCCGTCGACGTAGTCCTCGCCGGTGTCGTAGACCGCGACGATGGACGGATGGTTCAGGGAGGCGGCCGACTGGGCCTCACGGCGGAACCGGGCTTGGAAGGACGGGTCGCGGGCGAGGTCCACCCGCAGCGTCTTCACCGCTACGGTGCGGCCCAGGCGGCTGTCGTGGGCGAGGTACACCTCGGCCATGCCACCGCGGCCGAGCACCGAGCCCAGCTCGTACCGGCCGCCGAGGCGACGCGGCTCATCCATAAGCTTCTCCAGCCCTCTCCGTCAGTCCCGACCGCACCCGTGTGTGGTCCGGCGGTGTGCTGTCCGGGCATACCGTACCCGGCGCGCCGCACCGGGCCGGGCCGTAACCGCAACCTGATATCTGACCGGTACGGCCCCGCCCAGGAGTCACTTCTTGTCGCTGAGCACCGCTTCCATCACGCTCTTCGCGATCGGGGCGGCGAGCTTGCCACCCGCGATGTCGCCGCGAAGTGTGTCGGACCCCTCAATGACGACGGCGACAGCGACCGGGGTGCCCTTGGCGGTCTTCGCGTAGGAGATGAACCACGCGTACGGGTTTTCCTTGTTGCCCATACCGTGCTGCGCGGTACCGGTCTTGCCGCCGACCGTCACGCCCGGGATCTGCGCGGAGGTGCCCGTACCGTTCTTGACGACCGTCTCCATCATGTCCTGGAGCTTCTGGGCGTTCTCCGGCTTGAGCGGCTGGCTCATCTCCTTCGGCGTGTGCTGCTCCACGACGTTGAGGTTGGGCGCGACCAGCTTGTCGACCATGTACGGCTCCATCAGCTTGCCGCCGTTGGCGATGGCCGCGGTGACCATCGCCATCTGGAGCGGGGTGGCGCGGTTCGATGCCTGGCCGATGCCCGCCTGGGCGTTCTGTGGGCGGTTGTCCTCAGGGTAGATGCTCTCCTCGAGGCGGACCGGGGTGTAGATCTTCGGGTTGTTGAACCCGAACTTCTCCGCCTCGGCCATCATCTTCTTGTTGCCGAGGTCGGCGCTGATCTTGCCGAAGACGGTGTTGCACGACCAGCGCAGCGCCTCGCGGAGGCTGGCGTCCTTGCAGGGGATGTTGCCCTCGTTCGGCAGCGGGACGTGGTTGGTGTCCGGCAGGTACCAGGGCAGCGGGGACTGCGTCGGGGCGTCGATGTCGGTGTAGAGACCGTTCTCCAGGGCCGCCGCCGCGGTGACGACCTTGAAGGTGGAGCCGGGCGGGTACGTCTGCCGCAGTGCGCGGTTCAGCGTCGGGTCGTCCGGGTCGTGGGTCTTCTGGAGCGCGTTGTACGCCTCGGAGTCCTTGTCGCTCATACCGGCGAAGGTGGACGGGTCGTACGACGGCGCCGTGGCCAGTGCCAGGATCGCGCCGGTCTCCGGATTGAGCGCGGCGACCGCGCCCTTCTTGTTGCCCAGACCCTCGAAGGCGGCCTTCTGGGCCTTGGCGCTGAGGGTGGTGACGACGTCACCGCCCTCCTGCTTGCGGCCGGTCAGCATGTCGACGGTGCGGCTGAAGAAGAGCCGGTCGTCGGTGCCGGTGAGGATCTTGTCGTACAGCTTCTCCAGCTGGTTGGCGTCGAACGCCTGCGAGGCGTAGCCCGTGACCGGCGCCCACATCTTGCCGTTCTTGTACGTCCGCTTGTACTTGTAGTCGCCGACGCCGGTCGTCGTGGAGTCGGTGACGGCATTGCCGTCGACGATGATGTCGCCGCGCGGCGTGCTGTACCGCTCGATGGCGACGCGGCGGTTGTTGTCATCGTTCTTCAACTCGTCGGCCTGGACGAACTGCACCCAGTTGACGCGGACGAGCAGGGCGAGGACGAGCAGGCCGCAGAAGATCGCGACCCGGCGCAGGGGCTTGTTCACGGGCGGACCACCTGGGTCATCTCGGCATCGGTGGAGGGGGCGGGGGCCGGGGCAGGCCGCCGGGCGGTGTCGCTGATCCGCAGCAGGATGCCGACCAGCGCCCAGTTGGCGATCACGGACGAACCACCCTGGGCGAGGAACGGCATCGTCATACCGGTCAGCGGGATCAGGCCCGTCACGCCACCGGCGACGACGAAGACCTGTAGCGCGAAGGCGCCGGACAGGCCGACGGCCAGCAGCTTGCCGAACGGGTCGCGGGCGGCGAGCGCCGTGCGGATGCCCCGCTCGATGAGCAGGCCGTACAGCAGCAGGACGGCCATCAGGCCGGCCAGCCCGGTCTCCTCGCCGACGGTGGCGAGGATGTAGTCGCTCTTCGGCGCGATGCCGCCGATCAGCCGGGAGTAGCCCTGGCCGAGACCGGAGCCGAGGATGCCGCCGGAGCCGAAGGAGTACATGGCCTGCGCGGTCTCGGTGACGCCGCCGTCGAGCAGCTCCAGCGGGTTGAGCCAGTTGTGGACACGGACCTGGACGTGCGATTCGAAGGTGGCCACCGCGACGGCGCCGCCGGCGCTCAGCAGCAGACCGAAGACGATCCAGCTGGTCCGCTCGGTCGCGACGTACAGCATGATCACGAAGAGGCCGAAGAAGAGCAGTGAGGTGCCCAGGTCGGTCTCGAAGACCAGGATCATCAGGCTCAGCGCCCAGATGACGAGGATCGGCCCGAGGTCACGCCCACGCGGCAGGTACAGGCCCATGAAGCGGCGGCTGGCCAGCGCCAGCGCGTCCCGCTTCACCATCAGGTATCCGGCGAAGAACACCGCGATGATGATCTTCGCGAACTCACCGGGCTGCAGCGAACCGATGCCCGGCAGCGTGATCCAGATGCGCGCGCCGTAGCGGGCGGGGAAGAAGATCGGCGCGATCAGCAGGACCAGCGCGAGCACCATCGAGATGTAGGTGTAGCGCTGCAGGACGCGATGGTCCTTGAGCAGGATCAGCACGCCGAGGAAGAGCGCGACACCCACCGTCGACCACATCAGCTGGCCGGGCGCCATCGGGCCGCCCAACTGTGGGGTGGTGATCTTCGGTTCCTGGTCGAGCCGCCAGATGAAGACCAGCCCGAGACCGTTGAGCAGGGTGGCGATCGGCAGCATCAGCGGGTCCGCGTACGGCGCCCACTTGCGGACGACGAGATGCGCCACGCCCGCCAGCAGCGCCAGCCCGAGCGCGTAGCCGAAGACCCCGGCGGGGACGGCCTGCTTCTTGGCGAGCCCGACGTTGATGTACGCGAAGACCGGGATGATCACCGCGAAGACGAGCATCGCCAGCTCGGTGTTGCGGCGGCTCGGGGCTCCGATGGTGCCGATGGTGGTGGTGTTGGTGGTACTGCTCATGACGTGTACGGCCCCCTACGCCCTCACTGCTGGGTGCTGCAATTCTTTTCCAGCTTCAACTGCTCCTCGGAGGGGGCCTGGCTGGTGATGTCGGCCGGGGGAGTCGACGGGGACACGAGCGCGCCGGGGGTGCCGGCGGTGCCGGCGGTGGCGGTCCGGTCGCCCGGGACCGTGGGAGTACCGGGGGTACCGGGCTTGTGACCGGTCGTGTTGCCGGTCTGGCCGTGGCCCTCCGCCTTCTCCTGATCCTTCTTGGCCTTGGCCGTGGCGCGCTCGGCGGCCTCCCGCTGCTGCTTGCTCAGACAGGCGTGGGCCTGCTTGCCCAGCTCGGTGACCTTGAGGGTCGCCTCGTCGCGGTTGTCGGCCGGGATCGTCTCCTTGACCTGGTTCTGCTGGTACAGCGGTAGGTACTTGAGTTCGATCTCGGGGTGATCCTGATCGACCTTGTTCAGCGAGATCCACGCGAGGTCCTGGCTGAGGCCCCGGTAGAGCGCGACATGGTCGTCCTTGGCGCCGACGAAGTACTGGGTCTGCGTCCAGCGGTAGCCCGCGTAGAGCCCGCCGCCGACGACGGCCAGCGTGAGCGCCGAGAACAGCGACCGCTTGATCCAGGTGCCGCGGCGCCGCGGCTTGGCGAAGTCCTCGTCGGCGAAGGCGCCGAACGAGCCCTGCGGCTCCCCGCCCGACTCGCCGTCGCCGCTACCGGGCGGGCCGAAGGCGCCGCCGGGTGCCTGCGCCGGGACGTCCCGGCCGCGGCCCAGCTCGGCGGCGCGGGCGGCCGGGGTCTGAAGGGTGCTCGGGTCGCTGAGCTGGTGCTGGTTCTCGGCGACCGCGCCGACGATGACCGGGGTGTCGTTGAGCTGCCCGGCCAGCGCCTCGTTGCCGTCGACGTCGAGAACGTCGGCGACGATGCAGGTGATGTTGTCGGGACCGCCGCCGCGCAGCGCGAGCTGGATCAGCTCCTGGATCGTCTCGTGCGGTCCGTGATAGCTGGCGAGGGTCTCCTCCAGCGTCTGTTGGCTGACGACACCGGAGAGGCCGTCCGAGCAGATCAGGTAGCGGTCACCGGCGCGGACCTCGCGGATCGACAGGTCCGGCTCCACGCGGTCGCCACTGCCCAGGGCCCGCATCAGCAGCGAGCGCTGTGGGTGCGTGGTGGCCTCTTCCTCGGTGATCCGGCCCTCGTCGACGAGGCGCTGCACCCAGGTGTGGTCCTGCGTGATCTGGGTGAGCTGCCCGTCCCGCAGCAGGTACGCGCGGGAGTCGCCGACGTGCACCAGGCCGAGGCGCTGGCCCGTCCACAGCAGTGCGGTCAGGGTGGTGCCCATGCCGTCGAGCTGCGGGTCCTCCTCGACCATGACGCGCAGCTGGTCGTTGGCGCGCTGCACGGCGTTGCCGAGGGAGGTGAGGATGTCGGAGCCGGGAACGTCGTCGTCGAGCTGGACGAGGGTGGAGATCACCTCGGACGAGGCGACCTCGCCCGCGGCCTGGCCGCCCATGCCGTCGGCGATGGCAAGCAGCCGCGGGCCCGCGTAACCCGAGTCCTCGTTGCCCTCCCGGATCATGCCCTTGTGCGATCCGGCGGCGAAGCGCAGGGAAAGACTCATGTGCACCTCACCTGTCGGCTCGGGGTACAGCCGGTCTTGTCGAGCCACACTGCCCACCCTCCGGTCGGGAGCACGCTCGGGGCCGCCGAGTGGACCGCCGCGGCTCGCTCGCTCCGCTCGCTCATAAGTCGTACTACTTCCGCAGCTCGATGACGGTCTTGCCGATGCGGATCGGAGCCCCCAGCGGGATCGGCGTCGGCGTCGTCAGGCGGTTCCGGTCCAGGTACGTGCCGTTGGTGGAGCCGAGGTCCTCGACAATCCACTGGCCGTCACGGTCCGGGTAGATCCTGGCATGCCTGCTGGACGCGTAGTCGTCGTCCAGGACGATCGTCGAATCGTGCGCCCGGCCCAGGGAGATGGTCTGGCCCTGGAGGGCGACGGTGGTGCCCTGAAGGGTGCCTTCGGAGACGACCAGCTTGGTGGGGGCGCCCCGGCGCTGCCGGTTGTTGCCGCGGCCGCCTTCCTGGCGCCGCTGCTGTGGCGGCGCGGCGGACTGCCGCTGGGCGCGCGCCTCCTGACCGCCCCGCCGGGCGGCGCCGCGCTGTGTGACGCGCGTGCCGAACAGATCGCTGCGGATGACCTGAACGGCCACGATAACGAACAGCCACAGTACGGCGAGGAAACCCAACCGCATGACCGTGAGGGTCAGCTCTGACATTGCCCCCGCTTCACCCTTCGGCTTGCCGGTAAACGATGGTGGTACTGCCCACGACAATCCGCGAGCCGTCGCGGAGACTAGCGCGGGTGGTGTGTTGCCCGTCCACCACGATCCCGTTCGTGGAGCCCAGGTCCTGGACCATGGGGGGCGGGCCGACGCGGATCTCACAGTGCCGCCGGGAAACCCCGGGGTCGTCGATCCGGACGTCGGCGTCGGTGCTGCGGCCCAGTACGAGCGAGCCGCGCGAGATCTGGTGGCGGGTGCCGTTGATCTCGATCCAGCGCCGCGTCTGTGCGTGCGGCTGCGGCCCGGCACCGGGCGGTGCCGCACGGGGCGGTGCGCCGGGCGGCGGGGACGAGGGCATGGGGGGCGGGCCCACATGGCCGCCGCCGGTCTGGCCGCCCCGGGGCGCCGACGGGACGCGCCCGGTGGGCGCCTGCCCCGGCTGCTCCTGGGACGTGCTGGAGGCGAGGGTGCGGCTGCGTACGCGGTACAGGCCGGTGTCGAGATCTTCGGCCTTCTCCAGGTGCACCTTGATGGAGCCCATGAAGGTGTACCGCTGCTGCTTGGCGTAGTCGCGGACCATCCCGGACAGCTCGTCACCGAGCTGCCCGCTGTACGGGCTGAGCCGCTCGTAGTCGGGTGTGCTCAGCTCGACGATGAAGTCGTTGGGGACGACGGTGCGGTCGCGGTTCCAGATGGTCGCATTGTTGTCGCATTCGCGCTGGAGCGCACCGGCGATCTCAACGGGCTGCACCTCGGACTTGAACACCTTGGCGAAGGTGCCGTTGACGAGACCTTCGAGACGCTGCTCGAAGCGCTTCAGTACTCCCACGGGGCACCTCCTTCCTCAGTCTTCGACAGGGTCGTCCTGATACTGCTTACCGATCGTATCCACGCGCCGGGAAATCAGCTGGTTCCCCTTTCCCGCCCGGAGTGACGAGTGTCCCCCCTCACAGGGTTGCCTGTTGGGGCGTCGAGCCGTGCCCGTCGTCCGTGCACTGCGATGGTAGAGGTGCCCCGCGGACAGTGTCCCGCAACCGTTCACCTCGCTCCGGGCGGGGCCGGGTCCCGACGCCGGGTGGCCGGGATCGAGGGGGTGTAGGCCGAGGTGGGGCGCTTGTGCGTCCGCCGGGCGGACCGGCACCGGGGCCGCGGCCCGCCGTCGGCCGCCGGTGCGCGCCCCCGCCGGGGGCCAGGAAAGGGCAGGTGAAACCACCCGCCACGCCGTGCTAATGTTCTGCATGTCGCAAGGCGCTCCCCCCGAAACGGGAAAGAAAAACCCGGATCGAGTGAGAGAATCCAACGGCAACACCCATGCGCGGGTGGCGGAATAGGCAGACGCGCTGGATTCAGGTTCCAGTGCCCGAAAGGGCGTGGGGGTTCAACTCCCCCCTCGCGCACAGATGAGACCCCCGGTCTCCGGAGAAATCCGGAAGCCGGGGGTCTTTCGTTGTGCTTCTCACATCTCCCGTCCCGGGGGCGGGAGATCGCCTCGTCCGGAATATCGGCCGGGTTCCGGCCCCGGGGTGACGCGGTGTGGCCGGCCGTCCCCGGGGCGTACGGAAGCGGCGGGTGTCAGGCGGCGGCGAGGGCCGCGGTCGCCCGGAGGTGGAGGAGTGTGGCCATGACGATCGGCCCTTCGGTCGCGGCCGGACACTGCACGGCCCGATGGTTGAAGTGTGTACGTAGCTATCCATAATACAGGTACTTACTTTTTCGCAGTACCCAACGGGAAGGCGGTACGCTGGGGGCATGGCGGACCACGGCGAGGCGGTGTGCAGGCAGGCCGACGGCGGGATCACGCGCGTCTTCGGGCTGTTCGGGAAGCGGTGGACCGGCCTGATCGTGGCCACGCTGATGCCCGGACCGGTGCACTTCGCCGATCTGCGGCGGGCGATCCCGGGTATCAGCGAGCGGATGCTCTCCGACCGCCTCGCGGAGCTGGCGGCGACCGGCCTGGTGGTGCGCGAGGTGGACGCCGGACCTCCGCTGCGCGTCGCGTACCGGCTGACCGAGGCCGGTCGCGCCATGGAGCCCGCGCTCCAGGAGCTGGGGCGGTGGGCCGAGACGTATCTGGCCGACGGCGGCCGGTGCCCGGAGCGCTTCCGCAAGTAGCCGCGGGCGGTCAGCCCTTCAGCTCCTGGGCGGCGTTGTAGCGCAGCAGGTAGGACGCGAAGCGGGCGAGGTCGGCGTCGTCCCAGTCGCCGAGCCGTTCGTGGAACGCCTGGCGGCGGCTGGTCATCGCGTTCGACAGCACCGCGGCGCCCGCGGGTGTGGGGTGCAGCACCTGCACGCGGTGGTCGTCCGGGTCCACCCGGCGCTCCACGAACCCCAGCTTCTCCAGCGCGGCGATCTGGCGGCTGACCGTGGACTTGTCCAGGAAGTAGTGCGCCGCGAGGTCAGTCGCCCGGCATCCCTGCTGGTCATCGAGGTGTGCCAGCAAGGTGTACGAGACCAGGGACAGCTCGGGGTGGATGCGGGCGGCGGTGGCGCGGGCGCGCCGGGCGAAGGCGGTGAGCTGCTGCTGGATGGTCTCGACGGACGCGTCGCGCTGGGTCATGGGTTGCCTTTCCGGGGAGTAGTTGTATAGTACAACGCGAATTTGAGTTGCATAAGCCAACCGATGAACCCTGAAGGTTGCAAAAGCCATCCATTGGCTCGCAGCTGAGCCGACTAGCGTGAGAAGGCATGCCCCATGAGTCCGGTCCGCTCCGACCCTCACCCCGATCACGGACGTGACCACCGCCGCAATCCGCACGCCGCCGGGCTGCGCCACGTGCTGACGCACCTGATCACCCCGCTGCTGATGTGCATCGGGATGGGCCTGGCCTACCTCGGCGCGTTCGCCAACCCGGCACCGCACGACCTGCCGGTCGCCGTCGTCGGCTCCGGGCAGAGCGCCCAACTGCTGGCCCAGTCGATCAACGACAAGGCCGCCGGGGAACTCCAGGTGCGGACGGTCGCCCACCGCGCGGACGCCGTGGACCAGCTCCGCCACCAGGACATCTTCGGCGCGTACGTCCTCAAGGGCGCCACGGCCCACGGCGGGCAGCGGCAGGCGCCCGAACTGCTCGTGGCCACCGCCGGATCGGACACCAGCGCCACCGTGGTCCAGAAGATCTTCACGCCGCTCGCCGCCGCGCAGGGGCAGCCACTGAAGGTCACCGACGTCGCGCCGACGGCGAAGGACGACCCCACCGGCCAGGGCATCTTCTTCCTGCTCGTGGCGATCAGCATCGGCTCGTACGCGTCGGTCGCGGTCATCGGCGGCGCCGGAGCGGTCCTCCCGATGCGGCTGCGGGCGCTGCTGGCCGCCGGTACGTCCCTCGTGGTCAGCGTCCTCGGCGTGCTGTTCGCCGGACCCGTCTTTCACCTCGTCGATCACGGACTGTGGGGACTGTGGGGCCTGGCCTGGCTGTATTCCGCAGGGATCCTGCTGATCGGCGTCGGCCTGCACACCTTCCTCAGGCGCTGGACGACGCTCTGCGTGATGGCCCTCTTCGTGATGCTCAACTTCACCTCGTCCGGCGGCATCTTCCGGCCCGAGATGCAGAACGGCTTCTTCGCCGCCCTGCACTCCTTCTGGAACGGTGCGGGCTTCGTCGAAGGCACCCGCAGCCATGTCTACTTCGACGGCTACGGACTGGCCGGACACGTCTGGACCCTGGCGATCTGGCTGCTTGTCGGCGCCGCCGTGGTCACCGTCGCGGGCCTGGCGGAGCGGCGCCGTAAGGCCGCCGAGAACGAGGCCGCCGAGCGTGCCACGGCGCTGGCGGCAGCGGCGGTGGCCGCCACGGTGACCGAGACCGGGCCGCGGACGGGCGCGGGGCGCGGCAGAACTCCCCGCGAGACCGTTGAACAGGCCGCGGAGGAAGAGGAGATGGAGGAAGCGGTGGGGGTGTGAGCCCGGGCGGGACGGCGGTGGCGCGTCACGCTTCGCGCTTCGGGGACCAGCCGGCGGCGACCGCACCCCGGTCCACCCCACCTCCCCCGAGCACGAACCCGCCCCCCACCCCAGGGCCGTACGCTGGCCGGGTGACGAACTCGTACGCGGAGAACGCGCAGGACGGCCGGCACGGAGCCGACGCCACGGGAGCGGCGGACGCCACCGACTCCAGGGGGGCGGCGGTCGCGCCGGATGCGACGGATGTGCCGGGGGCGTCCGGGGCGTCCGAGGCGTCCGGGGTGTCCGGGGTGTCCGGGGCAGATGGTGCGGCCGCGGAGGCGGCGACGGCGCGGCTTGCGGTGGCGGTGCGCGCTGCGGAGCAGGCGTTGATCGAGTTCGAGATCGCGGTGGAGACGTTCCGGGTGGAGGTGGAGAACTTCTCCCGCCTGCACCATCAGCGGCTCGGCCCGATGTATGCCCGGCTCGACGAGCTGGACGCGCAGATCGCGGAGGTGGTCGCCGCGCGGACCGGTGACCCCGAGGACGTCCGTAAGGCCCGGGAGGCGAGGGCGGCGGTGTTGCCGATGCCCGCGGTGGAGGAGTTGTTCCACGGCTGGATGGGGTCGGACGGGTTGTTCCCGGAGGCGCAGGCGATGCTCACCGAGCAGCCGGTGCAGCCGCCGCAGAAGGTGCGGCCCAGTGAGGGGTCGCGCCGGGCGTACCGCGATCTGGTGCGCAAGGCCCATCCGGACCTGGCGCGCGATGACGCGGAGCGGCGGCGCCGGGACGCGTTCATCGCCCGGGTCAATGCCGCGTACGCCGCGGGGGATGAGGCGGCGCTGGGTGCGCTGACGCGGGAGTGGGAGGCCGGTCCGGTGCCCGCCGAGGAGCGGCTGAGCGCGGGCGAGGAGCTGTACGCGCGGCTGGAGTGGCTGGCGGAGCGGAAGGAGATGCTCGCGGCGGTCGCGGCCGAGCTGGAGGAGAGCGCGATCGGCGCGATGATCAAGATGGCGCCGCAGGACCCGGACGGGCTGCTGGACGAGATCGCCGAGAAGCTGCTCGCCGATGTCGCCGAGCGCGAGGCACACCTCTCCCAGCTGGTCGGGTAGCGTCGGGGACATGCACACTTCTCTGCCCACGGTTGGTGTCGACGCGCTCACGTCCGAGGATTTCCTGCTGGACGTCCGCGAGGACGACGAGTGGACGGCGGGGCACGCCGAGGGCGCCCTGCACCTGCCGATGAGCGATTTCGTCGCCCGTTACGGCGAGTTGACGGAGGCGGCGCCGGCCGACGGCAAGGTCTATGTGATCTGCCGGTCCGGTGGACGGTCCGCGCAGGTCGCTCAGTATCTGATCCAGCAGGGCATCGACGCGGTGAACGTCGCCGGCGGGATGCAGGCGTGGGAGTCCGCAGGTCGTCCGGTCATGGACGGCAAGGGCGGGACCGGCGCGGTGGTCTGATTCCGGGGCCCGGTCGGCGCCCGCGCTCCCCGGCCTGCGGCGACTCGCCCTGAGCCCCGCCCCCCAGGTCAGTCCTCCTCCCGTAGCGAGTGGGCGGCGAGGAGGTCGCCGAGGGCTTCCTCGTGGGCGGCGGCGGGGCCGAGGGAGAGTTCCAGCTGTTTGGCCCAGGCGTGGTAGCGGTGCAGCGGGTAGTCGGTGTCCGCGCCGAAGCCGCCGTGCAGATGCTGAGCGGTCTGCACGGTGCGGCGGATGCCGTCCGACGCCCAGATCTTGGCGACCGCCACATCCCCCTCCGGCGGCAGCGCGCCCGCCGTGTCCGTGCCGATGCGCCAGGCGGCCTGCCAGAGGGTGGCCGCCATCGCCCGTAGATCGATGAACCGGTCGGCGGCCTGCACCGCGACCGCCTGGAACGTGGCGAGGGGGAAGCCGAACTGTTCGCGCTTCCCGGTGTAGTCGGCGGTCATCGCGAGCACCGCCTCGCCCAGGCCCAGGGCGAGCGCGCAGGTGCCGCAGGTCAGCAGCTGTCGTAGCTCCTCGGTGGCGCCGGGGGCGGTCAGGACGTCCGGGGCGGTGAGACGTACCGAGGCGAGCCGCAGTTCGGCGTACCGTTCGCCGGTGGTCGAGATCTGCTCGTGGCGGCTCAGGCCGGGGGCGGTGAGCGGGGCGAGGGCGAGGACCGGCCGTCCGTCGGGGGTGCGCGCGGGCAGCAGCACCCGGTCGGCGCCGTATGCCCAGGGAACGGCGGTCTGGACGCCGTCGAGCAGCCAGCCGTCGTCGTCCTGCCGCGCGGTGACGGCCAGCTCCGCCGCGTCATGGCCGGTGCGGCCGTCGGAGGCCGTGGTGATCACCAACTCGCCGCGGCCGATACGGGGCAGCAGCTCGGCGCGTACCGCTTCCGGTGCGTGGTGTTGCAGGAGGCGGGAGGCGGCGGCGCACTCCAGGAGCGGGACGCGGGCCAGTACGCGGCCGGCCTCGCGCAGCACCAGGCAGAGGGCGATCGGGTCGAGCCCGGCGCCGCCGTACTCGGGCGCCGTCAGCAGGCTCAGCAGGTCGGCGTGGGCGAGGGTGCGCCACAGGTCCCGGTCGAAGTCGTCGGCGACGGCGCCCGCGGTGAGCGCGGGGCTGGGCACCGCATCGGGCGCCACGTGCGCGAACACGGCCTTCGCCGCCTCGGTGGCGGCCTGCTGCTCCTCGGTGAGGGTGAAGTCCACTGGTTGTCCTTCCGCGGGCGGCTGACATGACGAGGCGCCAAGGTAGAACAGGTTGCAGGAATTGGGAATGCGTACGGCTTCGGGGGCGGGGTCTTCGCCGGGCGAGGGCGGGCGCGTACGGCGGTAGCGCGGAGGGCGGGCGTTCCGGAACGCGTACGGCGGCGGGTCCGGGAGGCGTCCGGCTGCGGGTCCGGGAGGCGTCCGGCGAGGCCCGCCCCGGGCGTCGGCCCCGCGCATCCGCCACGGTGCCGGGGCCGACGGTGATCGGGTGCGGCTGTGCCCGGTGCGGGTCTCTGGGTACGGTTCCGGGGCGTAGTGGGCCGGTCGGGAATCTGGGAACGGGGCGGGAATGCAGTCAATCGGGGACGAACCGCGGTCGGTGGCCGCGCTCTCGCTGCCCTCGCGGATCGTCATATGTATGGCGGTCAGCGTCGTGGCCGTGGCCGTGGCGATCCATCTGGCCATGATGTTTCTGCACGTCGCGCCGGAGAACACGCTCACCAAGGCGCAGGGCTCGGCGATCGGCGAGTACGTCTACCCCGAGTACGAGCAGAACTGGAAGCTCTTCGCCCCCAACCCGATGCAGCAGAACATCGCCGTCCAGGCGCGAGCAGAGCTGCGTACCGGCGACGGCGGGCTGCGGACCACCGGCTGGACCGATCTCACCGCGCGCGACGGCCGGGCGATCCACCACAATCCGGCCCCGAGCCATACGCAGCAGAACCAACTGCGGCGCGGCTGGGAGTACTTCGTCAGCACGCACAACGAGCAGAACGCCGCGATCGGGGTGCGTGGTGAGCTGTCCGAGCGGTACATCCGGCGGATCATGATGGAGCGGATGGGGCCGGAGTGGTCGCGGCAGGGCCGGGTCGAGCGGCTTCAGGTCCGTTCGGTGACGACGCCGGTCGCCCCGCCGCGCTGGAGCAGCGAGAAGATCAGCGACAAGCCCGCGTTCCGTGTGCTGCCCTGGTGGCAGGTCACCACGGCCGACCTGCCCGAGGGGACGAAGACCAAGTGACCGCAGCACCGGACGCGCCACGGGACCGGCGGGATCAGCGCGATCAGCCGGATCAGCCGGATCAGCCGGATCAGCCGGATCAGCCGGATCAGCCGGATCAGCCGGATCAGCAGGATCGGCAGAACCAGCCGGATCGGCCGGATCAGGGGTACCAGGAGGAGCGGCGGGCCCCGCAGGCGCGGGAGGCCGCTCCGGGCTCGCCTGCCGCTTCAGCCTCGACGGGCTCACCGGCCTCGACGGGCTCACCAGCCGCTCCGGCCTCGGTGGGCTCACCGGCCTCGGCAGGCTCACCGACCACGCCCTCCTCGGACACCCCACCAGCCACCGGCGCGCCGGAACGCCCCATCTCGCCCCTCCCCGAGACCCGTGTCGAACGTCTCGTAGGGCGTGGTTTCCGGTTGGTCACCGGGCGGGCGATGGCGCCGTACCAGACGGCGGTGGTCCGGATCGGGTTCGCGGCGACCTGGCTGCTGTTCCTGCTCCGCGAGTGGCCGCACCGTGCGGTGCTCTACGGGCCCGACAGCCCGTTCAGCCTGGACATGGCGCGGCGGCTGCTCGACGGCAACCACGCCTTCTCGGTGCTGCCGTGGTCGGACGGGCGTGGCTGGTTCGAGGTGGTCTATATCCTCGCGATCGTCTCCGCCGCGCTGCTGATGCTGGGCTGGCGCACCCGCACCATGTCGGTCCTGTTCATGATCGGCGTGCTGTCGCTGCAGAACCGCAGTGTCTTCATCGGCGACGGCGGCGACAACATCATCCATCTGATGTCGATGTACCTGGTGCTGACCCGGTGCGGGCAGGTGTGGTCGCTGGACGCCCGCCGCGCGCGGCGCGCGGCCGCGCGCGGTGAGGACGCCGGGCGCGATCTGCCGGGCATCGCGCTGTGGACCGTCCTCGGCCTGGCCCTCGCCGTGGCCCAACTGCTCGGGTGCTATGGCCTGAGCTGGTTCGGGCACGGCCCGTTCCCGTACGTCGGCTGGGGCCTGGCGCTGTGGCTGCTGTGGGCCGCGCACGGGCTGCGGTGGGTGGTGGACCGCCGCGCGCCGGGCGAGCCGCGGACCGTGCTCGACGTCCTCGGCGTGGTGCTGCACAACGGCGCCCTGCTGGTGATCATGGTCGAGGTCTGTCTGGTCTACGCGACCGCCGGCTGGTTCAAGATCCAGGGCTCGCGCTGGCAGGACGGCACCGCGGTCTACTACCCGATGCACCTGGACTACTTCTCGCCGTGGCCGGAGCTCTCCGGGCTGCTCGCCACCAGCGGCCTGCTGGTTCTGCTCTTCACCTACGGCACGGTGATCGTGCAGGTCGCCTTCCCGTTCACCCTTTTCAACCGGCGGCTGAAGAACGTGCTGCTGGTCGTGATGGTCTGCGAGCACCTTTCGATCGCGTTCCTGCTCGGGCTGCCGTTCTTCTCCGCGGCGATGATCGCCGCCGACCTGGTGTTCCTGCCGACGCCCTTCCTGATCTGGGTCGGCGGCCGGATCCCGGCGCTCCGTGCCCGAAGCGTCCGGCGGGGCGGCCCGGCGGAGCCGTCGGCCGTACCGGAGGGCGAGCGGGGGGCGGGCGGGGGGGTGCGCGTCGGGGGGGGGGGGCGCTC
>NZ_JBHYGX010000007.1:177257-220638 GCF_042739975.1 Streptomyces sp. NPDC059080
GCGCCCCCCCGCCCGCCCCCGCCGCGCCCGCGCGCCCCCGCCGGGGGGGGGCGGGGGGGGCGCGGGGCGCGCGCGCCCCCCCGCCGGGCCCCCCCCCCCCCCCGGCCGGTGCGTAGCGCTTCGGCGGGGTTCTACGCTCGTGGGGTGAGCAGCGAGAGAACCACCCCGGCCGAGCAGGGCCCCGGGGCCGTGGCGGAGCCGTCCGCCGTGGCCGAACCGCTCCAGTACGACGAGGGTTACGGCCCGAAGATCGGCGTCGGGCCGCACCTGGAGCCGTGGCCGGAGGGCGACTGGTACGACCCGGAGTTGCTCTCCGGGGGCGACCGGCGCAACGTCGTCGACCGCTACCGCTACTGGACGCGGGAGGCGATCGTCGCGGACCTCGACACCCGGCGCCATGACTTCCATGTCGCCGTCGAGAACTGGGGCCACGACTTCAACATCGGCTCCGTGGTGCGGACCGCCAACGCCTTCCTGGCCAAGGAGGTCCACATCGTCGGGCAGCGGCGCTGGAACCGCCGCGGCGCGATGGTGACCGACCGCTACCAGCACGTCCGTCACCACCCGGGCACCGAGGAGCTGACCGCCTGGGCCGCCGCCGAGGGGCTGCCGATCATCGGGATCGACAACCTCCCGGGTGCGGTGCCCCTGGAGACCACCGCGCTGCCGCGCCGCTGCGTCCTGCTCTTCGGCCAGGAGGGCCCGGGGCTGACGGAGGAGGCACGGCGTCACGCCTCGGTGGTCTGCTCGATCGCACAGTTCGGCTCGACGCGGTCGATCAACGCGGGCGCCGCCGCGGCCATCGCCATGCATGCCTGGATCGGCCGTCACGCCGTCATCGAGCCGCCCGCCGCACCCTGACGGCGCCGCGGGCGCCCCGGCCGGAAGCGATCGGCGCCTCCGGCCGGGGCGTCGGCGCGCGGGCCACGGACGGGTGGCCCGGACCGGCGTGACGTTTCACGTGAAACGTCACCGACGGCCCGCCCCCGCCCGCCATGTTTCACGCCGGTCGCCGTACCTCCACCGTCCGGAAGCGGTTGGCGACGAACGCGCCGTCGCACAGGGCCGCGTTGGCGGACGGGTTGCCGCCGGAGCCGTGGAAGTCGGAGAACGCCGCGGTCTGGTTCACATAGACCCCACCGGTCAGATTGAGCGACAGCTGGGCGCACTCCTCCAGGCAGACGTCCTGCACCTGCTGCTCCACCTCGGGTGAGGTGGTGTACGCGCCGACCGTCATGGCGCCTTGCTCCCGGACCGTGGTCCGCAGCAGCGCCACCGCGTCGTCCGCCGAGTCGACGGCCACCGCGAACGAGACGGGGCCGAAGCACTCCGTCCGATAGACCGCCTCAGACTCCGGCTTCGCGCCGTCCAGCTTGATGATCGCCGGGGTGCGTACCGTCGCCCCGGGGAACTCCGGATGCGCCACCGACCGGGAGGCCAGCGCCACCTCGCCCAGCTCGGCGGCGCCGTCGAGACGTGCCTTGACCTGCGGGTTCACCAGCGCCCCGAGCAGGGCGTTGGCACGGGCGTCGTCCCCGAGCAGCCCGCTGACCGCGCCCGCCAGATCCGTGACCACCTCGTCGTACGACTTGGGCCCGGCGTCCGTGGTGATGCCGCCGCGGGGGATCAGGAGGTTCTGCGGGGTGGTGCACATCTGGCCGCTGTAGAGGGACAGGGAGAAGGCGAGGTTGCCGAGCATGCCCTTGTAGTCGTCGGTCGACTCGATGACGACGGTGTTGACCCCGGCCTTTTCGGTGTACACCTGCGCCTGGCGGGCGTTGGTCTCCAGCCAGTCGCCGAAGGCGGTCGAGCCGGTGTAGTCGATGATCCGGACTTCCGGCCGGACGGCCAGCGTCTTGGCCAGGCCCTCGCCGGGGCGGTCCACCGCCAGGCACACCAGGTCGGCGGGGAGCCCGGCCTCGCTGAGCACCTCGCGGGCCACCTGCACCGTCAGGGCCAGCGGGAGCACGGCCCGCGGGTGCGGCTTGACCAGTACCGGGTTGCCGGTCGCCAGGGAGGCGAAGAGGCCGGGGTAGCCGTTCCAGGTGGGGAAGGTGTTGCAGCCGATCACCAGGGCCACGCCGCGCGGCACGGCGGTGAACGACTTGGTCAGCTCCAGCGGGTCGCGCTTGCCCTGCGGCTTCGACCAGGGCGCCTGCTCCGGGACGCGCGCCTGCTCGGCGTACGCGTACGCCACCGCCTCCAGGCCGCGGTCCTGGGCGTGCGGCCCGCCGGCCTGGAACGCCATCATGAACGCCTGCCCGCTGGTGTGCATCACGGCCTGGGCGAACTCATGGGTGCGGGCGCTGATCCGGGACAGGATCTCCAGGCAGACGGCCGCCCGCGTCTCGGGACCCGCGTCCCGCCAGACCGGCAGCGCCGCGCGCATCGCGGGCAGCAGCACATCAGGGTCGGGGTGCGGGTACGTGATGCCCAACTCCGGCCCGTACGGGGAGACTTCCTCGCCGACCCAGTCGTCGGTCCCGGGCTGGTCGAGGGCGAAGCGGGTGCCGCGCAGCGCCTCGAAGGCGGCGAGGCCGTCCGGCGCCGCCGTCTCGCCGTACGCCTTGGGGTGCTCGGGGTGGGGCGACCAGTAGGCGCGGGTGCGGATCGTCTCCAGCGCCGTATCGAGCGTCGGGCGGTGCTTCTCGGTCAACTGCGCGGGGGTCATGTCGGCGGCCATCGAAGACCAACTCCTCGTCGAACCGGGCGAAGGGTGAACAGGAAAGCGGAGCGCAAAGGCTGGGCGGACGGGGTAACGGAGTTAGAGTAACCGAACGATCGGTCGGGGCAAGGGGATCCGGTGAGCCTGTGGAAAACTCGGCCGGGAAGTGCCGGGCGGTGTACGGCGCGCGGCGTCCGCCCGTACGGGGAAGTTGTCGGGCGGGCGGCCGGCGCTCGCCCACGTGGGGCCGGTCCGGGGCGCCCGGCGCAAATTCCGCGAGACCTCGGCCACCTGCGGAAACGGCCGGTCGGTGCCGTCCGGTTTCCGAGGTGCCGTGCGCGGGCGGCGGAAGGGGTGTTGTAATCATGACCATGGCCAAGCGCGACACCTACACGCCCGATTCGCTGCTCGCGGTCGCCGTCGAGGTGTTCATCGAGCGCGGGTACGACGGCACGTCCATGGAGCACCTCTCCCGGGCGGCGGGCATCTCCAAGTCCTCGATCTACCACCACGTACGCAGCAAGGAAGAGCTGCTGCGGCGGGCGATAAGCCGTGCGCTGGACGGCCTCTTCGGCGTCCTGGAGGAGCCGGGCGCGACCGGTGGCCGGGCGATCGAGCGCCTGGAGTACGTCACCCGCCGCGTGGCCGAGGTGCTGTTGGACGAGCTGCCCTATGTGACGCTGCTGCTGCGGGTGCGGGGCAACACCGACACCGAGCGGTGGGCCATGGAGCGTCGCCGCGAGTTCGACCACCGGGTCGCCGAGCTGCTGAAGGAGGCCGCCGCCGACGGTGATCTCCGCCCTGACGTCGACATCCCGCTGGCGACCCGGCTGCTCTTCGGCATGATCAACTCGATCGTCGAGTGGTACCGCCCCGGACGCGGCGCCGGCCGGGACGAGGTCGCCGAAGCCGTTGTCCGTACGGCCTTCGCGGGGCTGCGGACGTCCTGACGAGGGCGGGCCGCGGGACGTCCGCTCACTGGGGCTGCGGGCCCAGACCCGTCTCCTCGAAGACCAGCAGGGTGCGGGTGCTCAGCACCTCCGGCATCGCCTGGATACGGGTCAGCACCAGCTCCCGCAGCTCGCGGTTGTCCTTGGTGTGCACCAGCAGCAGCACATCGAAATCGCCGCTGACCAGCGCGATGTGCGAGGCGCCGGGCAGCGCGGTGAGCTGTTCGCGCACGGTGCGCCAGGAGTTCTGGACGATCTTCAGCGTGATGTAGGCGGACGCGCCCTGACCTGCCCGTTCCTGGTCGACGCGGGCGCTGAAGCCGCGTATCACGCCGTCGTCGATCAGCCGGTTGATGCGTGCGTACGCATTGGCGCGCGAGACATGGACGCGCTCGGCGACCGACCGTATCGAGGCGCGTCCGTCGGTCTGCAGCATGTGCAGGATCGACCGGTCGATGGTGTCCAGCGGGCGGGCCGGAGGCGCCGCCGGGGCGGGCGGACGGGGCGGTCCCGGCGCTCCCGACGGCGCTGCGCCGGGATGGGCCATCTGTTCGTCCGGCATATGGTCCCGCCTTCCCTTCATGGACGCCCTGCCTTCATCTGAAGCTGTGGAGAACCGTTTGTCCACAGGCTGGGCCCGCCTGTAGCCAAAATGCATCGGCGACCGAACAATCGGTAGGGAAGGACTGGGTGCCCCGACCCGTTTCATCCTGCCCATCCGGCGTCCGCCCCCATCCCACGAGGCGCTTCGCGCCACCCCTTCGATTCGAGGAGGTGCTCGTCATGACGGTCCTTGAGCAGCCCGGTAGCAGCAGGCGCAAGGGCGGCCTGCCCGGCCCGCCGCCCGCCTGGCACCCCCGCGTCGACCCGGCGCCACTCCTGCCCGATGCGGAACCCCACCGGGTGCTCGGCACGGACGCCGCCCGGCAGCTCGACGCCGCGCTCCTGAAGCGGCTCTACGTCCAGCTCGTCCGGGGCCGCCGGTACAACACCCAGGCCACCGCCCTCACCCGCCAGGGGCGCCTCGCGGTCTACCCGTCGTCCACCGGACAGGAGGCGTGCCAGGTGGCGGCGGCGCTCGCCCTCCAGGAACGGGACTGGCTCTTCCCCAGCTACCGCGACACCCTCGCCGCCGTCGCCCGCGGCCTGGATCCGGTCGAGGCGCTGACCCTGCTGCGCGGCGACTGGCACACGGGCTACGACCCCCGCGTCTGCCGCATCGCCCCCCTGTGCACCCCGCTCGCCACCCAGCTCCCGCACGCCGTCGGGCTGGCCCACGCCGCGCGCCTTCGCGGCGACGACGTGGTCGCGCTCGCCCTGGTGGGCGACGGCGGCACCAGCGAGGGCGATTTCCACGAGGCGCTGAACTTCGCCGCCGTTTGGCAGGCGCCGGTCGTCTTCCTGGTGCAGAACAACGGCTTCGCGATCTCCGTCCCGCTCGCCAAGCAGACCGCCGCGCCGTCGCTGGCCCACAAGGCCGTCGGATACGGCATGCCGGGCCGCCTGGTGGACGGCAACGACGCCCCGGCGGTGCACGGCGTGCTCACCGAGGCCGTGCGCCGGGCCCGGGAGGGCGGCGGCCCCACCCTCGTCGAGGCCGTCACCTACCGCGTCGACGCACACACCAACGCCGACGACGCCACCCGTTACCGCACCGCCGACGAGGTCGAGGCGTGGCGGGCGTACGACCCGATAGCCCTGATGGAGCGCGAGCTGACCGCCCGGGGCCTGCTCACCGACGACTTCACCGCCGCGACACGGGACGGCGCCGAGGAGATGGCGGCCGACCTGCGCGAGCGGATGCACCAGGACCCGGCGCTCGACCCGGACGACCTGTTCACCCACGTTTATGCCGAGCGGACCACCCAACTCCGGCAGCAGTCCGACCAGTTGCGCGCCGAACTGGCTGCCGAAGCCGCCACCGACGAGCCCGCCCAGGAGGCCCGGCCATGACCCCGACCGCCGCCACCGCGCGCAAGCCCGCCACCATGGCGCAGGCGCTCACCCGCGCGTTGCGCGACGCCCTGACCGAGGACCCGGCCGTCCACGTGATGGGCGAGGACGTCGGCGCCCTGGGCGGCGTCTTCCGCGTCACCGACGGACTGGCCGCCGAATTCGGCGACGACCGCTGTACGGACACACCGCTCGCCGAGGCGGGCATCCTCGGCACCGCGGTCGGCATGGCCATGTACGGCCTGCGGCCGGTCGTCGAGATGCAGTTCGACGCCTTCGCCTACCCGGCGTTCGAGCAGCTGGTGAGCCATGTCGCCAAGATGCGCAACCGCACCCGCGGCGCCCTCCCGATGCCGCTGACGATCCGTATCCCGTACGGCGGCGGCATCGGCGGCGTCGAGCACCACAGTGACGCCTCCGAGGCGTACTACCTGGCGACTCCGGGGCTCCAGGTGGTCACGCCCGCCACGGTCGAGGACGCGTACGGGCTGCTGCGCGCGGCCATCGCCTCCGACGACCCGGTCGTCTTCCTCGAACCGAAGCGCCTCTACTGGTCCAAGGCCGACTGGTCGCCCGAGGCGCCCGGTGAGGTGCCGCCCCTGGGGCGCGCCGCGGTGCGCCGCCGGGGCGCGGACGCCACGCTGATCACGTACGGGCCGTCGCTGCCGGTCTGCCTGGAGGCGGCGGAGGCGGCGCGCGCCGAGGGGTGGGATCTGGAGGTCGTCGATCTGCGGTCGCTGATGCCGTTCGACGACGAGACGGTCTGCGCGTCGGTGCGGCGCACCGGGCGGGCGGTCGTCGTCCATGAGTCGAGCGGTTTCGCCGGTCCGGGAGGGGAGATCGCGGCGCGGATCACGGAGCGCTGTTTCCACCATCTGGAGGCGCCGGTCCTGCGGGTGGCAGGATTCGACATTCCCTATCCGCCACCGATGCTGGAGAGGCATCATCTCCCTGGAGTGGACCGCATTCTCGACACCGTCGCCCGCCTCCAGTGGGAGTCGGACTGGACCGAAGGGAGGGGCGAGTGATGGCTGTGGTCCGTGAATTCACCCTGCCCGACCTGGGGGAGGGCCTCACCGAGGCCACCATCGTGCAGTGGATGGTCGAGATCGGCGAGGTGGTCTCGGTCGATCAGCCGGTCGTCGAGGTCGAGACGGCCAAGGCGATGGTCGAGGTGCCCTGCCCGTACGGCGGTGTGGTCACCGCGCGCTTCGGGGAGGAGGGCACCGATCTCCCGGTCGGGGCGCCGCTGATCACCGTTGCCGTCGGCGCATCCACGTCGGCGGAGGCGCCCGCGGACCTGTCTCCGGACACCGCTGCGGAGGCAGTGCCCGCGCCGTCGGAGGAGGCCGTTCCTGCGGAGTCCGGTGAGGGCTCGGGGAACGTCCTGGTCGGCTACGGCACGAGCGCCGCGGCGGCGCGTCGGCGGCGCGTCCGGCCTGGTGGCGGCGGTGGCGCCGCCGGGAACGGCGCGGCGGCGCACGGTCCCGGCGCCCGGCCGGATACCGCCGCACCCGAGGAATCCGGAGAGCCCGAGGAGCCCGGGGCGAGCCGTACGGTGGCGGTCATCTCCCCGCTGGTACGCCGGATGGCCCGGGAACACGGTCTGGATCTGGCCACGCTGCACGGCACCGGGCGGCACGGGCTCATCCTGCGGACGGACGTCGAACGCGCGGTCCGGGAGCGGCAGGCCACGGCCGCCGCGGCCACCGGTCCCGCCACCGGAGCGGTGACGGCCACCGGCCGGTCCCGGGCCGAGGGCGAGCGGATACCGCTGCGGGGGATGCGCGGGGCGGCGGCCGAGAAGTTCACCCGCAGCCGCCGGGAGATCCCGGACGCCACCTGCTGGGTCGACGCCGATGCCACCGAACTCCTCGCCGCCCGGCGGGCGATGAATGCCCCGGGTGCCCCCAAGGTGTCGCTGCTGGCGCTGCTCGCCCGTATCTGCACGGCGGCGCTCGCGCGCTTCCCGGAGCTGAACGCCACGATCGACACCGAGACCCAGGAGATCGTCCGGCTCCCCGAGGTCCATCTGGGCTTCGCCGCGCAGACCGACCGCGGCTTGGTGGTGCCGGTGGTGCGGGACGCCCACATCCGTACGGTCGAGGGCCTGTCCGCGGAGATCGCCCGGCTCACGGACAGCGCACGCTCCGGCGGACTGTCGCTCGCCGACCTGACACGCGGCACCTTCACCCTCAACAACTACGGCGTCTTCGGCGTGGACGGCTCCACCCCGATCATCAACCACCCCGAGGCCGCGATGCTCGGAGTGGGCCGGATAGCCCCCAAACCCTGGGTCCACAACGGCGAGTTGGCGGTACGCCAGGTCGTCCAGCTGTCCTTCACCTTCGACCACCGGGTGTGCGACGGCGGAACGTCCGGCGGCTTCCTGCGCTATGTCGCGGACTGTGTGGAGCAGCCGGCGGTGCTGTTGCGGGGGTTGTGAGACCGCGCTCCGGGGCCGGGTGGTGTGATCCGGCCCCGGGGTGGCGATCCGGGGGCGTCCTCCGGTGCCGGGCGGTGAGGCGGGGACGCCTGGTTCCGGGGTGCTGAGCTGGGCGGGGTGTATCCGGTCGTCTCAGGTGCGGCCTGTGGGTGGCGTGTTCCGGTGCATGCCCGGTGCGGCCGGTGGGCGGTGGGCGGTGTGAGCGTCGTCAACCCGGCGATACTCAGGGAGTGAGTGATACGCGACGGCCGCCCGGGGCCACCGGGGCACGCGAGGCCATCCCCGTCCATGACGCCCTCGTCCTGGCCGGGGGCGCGGCCCGTCGGCTCGGTGGGGCGGACAAGCCTGCGCTCTCCGTCGGCGGCCGCTCGCTGCTCGACCGGGTGCTCGCCGCCTGCCCCGACGCGGCGATGACCGTCGTCGTCGGCCCCACGCGCCCGACCGACCGCACGGTGGTGCACGCCCGGGAGGACCCACCGGGCGGCGGTCCGCTGGCCGCCCTGGACGCGGGCCTGCGGCACACCACCGCTCCGACGGTGCTGGTCCTCGCCGCCGATCTGCCCTTTCTGACCGCGTCGACGGTGCGCGCGCTGTTGGCGGCGGCGGCCGGTGCACCCGCCGACGGCGCCGCCCGTGTGGACGGCGCGGTCCTGCGGGACGCCGGGGGCCGCGATCAGCCGCTGGTGGCGGCGTACCGACGCGCCCCGCTGTACCGGGAGTTGACGGCGCTGCGCGCGGCGCACGGCACACTCTCCGGTCTGCCGCTGCGCGCGGTGACGGCCGCCCTGGCGCTGGAGCGCGTCGAGGACGTGACGGCCGCGGCGTCCTTCGACTGCGACAGCTGGGAGGACGTCGGCGCGGCCCGGGCCCGGATCAGGGAGCATGGAGGCGTGTTGGACGAATGGATCACCGCGGTCAAGGCCGAACTGGGCATCGAACTGGACGTCGACACCACGACGCTGTTGGACCTCGCCCGTGACGCGGCGCACGGGGTGGCCCGCCCGGCGGCGCCGTTGACGACGTTCCTGATCGGGTACGCGGCGGGCCGTCAGGAAGGCGGTGGCGACGTGGCGGAGGCGTCCCGAAGGATCGCCGCGCTGGCCGAGCGCTGGGTGGCGGAGAACGCTTCCGACGATGGCGCTTCCGGCGGTAGCGCCTCCGGCGACGCGGGGCGGCCCGAGCCGAAGTCCGCCCCATGACCGAGGGCGATTTTGACGACGCCTTCGCTGACGCCCTCGCGGTGGCCAACGGCGATCGGGACGCGTGGGCGGAGGAACCCGGCCCGGCCGGGGCGGCAGGCTCCGGTGAAGGCCCGGCGGTGACGGTGGCGTCGGCGGCGGGCGGGGACGAGCCGGTCGCGGCCCCGGCTCCGAAGCGGGCCCGGTCCATGGACACTTCCCGGGCTTCGAGGCAGGCCCGGGAGACGGACAGGTCCCTGACTCCTGGCTCTGACGCGGCCGGGCCCCCGAGCCCGAGCCCGGACCCGATCCTGCCGTCGGCCCCGGCCCCGGCCCCGGCCCCGGCCCCGGCCCCGGCACCCGCCGCGCCGGCGACTCAGGCCCCGGCCCCGGACCTGGATCTTCTCGCCCGGCTGGTGGGAGAACCCGGTGCGGTGCGGCGTGCTGCGGCGGAGCGGGAGACGGTCGGAGCGCATGGCTCCGGAGACCCCGTTCCGGCGGAATGCGGGGTCGCGGCTTCCCGCGCGGCCTCCAGGGCGACGGTCGCCGCGACCGCCGGTCCTGGCGGCGCCGGTCCCTTGGACTCCTGGGCGGCGGTCCTCGGCCCGATGGCGCTTGGCACGGTGGGGACCGGCCGGGCGGGGAGCGGGGGTTCCGGCGCGTCCGATTCTGGGGCGACGGGGCGCAGTGGCTTCGGTACGTCGCCTGACGGCGTGGCACCGGGCGGCGCCGCGTCCTCGGCGGCGGGAAGTGGCCTGGCCTCCAGTGGTGTGGGCCCCGGCGCCGGGACATCGGGCTCCGGTCCTGCCCGCGACGCGCGTACCGACCCCGACGACGGTCCCATGGGCCCCGCCGAGCACGCGCACCCCCGGACCGAGCGGCACAGGCACCCCTCCGGCCCCGCCGGGAACGTGTGCTCCGGGAACGCCGCCAGGGACGCGCGTCCGGAGGACCACACAGACGGTCCCACCCCTTGGCCGCTCGCCCGGAAGCGAGCCGCACGGGCGGCCGACGGCCCCCGGCCTCCGGAACCCTCCGAGCCGGGGGACGCGCTGGGGCGGACGTTGGCGGAGCCGCTCACCGCGCTGACCGATCTGCCCCCGTTCGACACCTCGGCCATGGACGGCTGGGCCGTCTCCGGTCCCGGCCCCTGGGACCTCGACCGCGCTACGGGAGACGACCGCGGGATCCTTGCCGGGCACGCCGCCACGACGCTGGCGGACGGGCATGCCGTCGCCATCGCCACCGGGGCGCGGGTACCGGACGGTGCCACCGCGGTGCTGCGCAGTGAGCACGGTGAGGTCCACGACCGGGGTGACGGTCGGGCCCGGCTCGCCGCGCCGCGTGCGGTGCGGCTCGGCCAGGACATCCGCCCCCGCGGCCAGGAATGCGGCCGCGGCGAACCGCTGCTGCCGACCGGTGTGCCGGTGACGCCCGCCGTTCTCGGGCTGGCCGCGGCCGCCGGGTACGACCGGCTGACGACCTACCCCCGGCCCCGCGTCGAGGTGCTGGTCCTGGGCGATGAACTGCTCCGGCACGGGCTGCCACGGGAAGGCCGCATCCGGGACGCTCTCGGGCCGATGCTCGGGCCCTGGCTGCGGGCGCTGGGCGCCGACGTCAGCGCGCCATGGCCGCTCGGTGACGACGCCGACGCCCTCCACACGGCGATCACCGGCTCCACTGCCGATGTCGTCCTCACCACCGGCGGTACCGCGTCGGGCCCCGTCGACCACGTCCACCCGGCCCTGCGCCGCATCGGCGCCGAGGTGCTGGTCGACGGCGTGGCGGTACGTCCGGGCCATCCCATGCTGCTGGCCAGGATCGCCCCGGACCGGTATCTCGTGGGGCTGCCCGGCAATCCGCTCGCCGCGGTCTCCGGTCTGCTGACCCTGGCCCAGCCGCTGCTGCGAACCCTCGCCGCCCGCCCGCCCGCGGCGCCCTCCCGCACCCCGCTGGGCGCGGCGGTGGACGGGCACCCGCACGACACCCGGCTCGTTCCGGTCGCCTACCGCGACGACCCGCGCCACGGCCGCACCGCGACGCCGCTGCCGTTCCACGGGCCGGCCATGCTGCGCGGTATCGCCGCCGCCGACGCGCTGGCCGTCGTCCCGCCGGGCGGCGCCGACCGCGGCGACCTGGTCGACGTGCTGGAGCTGCCCTGGTCCCCGGGCAGCGCGGCGCGTGACCCGGAGGGCGCCGGACCGCCATACGGACCCGGCGCACACCCCGGCGGCGGCCGTCCCGTACGCTCCACCTTTTCCGCACCCCCGACCGGAGGCGCCGCGTGAAGCTCCCCTCCTACGACGCCGCGGCGCGTGAGGTCCCCGAGGAGAACTCCCACCGGGTCCTGCTGCCACGCCGGACACCCGTGGAGCCGATACGACAGGTCGCCAGACGGCTCCTGATGGCACTGCTCGTTCTCATCGCGACGGTCTTCATCGTCTGGATAGACCGCGACGAGTACCACGACAGCGCCAACGGCACGGTCGACTTCCTCGACTGCGTCTACTACGCCACCGTCACGCTCTCCACCACCGGTTACGGCGACATCGTCCCGTACGGCGACAGCGCACGGCTGCTGAACATCGTGCTGATCACGCCGCTGCGGGTGCTCTTTCTGATCATCCTGGTCGGCACCACACTGGAGGTGCTGACGGAACGCACCCGTGAGCAGTGGCAACTGAAACGCTGGAGAAAAACCTTGCGTGACCACACCGTCGTCGTCGGATTCGGCACCAAGGGCCGGTCCGCCGTCCAGACCCTCTGCGCCACCGGCCTGACCCGTGAGCGCATCGTCATCGTCGACCCGAGCCCGAAGGTGATCGACTCCGCCGTCGCCGAGGGGTTCGTGGGCGTGGTCGGCGACGCCACCCGTAGCGATGTGTTGGTCCGTGCGGAGATCCAGCGCGCACTCCAGGTGGTCATCGCCACCCAGCGCGACGACACCGCCGTGCTGGTCGCGCTGACCGCGCGGCAACTGAACAAGAAGGCCAACATCGTCGCCGCGGTCCGGGAGGAGGAGAACGCCCCGTTGCTGCGGCAGTCCGGCGCCGACTCCGTGATCACCTCGGCCAGCGCCGCCGGCCGGCTGCTGGGCCTCTCCGTCCACAGTCCCAGCGCCGGAACGGTCATGGAGGACCTCATCCAGCAGGGCAGCGGCCTCGACCTGGTCGAGCGCCCGGTCGTGAAGTCCGAGGTCGGCAAGTCCGTGCGGGAGACCGATGACCTGGTCGTCTCCGTGCTGCGCGGCCATCGGCTCCTCGGATACGACGACCCGGCGGCCAGCCCGCTGCAGGCCGCCGACCGGCTGATCACGATCGTTCGCGCCGCTGCCGCCGAGGAAGGCGAGCTGCCGGGCAAGTCCCGCGCACCCATGCCGCCGCTGCCGGGCTCCGGTGTCTCCTCGATGCGCCGCGCCGACGACTGACCGCGCACCCTCCGGCCGCCCCCCCGGCCCGTGATCCGGCTCGTTTCACGTGAAACGAGCCGTTTCACGTGAAACACGGTGGGCCGGAGGGCTTGTCAACTCTCTTACCGCTCGGCCTGTTTCACGTGAAACAGGCCGAGCGGTTCGTCGTGCGGCACTCCTTCGGGGGGCCGTACGGGCGTCGGCGGCGCGCGCACCGTCGCTGCGGGCATCTCCGGCGAGTAGCCTCGCGGCCATGCGAGCGATCACCATTCCCGAACCCGGTGGCCCCGACGCCCTTGTCTGGGCCGAGGTGCCCGATCCGCAGCCCGCCGAGGGCGAGGTCCTGATCGACGTCGCGGCGAGCGCCGTCAACCGCGCCGATCTGTTGCAGCGACAGGGCTTCTACGACCCGCCGCCCGGCTCCTCGCCGTATCCCGGGCTGGAGTGCGCGGGCCGGATCACGGCTCTCGGCCCGGGGGTGCACGGCTGGGCGGTCGGCGACGAGGTGTGCGCGCTGCTGGCCGGTGGCGGTTACGCGGAGAAGGTGGCGGTCCCGGCCGGTCAGGTGCTGCCGCTGCCGGACGGCCTCGATCTGGTGACGGCCGCCGCACTGCCCGAGGTCGCCTGCACCGTGTGGTCGAACGTCTTCATGATCGCCCACCTGCGTCCCGGCGAGACGCTGCTGGTGCACGGCGGATCCAGCGGGATCGGCACCATGGCGATCCAACTCGCCAAGGCGGTCGGCGCCCGCGTCGCGGTCACCGCGGGCAGCGCCGAAAAGCTGGCGCGCTGTGCGGAGTTGGGGGCCGATGTGCTCATCGACTACCACCAGCAGGACTTCGTGGCGGAGGTGCGCGAGGCCACCGACGGCAAGGGCGCCGATGTCATCCTCGACATCGTCGGCGCGAAGTATCTGGAGCGGAACGTGAAGGCGCTGGCCGTCAATGGCCGCCTCGCCATCATCGGTATGCAGGGCGGGGTGAAGGCGGAGCTGAACATCGGCGCCCTGCTGGCCAAGCGCGCCGCGATCACCGCTGCGGGACTGCGTGCCCGCCCGTTGCAGGAGAAGGCCGCGATCGTGGCGGCGGTACGCGAACACGTCTGGCCGCTGATCGGCAACGGTCAGGTCCGCCCGGTCGTCGACCGCACCCTCCCGATGGCGGATGCTGCCGAGGCCCACCGTGTGGTCGACGCGAGCAGCCACGTCGGCAAGGTCATCCTGACGGTCTGAGGGCTACGGAGACGGGCGGCGGCGAGGCCGGCGCCGCGCCGAGGCCCCGGCGCGGATGTCGAAGCCGGGCGCCGGGCGCCGGGTGGCCGGATGCCAGGGCGAGCGCCCCGCCCGCCCTCCGGCCGCCGCGATCTGGCCACCGCCCGGCCGCCAATCTGCTGCCGCCCCGCGCGCCCTCCGGCCGCCACCTGACCGCCGCCCGCTCGTTCTCCGGCCGCCGCTCCCCCCGCCCCTCGGCCGCGGCCACCCGGCTGCCACCACCCGGCCCACCCCCTCGCCGCTCACCTCCCCCGCATAGCCCGCCCGAGATGCCGGAATGGTGGCGCCATGTGACGCTGAGTAGGTCACATGGCGGCTCGGCACGGGAGGGGCACATCCGTGGCTCGGTTCCCTACGCGTATCCCCACCGGCCTGCTGCTGGTCACGGTGGCGCTGCCCTTCTCCCTGGCGCTCGGCACGGCGACGGCCCATGCGGCCGCACCCGCACCCCTGGGGCAGGGAGCGCTTCGTACGGCCCGGGCTCTCGCGCCCGAGGCGTCCGACATCCGGGACCCGCGGCTCTCCGACCACCGGCACCGTTGGGGCGAGGGTTCCGGCCCGCTCGGCCTCACCGGCGCCTTCGGGATCGCCGGTATCGGGGACCTCGCATCGGACTTCGCCGATCTGCCGGGCAGCAACATGCTGCCCGGCGGGGGGCTCCGGCCACACCATCCCGCCAGGAGCACGGTCGGCCCGCCACGGCCGCATGTACCGCCGCGTAAGCCGCACCGGCCATCCGCCCCCGTCGCGCCCACCCCGCCCCCGCCCGCCCCCGCGCCGGCCGCCGCCCCCCACCCCCCGGTCCCGCACGCCTCTCATGCGGCCGCACCGCACCGCGCCCCGGAAGTCCGTCCGGCCAAGGCCGCCGCCCCGTCCCGCGAGGCCGCACCGTCACACCGCCACACCGCGCACCGGCACCCCGCCGCCTCGCCGCACCGCCCGAAGCGGGTGCCCGCCGCCGTACCGCAGGTGGTCCCGGCGGAGGAGACGCTCGCGCCGGGGAACCGGACGGCCCGGGAGGCGGACGACCAGCAGGCGCCGGACCCCCAGGCCGAATCGCCGGCCAACGACAGCTCGTACCCCTTCGCCGGGACGGGCACCCACGCCGAGCGGGTGCTCCCGATGGGCGCGGGCATGACGCTCACCGGTCTGGGGCTGGCCTTCCTCGCCCTCCGGCTGCGGCGCGGCTGACCCGGCGGCCCGGCCCGTACGCCGTTTCACGTGAAACGCCATCGGCGGCCCGCCTCCGGCCACCGGCCCGCCTCCGAAGGAGCCACCGGGCCCAGCCGCCAGCCCGCCCGCGCCCCGTCGCAGCCCGATGGGGTCACCGCCTCCGGCGTACCCGTGTACGAGAGAATGGCGGTATGGATATGCCGATGAACGAACGGTCGCAGGAGAACCAGCACGTCCTGGTAGTCGGCCCGGACGGCATGGCGCTGGGCAGCGCCGCCTCCGGCGGCGGGGGCGACGGGGAGTCCCGGGAGACGCCGGTGACGGACATGGTCGAGCAGCCCGCCAAGGTCATGCGGATCGGCAGCATGATCAAGCAGCTGCTGGAAGAGGTGAAGGCCGCGCCGCTCGACGAGGCCAGCCGGGTCCGCCTCAAGGAGATCCACGCCAGCTCGGTGAAGGAGCTGGAGGACGGGCTCGCACCCGAGCTGGTCGAGGAGCTGGAGCGGCTGTCCCTGCCGTTCACCGACGAGTCGGTGCCCACCGAAGCGGAACTCCGCATCGCACAGGCCCAGTTGGTCGGCTGGCTGGAAGGGCTGTTCCACGGCATCCAGACCGCGCTGTTCGCCCAGCAGATGTCCGCCCGCGCCCAGCTGGAGACGATGCGGCGCGCGCTGCCGCCCGGCGCCTCCGCCGAGGAGGGCGATGAGCCCGGCCACGGCGGCGCACGCTCCGGCCCCTACCTCTGAGCGGCCCCTACCTCTGAGCGGCGGCGCCGCAGGGGCCGAGGAACCACGAAGGGCCGGGCACACACTCCGTGTGCCCGGCCCTCGGCGTCTGTGCAGCCGGTGGATCAGTCGCTGCGGCCCGTCGAGACCGTGATCTCCAGCGGCTGACCGCCGTCCGGGTCCCAGGAGCTGAAGCCGCTCGGCTCCTGCTTGGTGACGGTGTTCTTCCCCCAGAGAACCTCGTTCACCTCCTTGACGGTGTACTTCCAGCCCGCCGCGTCCATGCACTCCTTCACCGAGCCCAGGTTCCGGAACAGGAAGGAGGGGACGTAGATCTTTTGCTTCTCGCCGTAGGGGTGCGAGGGGTTGGTGCACAGGCTGGACAGGACCGTCGCGGACTTGTCCTCGGGCCGGGTGCTGACCTTCGGCGACGTGGGCTCGGGGGCGGAGTACGCAGACGTCGAATCGTCGCTCGTGGAGCCCTTGCTGTTGCTGTTGTCGTTGCCGGCGCTCAGACCGATGGCGATCGCGATGGCGGTCACCACCACCACACCCATGATCGTCGCGACGACGACCACCGGGGTGTTGTTCTTGCGCGGCGGCGGTCCGCCGTTCGCCGGGGGCATCGTCGGTGCCACCGGCGGCGGAGTGAACGGTGCCGGGGCAGGCGCCGGGGTCGGGTACCCGCCCGCGTTGTACGGCGCGGGGCCGGGTGCCGGGGCCGGGAAGGCGTTGTTCACCGGCGGCGGCGTCGCCGGGCCGTACCCGGCGTTCTGCGTCGGCTGGTACGGCTGCTGCACATGCGGCGGCGCGGGGGTGTGCGGGGTGCCGGTCGCGGACGGGAAGACCGCGGAGGAGACGGACGAGCCGCTGGTGCGCGCCCGGGGGCCCTCGCTGATGATCAGCGGCGAACCGCCGGACTGCGCGGACCCGGCGATCCGCAGACACTCGTCCTGCATCGCTTCGGCGGTCGGGAACCGCTCATTGGGGTTCTTCTTCAGCGCCCGGGCGACCAGCGCGTCGACCGCCGGGGGCACCGACCGGTTGATGCTCGACGGGAGCGGCGGCTCCTCCTGCACATGCGCGTACGCGATGGCGAGCGGGGAGTCCGCGTCGAACGGCAGCTGCCCGGTGAGCAGCTCGAAGAGCATGATGCCGACGGAGTAGAGGTCGGAGCGGGCGTCCACGCTGCGGCCCAGCGCCTGCTCCGGCGAGAGGTACTGCGGGGTGCCGACGACCATGCCGGTCTGTGTCATCGATGTCACACCGGACTGCATGGCGCGGGCGATGCCGAAGTCCATGACCTTGACGACGTTGCGCTTGGTCAGCATGACGTTGCCCGGCTTGATGTCCCGGTGGACCAGACCCATCTCATGGCTCACCTCCAGCGCGGCGAGCACATCGGCTGTGATCTTCAGCGCCTTCTGGGTCGGCATCGCGCCATGCTGGGCCATGTCGTCGTCCAGCTCCGAGCGGAGCGGCTGACCGGAGACGTACTCCATGACGATGTACGGCACCATGGCGCCGTCGAGCTCGTCCTCACCGGAGTCGAAGACCGAGACGATGTTGGTGTGCGCCAGCTTCGCGACGGACTGCGCCTCGCGCCGGAAGCGTTCGCGAAATGCCTGCTCACGGCCGAGTTCGCTGTGCAGGGTCTTGATCGCGACCTCGCGGTCGAGGACGCTGTCGTAGGCGAGGTGGACGGCCGCCATGCCGCCCTCGCCGAGAAGGTCACGAAGCTGGTAACGTCCCCCGCCGACCGCACGGCCCTCGTATGGGCCCTGAGCGCCGTCCTGGCTCATCGTTCCGCTTCCCCCTCGGCACAGTGCCCGCACGTATGGCGATCAAATCTGGTGATTCGCAGCCAAGTCTGCCCCAGGGCAGTGACACGTCAAGCTGTGTGCCCGTTCCGTGACGGTTGTGCCCGATGCCACACGGGCGGCCTGATGTGGTCCGCCGATGGTCAACTTGCGACGCGGGGCGGCCGGAAGGTTTGATGACCGGTCCGCTCGGACCGGCGGACGTTCCCGAGCCTGTAGCGTGCTCCGGAGGGGCGGTGCGATCAGCGCGTCCGTCCCGGCGAGGACCGAGACCTTACCGCTCAGGCGGATCGATTTCGACGGCGAGGACCGATGGCACCGACGCAGGGCCCCCAGGGCCCGTCCGACCCTGACGCCACCGGCTCCCACGCCTCCGACGCACCGGAGATGTGGGGCAACGGCGGACTGGTCGGCGACGGCCGCTACCGCCTCACCCACCGCCTGGGCCGCGGCGGCATGGCGGAGGTGTTCGCCGCCGAGGACGTACGGCTGGGCCGCACCGTCGCCGTGAAGCTGCTCCGCGCCGACCTCGCCGAGGACCCGGTGTCCAAGGCCCGCTTCACCCGCGAGGCACAGTCCGTCGCCGGGCTGAACCACCACGCCGTCGTCGCCGTGTACGACTCCGGCGAGGATTACGTCGGCGGCAGCACCGTGCCGTACATCGTGATGGAGCTGGTCGAGGGCCGCACCATCCGTGACCTGCTGCTGAACGCCGACGCACCGCCGCCGGACCAGGGGCTGATCATCGTCTCGGGCGTGCTGGAGGCGCTGGCCTACAGCCATCAGCACGGCATCGTGCACCGCGACATCAAGCCCGCGAACGTGATCATCACCCACAGCGGCGCCGTCAAGGTCATGGACTTCGGCATCGCCCGCGCGCTGCACGGTGCCCAGTCGACGATGACCCAGACCGGCATGGTCATGGGCACCCCGCAGTACCTCTCCCCGGAGCAGGCGCTCGGCAAGACCGTCGACACCCGCTCCGACCTCTACGCCACCGGCTGCCTGCTCTACGAACTGCTGGCGCTGCGGCCGCCGTTCACCGGTGAGACGCCGCTGTCGGTGGTCTACCAGCACGTCCAGGACATGCCGGTGCCGCCGTCGCAGGTCGCCGATGTGCCGCCGGAGCTGGACGGCCTCGTCATGCGCTCCCTGGCCAAGGACCCGGACGACCGGTTCCAGAGCGCCGAGGAGATGCGCGGTCTGGTCCAGTACTCGCTGCAGATGCTGCACGAGCAGGGCGGCCACACCGGCACCTGGAGCACCGGCCCGGTCGCCGCGCACGAGGGCGGTGGCACGCCCGCGATGGGCGTCGCCGCGACCACCGCGATGCCGTACGCGGGCGGCGGGCAGACCACGGCGAACCCGATCCTGCCGCCCGGTATGCACGCCGACGACGGTGCGTTCGAGGGCGGTCACCGGCCCGCGCGGCGCAGCCGCGGCAAGGTCTGGCTGATCGCCGCGCTCGCGCTGATCGCCATCGCGGTGGGCGTGGCCTTCGCGGTGCAGAGCAGCGGTGGCGGCGGCGGTTCCTCGCCCGAGCCCACCAAGTCGCCCACGTCCTCCTCCTCGACCAAGGACGAGCAAACCCAAGAGCCCAGCGACGAGCCGACGGACGGGACCACCGAGCCCGGCGGCATCGGCGGCTACACCCCGCCGACCCAGGACGCCGCGCCGCCGTCCCAGGCGCCCACCACGCCGGAGTCCCCGGCCGCCCCGACCCGGACCCCGCAGACGCCGCCGCCGAGCTCGACGACCGGCGGCAGCAACAGCAACGGCGGCGCCGCCAACGGCGGTACGGGCACGGGCGGCACGGACACCGGCGGTACCGACACCGGGGGCACCGACACGGGCGGTACGGGCACGGGCGGCACGGACACCAGCGGTGGTTCGGACACCGGCGGCACGGACGCGGGCACGGCGGCCGGCGCCACCCCCTGACCGCACCGGAGGCCCGTACCTCCCCGCACGGCTGCACGGCCCCGGACGGCGACTGCCCGTCCGGGGCCGTCGTTCATCCCGTGAACGCGTCCCGGACCGCCTGGTACTCGCGGGTCCACCACACCGCCAGCGCGGACGCGGCGGGGAACTGCGGGTCGGTGCGCCGGTCGCCGAGGCGGTAGCGCCAGGTCAGCATCCAGAAGTCGTTCAGCCGCTCCCACCACACCCGGTGGACGGCCGCGGCCAGCTCCCCGGCGTCCGCGCCGCGGGCGCCGCGGTAGGCGCCCGCGTACGCCGCCACCTTCGCCAGGTCCAGCGTGCCGCAGGGCCGGACGAAGAAGATCGCGGCGGCGCGGACCGCCTCCTCCGCACGCGGCTGGACGCCCAGCCGGTCCCAGTCGACGATCGCGGCGGGCGCGGCGCCCCGGTAGAGGACGTTGAGCGGGTGGAAGTCGCCGTGCACCCAGCCGACGGCCGCGGCGCCGGGGTCGGCGGGGCGGCGGTGGGCGTGGCGTTCCAGGAGCGCCCGGCGCTCCCGCAGCCGGTGCTCGGCCAGCTCGTCGAAGCTGGTGCGCGGGTGGGTCACCCGGGCCAGCGCCAGCAACTCGTCGATGACGTCGAAGGTCTGCGCGGGCTCGGCGCTGGGCTGGGCGTGCGGGGCGGGGCCCGGCCGCCGCTGGGCGGGCATGACCCGTTCCAGCGCGGTGTGGACGAGGCCGAGCAGCGCGCCGAGGCGGCGGGACTGGGCGAGGGTGAGCGCGGTGCCGCCGAGGTGTTCGCCGTCGACCCAGGGGTGCAGGGCGTAGCAGCGGCCGTCGAGCACGGTGACGGTGCGGCCGTCGGCGCGGGCGAGGGGCGGGGCGAGCGGCAGGCCGAGCGCGGCGAGCCGGAGGGTGGCGCGGTGCTGGCGGGAGATGGAGCCGCGGTCCCCGTCGAGATGGTGCTTGAGGAAGTATCTGCCGTCGGTGGTGACCAGCGTGTATCCGCGGTTGAGCAGGCCCTCGGCGACCGGCACGCAGGAGAGCGGCTCCCCGGCGTCGGCGTAGTGGGCGAGTAAGGAGCCGAGCGTGCGGCCGTCAGGGGCGGCCGCCGTCCGGACTACAGATGAGCGCAGCACGCGCCAGATGTTAGATCACTGGCCAGGGGCCCAGGGGGCGGTTCTGAATTCCGGTACATCGGTCAGGTGGTGCAAGGCGATGAATTCCGGCTCAATCCGCAGGAAAACCGGGTCGAACGGAACACCGTCGGCCAGCCGTGGCGTACGCCCGAAACGCTGCCGTTCGGCGTCGGTCGGCTCGGCGAGCCGCGCGGTTCCGGTCAGATGCACCGACCAGGCGTCGGCGGCCCCACTGTGCAGGGTGTCCGCCTCGTACGCGACGACCGCACCGTCCATGGCGCGGTGGTATCCGTAGCCGCTGTGCAGGCGCACGATCAGCCGGTGGCCGGTGACCAGATGCCGGGAGATTGCGGTGAAGGGCAGCGCACGCAGGCTCGACGACACCCGCCCGTAGGGGGTGCGGTCGAGCAGTTCCGTCGCGCGGGGATCGTCGCAGGGCATGGCTCCCAGCCTGCCGCCGGGCGGGCCGCCGCCGACAGGGGCAGCGGCCCTCAGCCCGCCGGGACGTTGGTCCCGCCGGGCCGGTGCGGCGGTGGCCGTCAGCGGCGTTCGGCCTGGCGCCGGGCGACATACGCGGCGGCCTGGGAGCGGCGTTCCATGCCGAGCTTGGACAGCAGGCTGGAGACGTAGTTCTTGATGGTCTTCTCGGCGAGGTGGAGGCGTTCGCCGATGGCGCGGTTGGTCAGTCCCTCGCCGATCAGGTCGAGGATCCGGCGCTCCTGGTCGGTGAGGGAGGCCAGCTTGTCGTCGTTTTTGGTGCCGCCGCCCCGCAGCCGCTCCAGGACCCGCGCGGTGGCCACCGGGTCGAGGAGGGATTTCCCGGCGGCGACGTCGCGTACGGCGGCGAGGAGTTCGTTGCCCCGGATGGCCTTGAGGACATAACCGGCCGCACCGGCCATGATCGCATCGAAAAGGGCCTCGTCGTCCGCGAACGACGTCAGCATCAGGCAGTTGGTCCCCTCGTTCTGCGAACGGATCTCGCGGCAGACCTCGACGCCGCTGCCGTCCGGTAGCCGGACATCGAGCACCGCGACGTCCGGTCGGGTGGCCGGGATCCTGACCAGGGCGTCTGCGGCGGTGCCGGCCTCGCCGATGACCTCGATGTCCGGTTCACCTGCCAGCATTTCGTGGACGCCGCGCCGCACCACTTCATGATCATCGAGCAGGAATACCGTGATTTTTCCATCCTCGTGCACGGCCTCAGTCTCACACACCGACCCTTCCCGTGCTCCAGGTCACCGATATAACGTGCCGGTGTCCCGGCGGCCTGCAACGCTGTGACCAGGAGTTGTTCCCAGTTTTCGCGATTTACTTGGAAACCCAAGCAAAATCGCAGGTCAGGGCTGTTTCCGCTTAGGCTTTGACAATGGGTAACGTGCGATGAGCAGGCCACCTTCCGGGACGCTTTGTTCCACCCGGATCCGGCCGCGTTCGCACCCACCCCGTGCGCCGTATCGGATACCGGGTGAGCCGCAATACGGCCACCGGCGGACCCCGGGGGCCGGACAGACGGAGGAGCAGCACGTGACCGTGGAAGGCACTGCCCAGCGGAAAAACACCCGCAGCGGCAGCAAGCGCACCACCGCCAAAAAGGCGTCACCGGCCAAGAACAAGGCCACGCGCCCGGCGGAGCAGGACGAGCTCGTACAACTGCTGACCCCCGAGGGGAAGCGGGTCGAGCACCCGGAGTACGCGATCGACCTGTCGCCCGAGGAACTGCGCGGTCTCTACCGCGACATGGTGCTGACGCGGAAGTTCGACGCCGAGGCCACCACGCTGCAGCGCCAGGGCGAACTGGGCCTGTGGGCCTCGCTGCTCGGCCAGGAGGCGGCCCAGATCGGCTCCGGACGGGCCCTGCGTGATGACGACTACGTCTTCCCGACCTACCGCGAGCACGGCGTCGCCTGGTGCCGCGGGGTCGATCCGACGAATCTGCTGGGCATGTTCCGCGGCGTGAATCACGGCGGCTGGGACCCGAACAGCAACAACTTCCACCTCTACACCATCGTCATCGGTTCGCAGACGCTGCACGCGACCGGATATGCGATGGGGGTGCAGAAGGACGGCGCGGATTCCGCGGTTCTCGCCTATTTCGGTGACGGCGCCTCCAGCCAGGGAGACGTCGCCGAGTCGTTCACCTTCTCCGCGGTCTACAACGCCCCGGTGGTCTTCTTCTGCCAGAACAACCAATGGGCGATTTCCGAGCCGACGGAGCGGCAGACCCGCGTTCCGCTCTATCAGCGTGCCCGCGGCTTCGGATTCCCCGGCGTCCGCGTCGACGGCAACGACGTGCTGGCCTGTCTGGCCGTGACCCGGGCGGCGCTGGAGCGGGCGCGCACCGGCCAGGGCCCGATGCTGGTCGAGGCGTTCACCTACCGGATGGGCGCGCACACCACCTCCGACGACCCGACGAAGTACCGCGCCGACGAGGAGACCCGCGCCTGGGAGGCGAAGGACCCGATCCTGCGGCTGCGCCGGTATCTGGAGGCAGAGGGGTTCGTCGACGACGCCTACCTCGCCGCCATCGAGGAGGAGAGCGAGGCGCTGGGCAAGCGGGTGCGGGACGTCGTCCGGGCGATGCCCGACCCCGACACCATGGCGATCTTCGAGAACGTCTATGCGGACGGGCATGCGCTCGTCGACGAGGAGCGCGCGCAGTTCGCCGCGTACCAGGCGTCGTTCGCCGACGCCGATGTTGCCGCGGAGGAGAACTGACCATGGCCGTCCACGAGAAGATCACCATCGCCAAGGCGATCAACGCGTCACTGCGTGCCTCCATGGAGGCCGACCCCAAGGTCCTCGTCATGGGCGAGGACGTCGGCAAGCTCGGCGGCGTCTTCCGCGTCACCGACGGGCTGCAGAAGGACTTCGGCGAGGACCGGGTGATCGACACCCCGCTCGCCGAGTCCGGCATCGTCGGCACCGCGATCGGCCTGGCGCTGCGCGGCTACCGCCCGGTCGTGGAGATCCAGTTCGACGGGTTCGTCTTCCCCGCCTACGACCAGATCGTCACCCAGCTCGCGAAGATGCACGCCCGGGCGCTGGGCAAGGTCAAGGTGCCCGTCGTCATCCGCATCCCGTACGCGGGGGGCATCGGCGCGGTCGAGCACCACTCGGAGTCCCCGGAGGCGCTGTTCGCGCACGTCGCGGGCCTGAAGTGCGTGACGCCGTCGAACGCCTCGGACGCCTACTGGATGCTCCAGCAGGCCATCTCCGGGGACGACCCGGTCATCTACTTCGAGCCCAAGCGCCGCTACCACGACAAGTCGCGTCTGGACACCGAGGCGATCCCGGACCCGCTGCACACCGCCCGGATCGCCCGCAGCGGTTCGGACCTCACGCTCGCGGCGTACGGCCCGATGGTGAAGGTCTGCCAGGACGTCGCCAACGTCGCGGCGGAGGAGGGCAAGTCGATCGAGGTCGTCGACCTGCGGTCGCTCTCCCCCATCGACTTCGACACCGTCCAGGCGTCGGTGGAGCGGACCGGCAGACTGGTCCTGGTGCACGAGGCGCCGGTCTTCCTCGGCGTGGGCGCCGAGATCGCCGCCCGGATCACCGAGCGCTGCTTCTACCACCTGGAGGCTCCGGTGCTGCGGGTCGGCGGTTTCCACGCGCCGTACCCGCCGTCCCGGCTGGAGGACGAATATCTGCCGGGCCTGGACCGGGTGCTGGACACCGTCGACCGCGCGCTGGCGTACTGAGGGGGAGAGGAGAGCCGTGACCATGACTGCAACCGCCGCCTCGGCGCAGCGTTTCCGCGAGTTCAAGATGCCCGACGTGGGCGAGGGCCTCACCGAGGCCGAGATCCTCAAGTGGTACGTCCGGCCCGGTGACACCGTCACCGACGGTCAGGTCGTCTGTGAGGTCGAGACCGCCAAGGCGGCGGTCGAACTGCCCATCCCCTACGACGGGGTGGTGCATACGCTCAACTTCGACGAGGGCACCACCGTCGACGTCGGCACCGTCATCATCTCCGTGGACACCGACCCGGGAGCCGGTCCCGCGGCGTCGGCCGAGGCCGCGCCGGCCGCCGAGCCGGAGCCCGCCGAGGCCGAGGAGCCGCAGGGCCGCCAGGCGGTGCTCGTCGGCTACGGCGCCGCCCCGGCGTCGACGAAGCGGCGGCCGCGCAAGGCGCAGGCCCGGCCCGCGGCGCAGCCGGTGACCGCGGGGCTCCAGGCGGAGCTGAACGGGCGGGCCGCGGTGCCCGCACCGGCCGTCGCCCCTGCTCCGGCTGCCCCCGCGCCCGCCGTGCCCGCACCGGTCGCTCCGGGCGCGCCCCGGCCACTGGCCAAGCCGCCGGTGCGCAAGCTCGCCAAGGACCTCGGCGTCGACCTGGCCACCGTGGTGCCGACCGGCGCCGACGGGGTCGTCACCCGCGAGGACGTGCACGCCGCCGCGACGCCTGTTTCACGTGAAACGACGACGGTGTCGGCCGCCCTGCCGGAGGCGGTCGCCGTGCCGTCGGCCGGGGAGACCCGGATCCCGGTCAAGGGTGTCCGCAAGGCCACCGCGCAGGCGATGGTGGCCTCGGCCTTCACCGCGCCGCACGTCACGGAGTTCATCACCGTCGATGTGACCCGCACGATGAAGCTCGTCCAGGAGCTGAAACAGGACCCGGACATGGCGGGGCTGCGCGTCAACCCGCTGCTGTTCGTCGCGAAGGCGTTCCTGGTCGCCCTCAAGCGGCACCCGGAGGTCAACGCGTCCTGGGACGAGGCGAACCAGGAGATCGTGCAGAAGCACGAGGTGAACCTCGGGATCGCCGCGGCCACCCCGCGCGGGCTGATGGTGCCGAACATCAAGGACGCGGGCGCCAGGACGCTGCCGCAGCTCGCCGAGGCGCTGGGCGAGCTGGTGGCGACCGCACGCGAGGGCAAGACCTCCCCGGCGGCCATGTCCGGCGGGACCGTCACGATCACCAACGTCGGCGTCTTCGGTGTCGACACCGGGACGCCGATCCTCAACCCGGGGGAGTCGGCGATCCTCGCCTTCGGCGCGGTCAAGCTTCAGCCGTGGGTCCACAAGGGCAAGGTCAAGCCCCGTCAGGTCACCACGCTGGCGCTCTCGTTCGACCACCGGCTGATCGACGGCGAGCTGGGCTCGAAGCTCCTCGCCGACATCGCGGGCGTCCTGGAGAAGCCGAAGCGGCTGATCACCTGGGGCTGACCCGGTAGCGCACGGAGAACGGCCGACCCTCGCATCCGCGGCGGTCGGCCGTTGTGCTGTGCGCCGTGACGCGTCGGTCGTCCGGCGGCGCGTATCAGCTGCGGATGAGGTCGACGACGTTCCGGAGGTGGGCGACCGGGCCGGTAGGCGCGGAGGTGTCCGCGTGCGAGGCGTTGCGGACCACCGTGGTGCCGGCCCAGACGGCGGCGGCGATCAGCACGACCACGGCGGTGGTCCGGGCACGGCGGGTGGCGTTCGTCTTGGTCTGCATGGCTTCTCCCCCTCGGGTGCCGGAACCTTCCCGGCGTCGTGCCTCCATTCACCCATGGATTTCCGGCCCGCCCGTACGCGCCAGGTACGGATTCGGCTACGACTTGAGGGGGAGCCCGTACCGCACTTCCGGCGGACCGGCGGGGGACGGGCGCCCCGGGGAGCGGTGCGCCGACCGGTTCGGGGCGGGCCCGGTGCGGCCACCTGTCACGGCGGGCGCGGGCCCGGCGCGCGGGCCCGTGCGGACCGGGGCGGAAAGGACTTGCCGCAGGCCAGGGCGGTGTTTAGCTTCGGTGCCATGAGCAGCAGCGACTTGATCATCCGGCGCTACCGGGGAACCGACGAGGACATCGTCGTCGGCCTGTGGTCCCGCGCCGTCCGCCAGGCACACCCCTTCCTCCCCGAGGAGGGCGGCGGCGAGCGGGCCCGCAAGCTCCGGGAGGTGTATCTCGTCCGGGCGGACAACTGGGTCGCCGAGCGGGACGGCGCCGTCGTCGGGCTGCTGGGGCTCATGGGCGCGGAGGTCGGCGGGCTGTTCGTCGACCCCGAGGCGCAGGGAGGCGGCACCGGCCGGGCGCTGATCGAGCACGCCGCATCGCTGCACGGCGCGCTGACGCTGGAGGTCTACGAGCGCAACGACCGCGCCCGCCGCTTCTACGACCGCCTCGGCTTCGCCGAGCGCTCCCGCCGGGCCGAGGAGGAGACGGGCGAGACGCTGATCGCCCTGGACCGCGTCGCGCCGCTGCGGTCGGTGTCCTGGCTGCATGTGCGCGAGGGGCGGCTGCTCAGCGTGCGGACGCGCGGCAACGGCACGTTCTATCTGCCCGGCGGCAAGTACGAGGACGGGGAGACCGCGCCGGAGGCGCTGTCGCGTGAGCTGGCGGAGGAGTTGGGCCTGACGGTTCCGGCGGCGGAGCTGACCGAGGCGTTCGTCATCCATGACGTGGCCCACGGGCAGGGCGGCCGCCGGCTGCACATGACCTGCTTCACGGGCGGCCCGCAGGACATCGCGCCGCGCCCCGGCCGGGAGATCGCCGAGTACGCCTGGTTCGGCCGCGCGGAGGCGCGCGAGCGCTGCGCCCCGGCCCACGGCCAGGTCGTCGACCGATTGGTGGCACAGGGGTTGATGGAGGGCTGACGGGCCGGGGCGGGGCCCGGCGCGCGGCTCTGACCTGCGTCTTCGGGCCCGGCTCGCGCCTTCGGTTCCGGCCGCGCGCCCGGGCGGCCCCTGTCCGCATCCTGGAAGTCGCCGACGCATACATACGTGTTGTATCTATCCTGTGTGCATGCCATCCGCCTCCGCACCCGCCGCTCCCGGCCGGCAGTCCGCCGGGACCCCGCAGGCCAAGCAGCCACCCGCCGCCGAACGCGTCTACACCCACGTCAAGGACGCCGTGCTCCAGCGCCGCTACGAAGGCGGCATGCTGCTCACCGAGGGCGAGCTGGCCGAGGCGGTCGGGGTGTCGCGGACGCCGGTGCGCGAGGCGCTGCTCCGTCTGGAGGTCGAGGGGCTGATCAAGCTCTACCCGAAGAAGGGCGCGCTGGTGCTGCCGGTCTCCGCGCAGGAGATCGCCGATGTCGTCGAGACCCGGCTGCTGGTGGAGGAGTACGCCGCGGCCAAGGCCGTCCCGGCGCCCGAGGCGCTGCTGGCCGAGCTGGCCGAGCATCTGCGGACCATGCGGGAACGATCCGCGGCGGGCGACCTGGCGGCGGTCTCCGTCGCCGACCGCTGCTTCCACGCGGCCCTGGTGCGCAACACCGGCAACCAGATCCTCAACCGCCTCTACGAGCAGCTGCGCGACCGTCAACTGCGCATGGGCGTCGCGGTGATGCACGCCCACCCGGACCGCATCGCCAAGAACGTCACCGAGCACGCCGAGATCCTCGAAGCGCTGCGCACCGGTGACGCCGAGGCGGCCACCGCCGCCGTGCACCGCCACGTCAGCTGGGTCCGCAACCTCGCGCAGGGAGACGCCCGATGAGCGGTTCCGGCACCACCGCGGCGCGGTCCCTGCCCGGCGACCCACCCGGCGGCGCCCGTGCCGTGGCTGTTTGGGGCATCGGCGTCGCCGTCTACTTCGTCGCCGTCACCTACCGCACCAGCCTCGGCGTCGCCGGTCTGGACGCCGCCGACCGCTTCCACATCAACGCCTCCGCGCTGTCGACCTTCTCGATCCTCCAACTGCTGGTCTACGCGGGCATGCAGATACCCGTCGGCCTGCTCGTGGACCGGCTCGGTGCCAAGAAGGTGCTGGCCATCGGCGTCGTCCTCTACACCGTCGGCCAGTTCGGCTTCGCGTTCTCCGATTCGTACGCCATGGCGCTCGGCTCGCGGGCGATGCTCGGCTGCGGTGACGCGATGACCTTCATCAGCGTGCTGCGGCTGGGGGCCCGCTGGTTCCCGGCCCGGCGCGGGCCGCTGGTCGCGCAGTTCGCCGCGCTCGTCGGCATGGCGGGCAACCTCATCTCCACACTGGTGCTCGCCCGGCTGCTGCACTCCCTGGGCTGGACGATGACCTTCGCCGGGAGCGCGGCGGGCGGCGTCGTCGTCCTCGTCCTGCTGCTGCTCTTCCTCAAGGACCACCCGGAGGGCTTCGCCCCGGTGCCCGCACCCGCCACGCACACCGGCGCCGCCTTCATCCGGCGGCAGATCGCGGACGCCTGGCGCGAGCCCGGCACCCGTCTGGGCATGTGGATCCACTTCACCACGCAGTTCCCCGCGATGTTCTTCCTGCTGCTGTGGGGGCTGCCGTTCCTCGTCGAGGCGCAGGGGCTGTCCCGGGCCACCGCGGGCACCCTGCTGACCCTGATCGTCCTCGCCAACATGGCGGTCGGCCTGGTCTACGGCCAGATCATCGCCCGCCACCACGCGGCCCGGCTGCCGCTGGCGCTCTGCACCGTCGGCGTCACCGCCGCGCTCTGGGCCGCCACCCTCTTCTGGCCCGGCCCGCACGCGCCGATGGCGCTGCTCGTGGTGCTGTGCCTGGTGCTCGGGGCCTGCGGTCCCGCCTCGATGATCGGCTTCGACTTCGCCCGCCCGGCCAACCCGCCGGAGCGTCAGGGCACCGCCTCCGGCATCGTCAACATGGGCGGCTTCATGGCCTCGATGACGACGTTGCTCGCCGTCGGGGTGCTGCTGGACGCGACCGGCGACGACTACAGCGTCGCGTTCTCCTCGGTCTTCGTGCTGGAGGCGCTCGGTTTCTCGCAGATCCTGCGGCTGCGCCGCCGTGCGGTGCACCGCGAGCGGGAGCGACAGGCCGTCAGCCGTGTCGAGGCGGTCCACGTCCCCGCCTGACGTCCGGGGCGCCCCGCCGCCGGTCCGGTCCCGCCGACCGTCGGCTCCGTAACGTCCGTACGAAGACGGCCGGTTGACCGCGGGCCGGCGGCGCGCGTTTCACGTGAAACACCGCCGCGCCGGGCCCGCCGAACGGCCCTACGGCGTGATGGCGAAGTGCTCCAGGATCGTCGCGGCCAGCTTCTGGTCACCGTCGATCTTGACCTTGTCCGCCACCGCCTGCGGACGGGACCGGCCGCAGGCCAGCCGGGCGAAGACGTCCCAGTCCAGCACGAAGGTCACGGTCGGCCCGAGCGACACGCTGGCGTCGACGGTGCCGTGGCCCGCGGCGTCCACCCGGACCGTCCGCATGAACTCCACTGGACCGGTGACATCGAAGACCACCGCCGAACCGGCGGGCGCCTGCGCCCGCTTGGCGACGACGATCGGCAGCGTCTTCACCAGGATGTCCCGGGCCACCTGCGCGCCGGGGGAGTCGAGATTGCCCGGTGCGCCCAGCGCCCGCCGCAGGTCCTGCTCGTGCACCCAGACGTCGAACGCCCGCAGCTGGAGCACGAAGTCCAGCGTGCGGTCCTCGTCGAACGGGCTGCGCACCAGGGCGTCCGGCTGCCGGGTCTCGTTGCGCAGCTGACGCGAGCGCCGGATGACGGTGTACTCCAGCTCGGAGACCATCTCCAGGGCGGTGTGGTGACGGCGGACGTCGACCTGCACCTCCATGCGGCGGGCCGACTCGCTCTGCACGTGGTAGAGATCGCGCGGCAGCGAGTGGATCGGCCGCGGGTCGCCGAGCATCTCGCACTCCAGGCCGATGACGTGCGACACCACATCGCGGACCGACCATCCCGGCAGGTCCGTCGCCCTGCTCCACTCACCCTCGGCGAGCGGTGTCACCAGCTCGGTTATCGCTTCTATGGAGTGAGTCCAGGCATCGATGGAGGACTGAAGGCTGGGATGGACGGTCACGTGACCCCTCGGACGATTCGTACGCGGGCTGCTGTCTGGCAGTTAAGTTACGCTGCGCACGGGCACCCCGGCAGTGCTTTCGGGTGACCATCGTAGGCACTTTTCCGCTGGCAGCCAGGTCTTCACGCCCCTGCGGTGGTACTGTGCCCCGCCCTCGTCCCCGCCCCTCGCCTCCCCGGCCGTCAGTCGTCGTCCCGCTCCCGCTCCGCCATGCGGATCACGCAGACCGCCACCCCGATCAGCAGCGTCGGATCGGCGTCCGCGCGGACGATCTTGAGGCCGTAGGAGTCACGCAGCGTCAGCCAGCGCCGGGAGATCTCGGCGAGCAACTCGCCCTCGTACTCGACGGCGAACTCGCGGTCCAGGATCTTGCCGCTGACGTCGAGTTCGGTGCCGTCGACCAGTTCCACGCGGTAGTGGTTGCGCAGCAGCGACAGGCGCTTGCGGCGGATGGTGGCGAGCGGCCGGTCGTCCCGCTCGATGGTCATCGCGTCGCGCAGGCTGAGCATCTTCTTGCGCAGGGTGATCAGCACCCGGCCGTCGGTGTCCTTCAGCTCGAAGGTCTCCCGCAGCCGCAGTGCCTTGCCGTCGACGAGGAACGCGTGGTGGCCGTGTTCGTCGTTGATCCAGTAGTCGTCGCCGATGCCGAAGATCCGGTCGTGGACGAGGTAGGTGCGGGTGGACGGGGCGTGGCCCCCGGGGAATCGCTGCATTGCTGACGTGTTCCCCACCGCCCCGGCGGAATGCGTGGTCAGGTGGGTGACGTTGAATGGAGGCATGGCTTCACGTGCGCGCGTCAGGGCCCCCGAGCTGATCGGCGAGGGCGGCTGGCTGAACACAGGCGACAGGGATCTGACCCTCGCCGATCTGCGGGGACGCATCGTCGTCCTCGACTTCTGGACCTTCTGCTGTGTGAACTGTCTGCATGTCCTCGACGAGCTGCGGGAGCTGGAGGAGCGGCACCGCGACACCGTAGTGATCGTCGGCGTGCACTCCCCCAAGTTCGTGCACGAGGCCGACCACCAGGCGGTCGTCGACGCCGTCGAGCGGCACGGCGTCGAGCACCCGGTCCTGGACGACCCGCAGCTGGCCACCTGGAAGCAGTACGCGGTCCGCGCCTGGCCGACGCTCGTCGTCATCGACCCTGAGGGGTACGTCGTCGCCCAGCACGCCGGTGAGGGCCATGCCCACGCCCTCGCGACGCTGGTCGAGGAGCTGATCGCGGAACACGCCGCCAAGGGCACGCTGCGCCGCGGCGACGGCCCGTACGTCCCGCCGGAGCCGGTCGCCACCGATCTGCGCTTCCCCGGCAAGGCGGTGGCGCTGCCGTCCGGGAACCTCCTCGTGTCGGACACCACCCGCCATCAGCTCGTGGAGCTGGCGCCGGACGGCGAGCGGGTGGTCCGCCGGATCGGCAGCGGCGAGCGCGGCTTCGGCGCCGACGCCTTCAACGAACCGCAGGGCCTGGCGCTGCTGCCGGACGGTACGGTCGCCGTCGCCGACACCGTCAACCACGCCCTGCGCGTCTTCGACCCGGAGAGCGGCACGGTCGAGACGGTCGCCGGTACCGGCCGCCAGTGGTGGCAGGGCTCGCCGGTCGCCGGCCCGGCCCGCGAGATCGATCTGTCCTCGCCGTGGGATATCGCCTGGTGGCAGGAGCGCCTCTGGATCGCGATGGCCGGTGTCCACCAGCTGTGGACGTACGACCCGGCGACCGGCACCGTCGAAGCCGTCGCGGGCACCACCAACGAGGGGCTGGTCGACGGTCCCGCCGCCGAGGCGTGGTTCGCGCAGCCGTCCGGGCTCGCGGCCGGTGGCGACCGGCTGTGGATCGCCGACTCGGAGACGAGCGCGGTGCGCTGGGTGGAGCGCGCCGACGACGGCGGGTACGTGGTGCGGACGGCTGTCGGCACCGGGCTGTTCGACTTCGGGCACCGCGACGGCGCGGCGGAGCAGGCGCTGCTCCAGCATCCGCTGGGCGTCACCGCGCTGCCGGACGGTTCGGTCGCCGTCGCCGACACGTACAACCACGCGCTGCGCCGCTTCGACCCGGAGAGCGGTGAGGTGACGACGCTCGCGACGGATCTGCGGGAGCCGTCCGGCGCGGTGCTCGTCGACGACGACATCGTGGTGGTGGAGTCCGCGCGGCACCGGCTGACCCGGCTGCGGCTGCCCGAGGAGGCGGTCCGGGTCGCGGCGGTGGCGCACCGCACACAGCGCGCGGCGACGGAGGTGGCGCCCGGCGCGCTCCGCCTCGACATCGTCTTCCAGGCGCCTGCCGGGCAGAAGCTGGACACCCGCTACGGCCCGTCGACCCGGCTGCTGGTCAGCGCCACCCCGCCGGAGCTGCTGGCCGACGGTGCGGGCGCGGGCACCGATCTGGCCCGGGAGCTGACGCTCGCCGACGGCGTCACCGAGGGCGTGCTGCACGTCTCGGCGATGGCCGCGTCCTGCGACGACGACCCGGCGATCGAGTACCCGGCCTGTCATGTGCACCAGCAGGACTGGGGCGTGCCGGTGCGGGTCACCGACGGCGGGCGGGCGCGGCTGGGCCTGGTGCTCGCGGGGCTGGACGCGGCGGGCTGACGGCGGGCCGGTGACCGGGGTGCGAGCTCGTACGGTCACCGGCCGCGGCTCACCGGGAGACGCCCGCCTTGATCCGCGCCTCGGGGAGGCTGGAGTACCAGTTGCCGACCTTCGCCTGCTGGGTGGCGTAACGCGGCTGGTACTGCGAGAAGGAGAGGTACGCCCCGCCGCCCCGCTTCATGCCGCGGTTGTCCGTGAAGGTGACCGTCAGCTTGTTGAGCGGTTTGGTGCCCTTCGTGGCGGGCTCGGTGGTGGGGATCAGCGCGTACGCGTCCGAGCGCGCCTGCACGGTGACCTGGCGGCCGAGGAACGAGTCGCCGGGGTTGCCCTCCAGGAAGCCCAGCGGGGTCGGGGAGCCGTTCACGGCCACCTGCGGGGCGCCGTGCAGGATGCACGGGCGGCCGAGCGGGTTGTGGTAGGTGAGGACCAGCACGGACGGGTCCGTCTCGGACGTCGCCTTGAGCTTGGTGGGCCCCGCCGAGCACTGCGTGGGGCGGGCGCGGTGGGCCGCCGTGCCCGCGCCGACGCCCGCCGCGCCCGCCCCGGCGCCGATGAACCGGTGCTTCTTCTTGTCCTTCTTCTTGTTCTTGTGGATCGAGGAGGAAGAGGAGGAAGAAGAGGACGAGGAGTGCTTCCGCGACTTCGAGGACTTCGTGTGGGTGCAGCCCGTCAACGCGAGCGTGCCGCAGAGCGCTGCGGCCAGCGTCGCGCAGGCGACGGAACGGCGACGGGAGCGGCGTGCGGTCATGGTGGGTTCCCCCAGTGGTTCGCTGCGTTCAGCGAGCTGTGTGTGTCATGGCACCGCCACGATATCGATGCGGGCCCACCGCGCCAGGGCTGGTGGGCACGGAGCCGGATCAGTGGTGGCACACCGGTAGATCGATGTTCTGGAGCTGTTCGGGACGGATGCGGATGCCCGGCATCCACGCCTGGCCGTCACCGTGGTCGACGCGCAGCCAGATGCTGCTGTGCCCGCCCGCCTCGTCGGTGACGGAGACCCCGTCGGCGATCCGGCACCGGGCGTGCAGGGGGTCGTCGTGCCAGACACGGCCGGTGACGTTGGCGCGGCGGTAGAACTCGTACGGGTCCCGGGCCAGCGCGAGCGCGCAGTCCGGCCCGCGGTCGCCGCGGCAGCCGCGCTCGACGTTGAACACGTTGACGGTGGCGCCCGCACCGGGCCCCGTACCCGCACCGGGCCCCGTACCCGCACCGGGCCCCGTACCCGCACCGGGCCCCGTCCCCGTCCCGGGACTCGTCCCGTTCCCCGCCTCCGTGCCGGAGTCCTTGCCGGTGCCGGTGAGCGCGAGGACGGTGAGCGCGGCGGCGACGGCGACGGCGGCGCCGAGCCCGATGAGCAGGGAGCGCGGCCCTCTCGGGCGGGGGGCGACGGCGGTCACCTCGGCTCCTTCGCCGCCTTCGCCGCCTTCCGCCTCCTCCGCGCCACCCGCCGACTCCTGTGCCGCGCAGGCCGCGTGCAGCAGGGCGATGAGGGCGGGCAGCCGGTCCTCCCCGGTGAAGGAGAGCTTGCACCACTCCACCAGCAGCCGTTCGTCCGGCAGGCTCTGGCCCCGCAGATACCGGGAGAGCGAGGAGCGGCTGGCCGGCAGCCGGGACTCCATCTCCTTGAGGCTGTGGCCCAGTTCGCCGTGCATCCGCCGGAGTGCCGTGACGAAGTCCCGTACGGGTCCGGTGAGTTCGGCGGGCAGCGGCGCGAGCGGCTTGCGGCGGACGTTCGCGGCGCGGTTCTGGTGGCCAGGCACGCCCTGCATTCCAGCACAGCGGCCATACGCGCGCGAGGGGCACTCCCGCTCCCCAGTGGCGGAAGTGCCCCTCGTGACACGGTTCGGACCGGAACCTGACCGGCCCCCGTGCAGCATGCGCGCCCGTGCGCCCCGTACGGGCGCGCATGCTGCCTCAGTCGCCGAAGGCCACCGGGCGGTAGGGCTTGAACTCGGAGTCACCGCTCAGCCCGTACGTCAGGCTCCGGTGATCGGTGCCGTGGCCGCCGCGCTGCTCGTACGCGGTGTACGAGCTGTGCGCGTCGTTGTTCCACTTCTCGAAGATCACGACATGGCGGGTGTCGCTGGTGCCGTCCGCGTCGATCAGCAGGTCACCGGGGGTCAGTTCGCCGAGCGAGATCGGGCGGGTGAGCGAGCGGTCGTTCGCCAGCCCGACGGTGTTGGTCCCCGGCGTCGGCAGGCCGAGTGTCATCGACACATAGCCCGAGCAGTCCTGCCGGTAGCCGTCCTTCCAGTACGAGGTCTGGCTGTAAGGAACCTGCGCACCGTCGTTCGCGGTGAGCCAGGTCGTCGCGCGGCGCAGCATCTCCTCGCGGGAGGCGCTCGGCTCCTGTGGCGCCGGGCCGTCCTTGACCGGCACGCCCGGCAGCCGGTCCTCGGGTATGGCCACCGCGACGACGCTGAGGAAGCCCTCGACCGGGCCGGTCACATGCGCCATGTACGGGGAGCAGGCGTCGCCCTCGCAGACCTTGCGGCCGGTGTCGACCTGGTAGTCGGCGCTGATCCGGTCCTGCCCCGCGGCGGTCTTGTTGATCATTCCCACGGCGGGCGAACCGGCGTCGGCGGAGGCGTGCACCACCCATCGGGTGCCCCAGGTCGGGAAGGACGCCTCGGCCGCCTGCACGGCGGCCGGGCCCTGCGCGGAGACGGTCTGACCGTGGGCCGCACCCGCGAAACCGGTGATGCCGAGACCGGCCGCCGCGAGCGCGGGCAGCACCCGCCGCAGCATCCGCCGTCCGGTCCGCCGGGTGTCCGTTGCCGTGCCGCCATCCGCCGCCGGGCCCTCGCCGGTGCCCGCGAGGGTGGTGCCGTACGTCGTATCCGTGGTGCTCTGGCCGCGCATCCGATGTTCCCCTTCTGTGCCGTCCGTTGCCGTGTGCGTCGCCGCTGCGGGCGCCCGGCCCGTCGGGGCGGGCCGCTCGGACCGCGGCGGCGGAGCCATCGTGGGGCACCACGGCGGCCGGACGGGGCTGCGTATGTCCCACGGGACGTCCGTTAGCTGTCCCGCGCCGGTGACCTGCGCGAATGCCCGCCGCGGCGGGGTGGAACGGGACATGGGGCGGGGCGCGTGGGACATGACGGGACGGCGGGAGCGGCCGTGGCCCGTACGCGGGAGGCGGCCCCGGACACGGGACAGGGCGCCCGCTGGGGGATGCGGGCGCCCTGGTTCTGGGGGGCGGATGCCCCGGGGTGGCCTACCAGTTGGCGGCCGTGGCCGCGTCCGACTGCCAGTACGTGACCCAGGCGCTGTCGTCGAGGTACGTGGAGCCGCCGGGCAGCGCGACCGGCACCGAACCCCCGCCGCCCTGGCCGTCGCGGTCGGCCAGGCTGACGCTCAGCGAGGTCCGCTTGTGGCCGTTGGTCCCGCTGCCGTCGGCGGACGAGGTCATGACGCCGGCGTAGCCGGAGGCGCCGGGGGCGAGGGTGACGACCGCCTGCGGCTTGCTGTCCTCCAGCGGGGCGAGCGGCGACTGCGCCGCGTCGAACTGGAGGAACGGGTAGGAGTACAGGTCGCAGGCGGTGCCGGAGGTGTTCTTCGCCTCCAGGAGAAGGTGGTTGGCGCGCTGGGGCAGCGGCGTGGCGACGATGCTGATGTTCGCCGGGGCGCAGGCGGTGGACTCGCCGGTGCCATCCGCCGGGGGCGGCGTCGCGCCGTCCGTGGCGGGGGCGTTGCCGACGTGGCCGGAGCCCGCCTGCGCGCCGCCGGAGCCACCCTTGCCGGTCGTATCGGCCGGGGTGTCCTTTCCGGACGCGCCGCCGTTGCCGCTCGCGTGACCACCGTCCGCATGGACCCCGCCGTTCTTGCCGGCCGCGCCGGTGTCAAGGCGGTCCTGCGGCGCCGCGTCGAAGGGCCGCCCGTCGCTGGTCTTGAGCGCGTTCTCCGACTGGCCGCACGCGGTGAGGCCGAACCCGGCGACGACGACGAGGCCCGCCGCCGCGAGGCGCATTCCGGTCCGCCGGGAGCCGGTACGGGAGGCGGCGGCCGCACCGTCGGTACGCCGGGCGCGCTGCACCGACTGCGGCTGCGACATACGTGACATGGCGGTCTCCCCCGGTGGGCAGTGGCTGATGGCCTCTTTCGAGCTGTTCACCACTTTGCCGACCGCGGTTGGCGCGCTGCTAACGGACGCCTAACGCGACGGGGTTGGCGGGCCGTGGCGCGGGCCGTGGCCTCGCCGGGGCCGGGGGCGGCTGGCCGGACACGCCTGGCCGGGGCTGCCGTCGGGGCCGGGCGGGTACGCGTCGGGGAGCGGCCACCGGGCGCCCGCCGGGGCCGGGCCGTGAGCCTCGTGAAGTGGCCGCCGGGCAGCCGCCGGACCGGGCGCCACCGAGCACCGGCCGGGCGGGCACCCGTTGGTCCCCGCCCGGACCCCCGCGGGCTCAGGCCCCGCCCGCCGCTCAGGCGCCGGAGCCGTCCCCCTCCCCCCGCTCATCCCGCGCGAACAGCTGGGTGAGCGTGCTGATCGTGTAGACGTCGGTGGACTCCTCGTCCACCAGATGCATCTCCGCGAGCCGGTCCAGCGCGTCCTGGGTGCGCTCCTGGTCGTACCCGGCGAGGGCCGCCGCCACCGACGAGTTCAGGTGTCCGTCGGCGTTGGTGGCCAGCGCGCTGAGCAGCCGGGCGTCGTCGGCCGACAGCCGGGCCACGGACATCCGCAGCGCGGCCGCGATGCCGGTGTCCTCGGCGGACAGCAGTGCCAGCCGCCGCCGCTCGTCGCGCAGCGCCGCGGCCAGCCGGGCCAGCCGCCACCGCGGCCGGGCCGTCAGCTGCGCGGCGGCGGCCCGCAGCGCCAGCGGCAGCCCGTCGCACAGCGCGACCAGCTCCTGCGCCGCCGCCGGATCCTCGGCGACCCGCTCGGCGCCGAGCATCGCCCCCAGCAGCGCCGCACCCTCCTCGTAGCCCATCGCCTGCAGGCCGACGGGCCGGGCCCAGTCGGTGGCGACCAGCCCGTCGAGGCGACTGCGGCTGGTGACGACGGTGGCGCAGTGCGGGCCGCCGGGCAGCAGCGGCCGCACCTGCGCCGAACCGCGCGCGTTGTCGAGGACGACCAGCAGCCGCCGCTCCGCCACCAGCGACCGGAACAGCGCGGACGCGGCCTCGGCGGAGGTCGGCACCCGCTCCGGCGGGGTGCCGAGCGCCAACAGGAAGTCGCGGAGGATCTCGGCGGGCGCCGCCTCGTCGCCCTCCCCGAAGCCCCGCAGATCGGCGAAGAGCTGACCGTCCGGGAACGCCGCGGCGTGCTGATGCGCCCACTGCACGGCGCACGCCGTCTTGCCGACTCCGGCCGGACCGGCGACGACCGCGAGCGGACTCTCCTGCGGCGTACGGTCCGTCAGGATCGCGGTGAGCGCCGCGAGCTGACGCTCCCGACCCAGGAAACGGGCCGGAGGCCGGGGCAGCAGCCGCGGTGCTGCGGTGCCCCGCCCGGAACCGTCCGCGCCGCCGGACGCCGGACCGCCCTGCGCGGGCACCTGGGCGCCGGGCTGTGCACCGGCCGCCCCGGCGCCTGTTTCACGTGAAACAGCGGCCGGTTTCGCGGTCGGCCGGGCCTCCTCCGCCCGCAGGATCTCCTCGTACGCCCCGCGCAGCCGCTCGCCCGGGTCGACGCCCAGCTCCTCGTTGAGCAGCCGACGGGTGCGGTGGAACCACTCCAGCGCGTCGGACTGACGGCCCGTACGGAACAGCGCCCGCATCAGACCGGCGATCAGGCCCTCGCGCAGCGGATGGTTGACGGCCGCGTTGTACAGCACCGCAGCGGCCTGTTCGTGGGCGCCGAGCGCGCCGTGGGCGCGGCCCAGCGCCTCGACGGCGGTCAGCCGCCGCTCCTCCAGCGCATGCGCGGCGGCGGCGAACGGCGGGCTGGTGACCGTGCCGGTCAGCGCCGGACCGCGCCACAGCCCCAGTGCCTCCCGCAGCAGCGGCACCGCGTCGCCCGGTGCCTCCTCGGGCCGGGCCAACGCGACGAGTTCACCGAAGCGGTGGGCGTCGATCAGCTCCTCGGGCAGCCTCAGCAGATAGGCCGAGCCATGGGTGGTCAGCTCGATGCCGTACGCGTCGGCGCCGCCCTGGGCGAGCGTCGCGCGCAGCCGCGAGACATGGCCCTGGACGACCGTACGGGCGTGTTCGGGTGGCTCGTCCTCCCAGAGCGAGTCGATCAACTGCTCCAGGGGGACGGTGGTGTTGGGCTGCAGCAGCAGCAACGCCAGCACACTGCGCCGTTTCGCCGGCCCGAGCGACAGCTCCCCGGAGCCGGTGGTGACGGCGATCGGGCCCAGCAGTGAGAATTCCAACTCAGCCCTCCAGGAAGGCCGTCAGGGCGTTCGCGAGCAGGTACGGGTCCTCGGCGCCGCACAGCTCACGTGCCGAGTGCATGGAGAGGATGGCGACACCGACATCGATGGTGGTGATGCCGTGCCGGGCGGCGGTGATCGGTCCGATCGTGGTGCCGCACGGCATCGCGTTGTTCGAGACGAACGACTGCCAGGGCACTTCGGCGCGCTCACAGGCGGCGGCGAAGACCGCGCGTCCGTCGCCGTCCGTGGCATACCGCTGGTTGACGTTCACCTTCAGGATCGGTCCGCCGTTCGGCACCGGGTGGTGCCCGGGCTCGTGCCGCTCACTGTAGTTGGGGTGGACGGCGTGGCCGGTGTCGGAGGAGAGGCAGAGGGTCCCGGCGAAGGCGCGGGCGCGGTCCTCGTACGTGCCGCCGCGGGCGAAGACCGAGCGCTCCAGGGCCGAGCCGAGCAGCGGGCCGTCGGCGCCGGTGTCGGACTGGCTGCCGTTCTCCTCATGGTCGAAGGCGGCCAGCACCGGGATCGTGGTCAGTTCGCCGCTCCCGGCGGCGGCGATCAGGGCGGCGGTGGCGGCGTGCACGGACAGCAGGTTGTCCATCCGCGGCCCGGCGAGCAGTTCGCGGTCACGGCCCAGGTAGGCGGGCGGCTCGATGCTGTGGACCATCAGGTCCCAGCCCCGGATCTCACCGGCGGGCAGCTGCGCCTCCTGCTCGACGAAGGCGATCAGATCGCCCTCGGAGACCTCGCCCAGGCCCCAGATCGGCGTCATGTGGCGCTGCTTGTCCAGCTTCAGGCCGTCGGTGTTGACCGACCGGTCGAGGTGGATGGCGAGTTGCGGCACCCGCAGCAGCGCGCGGTCGACGTGGACCAGGCGGTGGCTGCCGTCCCGCAGCGTGACCCGGCCGGAGAGCCCGAGGTCCCGGTCGAGCCAGGTGTTGAGCAGCGCGCCGCCGTAGATCTCGACGGCGACCTGCCGCCAGCCGTGCGCGCCGGTGTCCGGCAGCGGCTTGACCCGGAGGTTGGGGGAGTCGGTGTGCGCGCCCAGGATGCGGAACGGCGTGGCGGGCTCGGCGCCCTCGGGCACGTACCAGGCGATGAGCGCTCCGCCCCGCAGGACGTACGTGCCGCCGTGCGTACCGTCCCAGGGGTCGGTCTCCGTGACCTGCCGGAAACCCGCCTCGTCCAGCCGCGCCGCCGCGTTCGCCACTGCGTGGTACGGCGACGGACTCGCGGCGAGGAAGGACATCAGGTCGTCGGTGTGGCCGCGGTCGAAGCGGGCGGAGTTGGTCATGGCTCCAGCATAAGGAGGAGGACTCCCGGTGGCCCGCGCCGATGCGGGCGGACCGCGTACCTTTCCGTCCTCTTCCGGCCAGGATGCGGGCGTTCGCCGGGGTTGCGCCGCGGGGCGCGCAGGCGCTGGGTACGGCGGGGGCCCCCCGCCCCCGGGGGGGGGGGGGGCGGCCCCCGCCGGGGGGGGGGGGGGGGGGGGGGGGGCGCCCCCCCCCGCCGCGGGCTCAGAACGCGGACTCGTCCAGCTCCATCAGGGACTGGTCGATGCCCTCGGCCAGGGAGCGCTGCACGGAGACGGCCGGCAGGACGTTGTGCGCGAAGAACTTCGCCGCGGCGATCTTGCCGGTGTAGAACGGCTTGTCCTTGGTGGAGGCGCCGTCCAGCTTCCCGGCGGCGACGGCCGCCCCCTTGAGCAGCAGGTAGCCGATGACGACGTCACCGGAGGCCAGCAGCAGCCGGGTGGTGTTGAGGCCGACCTTGTAGATGGACTTGACGTCCTTCTCGGTGGCGGCGAGGTCGGTCAGCATCGCGCCGACGATCGCCTCCAGGTCGGCGGCGGCCTTGGCCAGCTCACCGCGGGCGGCCTCCAGTTCGGCGCCGCCGGTGTTCTCGGAGAGGAACGCCTTGATCTCGCCGGACAGCGCGGTCAGCGCCTGGCCCTGGTCACGGACGATCTTCCGGAAGAAGAAGTCCTGGCCCTGGATGGCGGTGGTGCCCTCGTAGAGGGTGTCGATCTTGGCGTCCCGGATGTACTGCTCGATCGGGTACTCCTGGAGGTACCCGGAGCCGCCGAAGGTCTGCAGCGACTGCGCCAGCTGCTCGTAGGACTTCTCCGAGCCGTAGCCCTTGACGATCGGCAGGAGCAGGTCGTTGAGGCGGGTGGCGGCGCTCGCGTCCTCGCCCGCGGCCTCCTTGACGAGGATCTCGTCCTGGACCGTCGCGGTGTAGAGCACCAGGGCGCGCATGCCCTCGGCGTACGCCTTCTGCGTCATCAGGGAGCGGCGCACGTCGGGGTGGTGGGTGATGGTGACGCGCGGGGCGGCCTTGTCGGTGAAGGCCGCGAGGTCCGGGCCCTGCACGCGCTCCTTGGCGTACTCCAGCGCGCTGAGGTAGCCGGTGGAGAGGGTGGCGATGGCCTTCGTGCCGACCATCATCCGCGCGAACTCGATGATCTTGAACATCTGGCGGATGCCGTCGTGCTTCTCGCCGAGCAGCCAGCCCTTGGCCGGGTGGTTGGCGCCGAACGTCATCTCGCAGGTGTTGGACGCCTTGAGGCCCATCTTGTGCTCGACGTTGGTGGCGTAGGCGCCGTTGCGCTCGCCCAGCTCGCCGGTCTCCCAGTCGAAGTCGTACTTCGGGACGATGAAGAGCGACAGACCCTTGGTGCCCGGACCGGCACCCTCGGGGCGGGCGAGGACGAAGTGCACGATGTTCTCGGACATGTCGTGCTCACCGGAGGTGATGAAGCGCTTCACGCCCTCGATGTGCCAGGTGCCGTCCTCCTGCTGGACGGCCTTGGTGCGCCCGGCGCCGACGTCCGAACCGGCGTCCGGCTCGGTCAGCACCATGGTGGAGCCCCACTGCTTGTCCACCATCAGCTGCGCGATGCGGTGCTGCTCCTCGGTGCCCTCGTCGTGGAGCACACCCGCGAAGGCGGGGCCGGAGGCGTACATCCAGACCGCCGGGTTGGCGCCCAGGATCGTCTCGGCGAAGGCCCACAGCAGCGAGCGCGGCGCGGTGGTGCCGCCGATCTCCTCCGGGATGCCCAGCCGCCACCACTCGGCGTCCATGTACGCCTGGTAGCTCTTCTTGAAGGTGTCCGGGACCGGCGCGGTGTTGGTCTCCGGGTCGAAGACCGGCGGGTTGCGGTCGGCGTCGGTGAAGGAATCGGCCAGCTCGTTCTCCGAGAGCCGGGCGATCTCCGACAGCACGCTCTTGGCGGTGTCGACATCCATCTCCGCGAACGGACCGGTGCCGTAGACGCTGTCACGGCCGAGCACCTCGAAGAGGTTGAACTCGATGTCGCGGAGATTCGACTTGTAGTGCCCCATGGGTACGGCTCCGTATCAGTTCAGCAAGAGAGTGGCGCGTGGCGCCTCGTCGCGAGATCCCGTGCGGCGCGAGGGCCCCGTCACGCAATTACCAGCAGGTAGCTCCGATAATGCTACCCATCGGTAATAAGAAGCAACCCCTATCCGGCCATCTGTGACGAGCGTCCCCTCCCGACTCAGTACGCTGTGCCGCATGTACGGCTACGACCAGAACGCGGGTGCAGGGCAGCAGTACGGTGCGCCGCCCCCGCCGCAGCAACCTCCCTCCGGGGGCTACGGCGAGCAGCCGCTGTATCCGGAGCCGTCCCCGCCCTCGCTCGCGGACGCGGTGCGCGCCTTCACCACCGGCTCGATGTCCGCCGAGGACTTCCAGGGGATCTTCTCCACCTCGAAGATCTACTGCCCGCGTGGCGACAACCCCGGTTTCCTGGCGCTGCACAACACCCAGCAGCCGGTGATCCCGATGTTCACCTCGCTCAAGGAGCTGCGGCGGTACGCGGGCAAGGAGTCCAAGTACTTCGTCATCACCGGCGCCGAGGTGCTCGACCTGCTGCCCACCGGGTACGGCTTCGTCCTCGACATGGAGGGCGACCACCGGATGGTTTTCGACGCGAAGGCCGTGGAGCAGATGGTCGACTTCGCGATGCGCCAGATGTACGGCTGACCCGCCTCCCCTGACCCGGGGGGGGGGGGGGGGGGGGCCCGCCGCGCGGCCCGCGCCGGGCGGCCGGGGGGGGGGGGTGGGAAACGCCACCCGCCCAGCGGGTCGAGCGGAGGGCGCTGAGTCGGAGGGAGT
>NZ_JBHYGX010000007.1:220648-249186 GCF_042739975.1 Streptomyces sp. NPDC059080
CTCTGGTGTTGTGCTTGTTGTTTCCCAGGCGCGTCCGCATTTTTGTCCTCACCACCCCCCCCCCCCCCCCGCCCCGTGGCGCCCCCCCCCCGGCGGGGGCCGCCCCCTCCGGTGCGCCGTGGTGCCGGAAAATTCCGCGCCGGCCTGCGGTGATGCGACGGGGAATGCCGTACGCCTTGCAGGTTGTTCAGTATTCAACTAAGTTGACATACGAACGACCGAGGAGGCCGTCATGCCCGCAGTGACCGTTGAGAATCCGTTGACCCTGCCGCGTGTGGCGGCACCCGCCGAGGCGCGTCCCCGTCCCGTGCTGGCCGTCGCGACCGCGCCGAGCGGCTTCGAGGGCGAGGGCTTCCCGGTGCGCCGGGCGTTCGCCGGGATCGACTACAAGCACCTCGACCCGTTCATCATGATGGATCAGATGGGCGAGGTGGAGTACGCGCCCGGGGAGCCCAAGGGCACGCCCTGGCACCCGCACCGCGGCTTCGAGACCGTCACCTATCTGATCGACGGCACGTTCGTGCACCGCGACTCGCACGGTGGCGGCGGGGTCATCAACGGCGGCGACACCCAGTGGATGACCGCCGGGTCCGGGCTGCTGCACATCGAGGCGCCGCCGGAGTCGCTCGTCATGTCGGGCGGGCTCTTCCACGGCCTCCAGCTGTGGGTGAACCTCCCCAAGCGCGACAAGATGATGGCGCCGCGCTACCAGGACATCGACGGCGGCCAGGTCAAGCTGCTCACCTCCGCCGACGGCGGCGCGCTGCTGCGGCTGATCGCCGGTGACCTCGACGGCAACAAGGGTCCCGGCATCACGCACACGCCGATCAGCATGCTCCACATCTCGGTCAACCCGGGTGCGGAGGTGACCCTGCCGTGGCGGGCCGACTTCAACGCCCTCGCGTACGGGCTCGCCGGGCGCGGCTCGGCGGGCGCGGAAGGCCGTCCGTTCCGGACCGGGCAGGCGGTCGTCTTCGGCACCGGCGACTCGCTCACCATCCGGGCGGACGAGAGCCAGGAGACCCGCAGCCCGAACTTCGAGGTCGTGCTGCTGGGCGGGGAGCCGATCCGGGAGCCGATGATGCACTACGGCCCATTCGTGATGAACACCCACGCCGAACTGGCCCAGGCATTCGAGGACTTCCAGGCCGGACGGCTCGGGACCGTTCCCGCAGAGGAGAGCTGAGCGCGGTCCCCGCGGGGGCGGGCACGGACGTACCGCGCTTCCCGTTTCACGTGAAACGGGAAGCGCGGCGTGCCAGGTTTCACGTGAAACGGCTCGGCCCGTGTTTCACGTGAAACACGGGCCGAGCCCGGCGCCCTCGTACGGCCGTGCCGGGCCGGGGCGCCGGGCCCGCCACCTTCGTGCCACGGCGGACGGTCGCCCGGTGCACATGGTGGACTGTTCGGGTGCAAAACGACCTGAAGAGAGACCGGCCCCGCGGCGAGGCGCCGCTGCTTCCGATTGCCGCCCGCCGGACCGCCGCCTGGTGCGCGGTGGCGCTGCTGGTGGCGGGCGTGATCGCGGTCGGCGTCTGGCTCAGTATGGAGCTGAACGCCGCCGTCACCCCCGTCCTGCTGGCCCTGCTGGGCAGCGCGCTGCTCGGGCCGGTGTACCGGCGGATGGTGGCGATGAAGCTCAACCGCTCGCTGGCCGCCGGGCTGACCTGCGCCGTCCTGGTGATCGTGGTCGGCGGCGCTGGTTATGTCGTGGTGAGCGCGCTGGTCGACACCGGAGACCAGATCATCGCCTCGCTCAAGGAGGCGGCCAAGCAGCTCTCCCGGCACTTCGGTGCCGCCGGTACCTCCCTCGACGACCTCGCCACCAACGCCAAATCGCTGATCAGCAGGTTCGGCACCACCGCCGCCACGGGGCTGCTGGCGGGCGTCAGCGTCGTCGGCCAGTTCATCGCGGCGGCGGTCCTCGCGCTGCTGCTGACCTTCTTCTTCCTCCGCGACTCGGGCAAGGCGCTGGCCGCGTTGCGTGACTGGGCGCCCGGTGATTCCGCGCCGCAGCTGGAGGGGATGGCCCGCCGCGGCTTCCAGGCGGTCGAGGGCTTCATGCGCGGCACCACCCTCATCGCCCTGATCGACGCCACCTGCATCACCGTCGGACTGCTGGTCCTGGACGTCCCCAACGCCTTCGGACTGGGCGCGCTGGTCTTCGTCGGCGCCTACATCCCTTACCTCGGCGCCTTCATCTCGGGCGCCGTCGCGATCCTGGTGGCGCTCGCCGAGGGCGGCTTCGTCAAGGCGCTGTGGGCGTTCGGGCTGGTCCTCGCGGTGCAGGTGCTGGAGGGCCATGTCCTCCAGCCGATGATCCAGAGCCGTACCGTCCAGATGCACCCGGCGGTCGTCATGCTGGCGATCACGGCGGGTGCCGGGGTTGCGGGGATCCTCGGCATGTTGCTGGCCGTGCCGCTGACCGCCGCCGCCTTCGGCGCGCTCCACGAACTGCGCCGCCACTACGTCAGCTCGGCCACCGACTCCTCCGGGCCGGACGCCGCGGACCCGGAGGAGCCCGGCTCCGCGCCCGCGTAGCACGCCCCACCGGCGTCCGGCTCCGCCGGACCGTCGCCGCCCGCGTCCTCGTAGATCTCGAACCATGTCGACTTGCCGTCGCCGCGCGGTTCCACACCCCACGCCCCGGCCAGCAGCTCCATCAGCACCAGGCCGCGGCCCGAGGACGCCAGCTCGCCGGGGCTGCGGCGGTGTGGCAGCTCGTCGCTGGCGTCGGTCACCTCGACCCGCATCCGGCGGCGGCCGGCCGGGCCCGACAATGCGATGACCAGCAGCGCGTCCCCGTCGGTGTGTGTCAGCACATTGGTGACGACCTCGGAGACGAGCAGCACCGCGGCGTCCACCTGTTCCGGGTCGGCCCAGTCGTGCAGCACGTCGCGGATCTGCGCGCGGGCCTCGGCGATCCGTTCCGGCTCGACCTGGGCGACGGTCAGCACCGTGCGCCGCACCGGGCGTACCGCCGGGCCGCCCGCGCCCACCCGGCACGCGGCGGCGTCCCGGGACAGCAGCAGCATCGCGATGTCGTCCTCCCGCCGGTCCACCAGCGGCCCGGTCATGTGGTGCGAGGGCGGGCCGTGGACGGCCTGCACCAGCGCGTCCGCCAGCCGCTCCAGGCCCCCGTCGGCCACCCCGTCCGGATGGGATGCGACGACGTCGTGCAGCCGGGCCCAGCCGGTCTCCAGGTCGTGTCCGCCGGTCTCGATGAGCCCGTCCGTGCAGACCAGCATCGTCTCGCCGGGCTCCAGGACCAGCCGGGTGGTGGGGTAGTCGGTGTCCGGCGCGATGCCCAGCGGCAGCCCGCCCGCCGTGGCGCGGACCAGCATGCTGCCGTCGGCGGTGCGGATCGCCGGTTCGGGGTGCCCGGCCCGGGCGATGTCCAGCAGTCCGGTCGCCGGGTCGACCTCGATGTAGAGGCAGGTGGCGAAGCGGCAGGAACGCCCACGAGGTGCGCGCGAAGCGGGCGGCGAGCGGCCAGGCGGTGGGGTAGCGGGCGCGGTACGCCTCGGGCGTCGGCAGGTAGATGGCCCGCCCGGTCCGGACGACCTCGGCCGCCGGGTAGTCGGTGTCCGTCGTCATATCGGTGAACGGCCGCTCGTCGCCGGTCGGCTGGCCGTGGTGGCCGATGACGGTGAGGCGCCCGCCGACGATGCCGAAGACGGCGAGGCCGTCGGGTATGAACCCCGGCATCGACAGCCCGGCCGCCACCCGCAGCACCTCCGCGGTGGACCGTGCCTCCGCCAGCGCCCGCCCGGCGTCCAGCAGGAACGCCTCGCGCGAGCGCCGCCAGTCGCCGGTGACGGGGGTGCGTACGGCGGTGGCGTCGGGCTGTGGGCCGGGCACCTCCTGGAGCGTGCCGAGCAGGGTGAAGGCGCCCTCGCACCGCAGCGGGCGGAAGCGGGAGCGGACGGTGCGCAGCACCCGGCCGTCGGCGTCGACGATGCGCAGCCGGGACTCGGCGGGGCTCCGCTCGGCGGCGGCGAGCCGCACCACGCCGTTGATCTCGGCGAAGTCGACCGGGTGGAAACGGGACCGCACGGTCGCCTCGGAGAGTTCCACGGTCCGCGCCGGGAGCCCGAGCAGCCGGGCGGCCTCGGCGTCGAGCCGGACCCGTCCCGAGGCGTCGTCCCAGCGCCACAGGCCGGTCGCGAGGGCGGCCAGAAGATCCTTCGTGCGCATTGCCTCACTTTAAGTTGATTCCTCCGGGCGCCACCAACGCGGTGGGCCGCTACGGGCGGGCCCGCGCCCCGCGCCCGGCCCCGTACCGCCACCCCCGGCCCGGTGTCACGTATATGCCAACCCAGCCCCCAGCGCCGGGACGGTAACCTGGAGCGGTTATCACATACCCGGGGCGGTCCTCCACGGACGGCAGCGGTTCGGCCACGGACGGGCAGCGTCCGTGTGCGGCCTCCCCACCTCGACTCGCGACGACTTGGATGAGCGATGCATCGGTACCGGTCCCACACCTGCGGCGAGCTTCGGGCCGCGGACGTCGACACGGACGTCCGCCTCAGCGGCTGGCTGCACAATCGACGTGACCTGGGCGGCATCCTCTTCATCGATCTGCGCGACCACTACGGCCTGGTGCAGCTCGTCGCCCGTCCCGGCACCCCCGCCAACGAGACGCTCTCCTCGCTGACCAAGGAGACCGTCGTCCGCATCGACGGCAAGGTCAGCGCCCGCGGCGCGGACAACGTCAACCCCGACCTGCCGACCGGCGAGATCGAGATCGAGGTCTCCGAGGTCGAGGTGCTGGGCGCCGCCGAGCAGATCCCGTTCACCATCAACGCCGAGGACGGAGTCAACGAGGAGAAGCGCCTGGAGTACCGCTTCCTCGACTTGCGCCGCGAGCGGATGCACCGCAACATCCTGCTGCGCACCGCCGTCATCTCCGCCATCCGGCACAAGATGACCGCGCTCGGCTTCAACGAGATGGCTACCCCGATCCTCTCGGCCACCTCCCCCGAGGGCGCCCGCGACTTCCTCGTCCCCTCGCGGCTGCACGCCGGGAAGTTCTACGCGCTGCCGCAGGCGCCGCAGCAGTTCAAGCAGCTGCTGATGATCGCCGGGTTCGACCGCTACTTCCAGATCGCGCCCTGCTTCCGCGACGAGGACGCCCGCGCCGACCGCTCGCCGGGCGAGTTCTACCAGCTCGACGTCGAGATGAGCTTCGTCGAGCAGGAGGACGTCTTCCAGCCGATCGAGCAGCTCATGACCGAGCTGTTCACCGAGTTCGGCACCGGCCGCACGGTCACCTCGCCGTTCCCGCGCATCCCGTTCCGCGAGTCGATGCTGAAGTACGGCTCCGACAAGCCGGACCTCCGCGCCGAGCTGGAGCTGGTGGACGTCTCGGACGTCTTCGCCGGTTCCGGTTTCAAGGCGTTCGCCGGCAAGCACGTCCGCGCGCTGGCCGTGCCGGACACCGCGGGCCAGTCGCGGAAGTTCTTCGACCAGATGGGCGACTTCGCCGTCCAGCAGGGCGCAAAGGGCCTGGCCTGGATCCGCGTCGGCGACGGCAACGAGCTGACCGGCCCGATCGCCAAGTTCCTCACCGACGAGGACACCAAGGAGCTCGTCGAGGCCCTGGGCCTGGCACCCGGCCACGCCGTCTTCTTCGGCGCCGGTGAGTTCGGCGAGGTCTCCAAGATCATGGGCGCGGTCCGCGTCGAGGCGGCCAAGCGCACCGGTCACTTCGTCGAGGACGAGTTCCGCTTCTGCTGGATCGTCGACTTCCCGATGTTCGAGAAGGACGAGGACACCGGCAAGATCGAGTTCTCCCACAACCCGTTCTCCATGCCCCAGGGCGGCCTGGAAGCGCTGGAGACCAAGGACCCGCTGGACATCCTGGCGTGGCAGTACGACATCGTCTGCAACGGCACCGAGCTGTCCTCCGGCGCGATCCGTAACCACGAGCCGGACGTCATGTACAAGGCGTTCGCCCTCGCCGGTTACGACAAGGAGACCGTCGAGGCGGAGTTCGGCGGCATGCTCCGCGCCTTCAAGTTCGGCGCCCCGCCGCACGGCGGCATCGCCCCGGGCGTCGACCGCATCGTGATGCTGCTGGCCGACGAGCCCAACATCCGCGAGACCATCGCCTTCCCGCTCAACGGCAACGCCCAGGACCTCCTCATGGGCGCGCCCAGCGAGGTCGAGGAGGCGCGCCTGAAGGAGCTGCACCTCAGCATCCGCAAGCCGCAGGTGAAGACCCAGGGCTGACCCAGGCACCGCATACGGCGAAGCCCCCGCGACCTTTCCGAAAGGTCGCGGGGGCTTCGCCGCACGTGGGGCCCGTCGTGGCTACGCGTCGTCACCGCTGCCGAAGCGCGCGCGGTACGCCTCCAGGTCGTCCTCGGTGATCTTCGCGAAGAGGACCGGCGGCACCGTGAACGGCGTACCGGCCGGGACGAACGCCAGCGCCGCGGCCTCCTCGCCGGTGACCCACGCCGCGGTGTCGTCCGCCAGCGCGAACGCGCCGCGCATGGCCTTCGCCGACGCCGGGATGAACGGCTCGGAGACCACCGCGTAGAGGTGGATGAGGTTCATCGCAGTGCGCAGTGTCAGCGCCGCGGCGTCCTTGTCGGTCTTGATCTCCAGCCAGGGGGCCTTCTCCTCCAGGTAGGAGTTGCCCGCGCTCCACAGGGCGCGCAGCGACGCCGTGGCCTTGCGGAACTGCAGCGCCTCCATGTGGGCCTCGTGCTCCGCGAGCAGCCGCGCGATCTCCTCGCCCAGCTTCCGCTCGGCCTCGCCCGCCTCGGCACCGGCCGGGACCTCGTCGCCGAACCGCTTGCGGGAGAACGACAGCACGCGGTTGACGAAGTTGCCGAGGGTGTCGGCGAGGTCCTTGTTGACGGAGGAGGAGAACAGCTCCCAGGTGAAGGAGGTGTCGTCGGACTCCGGCGCGTGGGCCATCAGGAAGTAGCGCCAGTAGTCGGCGGGCAGCAGCTCCAGCGCGGCGTCGGTGAAGATGCCGCGCTGCTGGGAGGTGGAGAACTTCCCGCCGTAGTAGTTGAGCCAGTTGAACGCCTTGAGGAAGTCGACCTTCTTCCACGGCTCACGGGTGCCCAGCTGGGTGGCCGGGAACATCACGGAGTGGAACGGGACGTTGTCCTTGGCCATGAACTCCGTGTAATGCACGTCGTCCGCCTCGTACCACCACGACTTCCAGTCGCGGCTCTCCGGAGCTGTGTCCCGCGCAGCGTCCGCCCACTCCTTCGTCGACCCGATGTACTCGATCGGCGCGTCGAACCAGACGTAGAAGACCTTGCCCTCGGCGGCCAGCTCGGGCCAGACGTCGGCGGGGACGGGGACGCCCCAGTCGAGGTCGCGGGTGATGGCGCGGTCCTGGAGGCCCTCGGTCAGCCACTTGTGGGCGATGGAGGAGGCGAGCGTCGGCCACTCCTTGCTGCCGTTGCCGGCCAGCCAGCCCTCGACCTCGTGCTGGAGCTTCGACTGGAGGAGGAAGAGGTGCTTGGTCTCGCGGACCTCCAGGTCACCGCTGCCGCTGATCGCCGAGCGGGCGTCGATCAGGTCGGTCGGGTCGAGCACCCGGGTGCAGTTCTCGCACTGGTCGCCGCGGGCCTTGTCGTAGCCGCAGTGCGGGCAGGTGCCGACGATGTAGCGGTCGGGCAGGAACCGCTCGTCGGTGTTGGAGTACACCTGGCGGATCGCCCGCTCCTCGATGAAGCCGTTCTCGTGGAGCTTGCGCGCGAAGTGCTGCGTCAGCTCGACGTTCTGCTGCGAGGAACTGCGGCCGAAGTGGTCGAATTCCAGACCGAAGCCGTCGTAGATCGCCTTCTGCTTGTCGTGCTGCTCGGCGCAGAACGCGTCCACCGACTGCCCCGCGGCCTTCGCGGCCAGCTCCGCCGGGGTGCCGTGCTCGTCCGTCGCACAGATGTAGAGGACGTTGTGCCCGCGCTTGCGCAGATAGCGCGCGTACACATCGGCCGGGAGCATGGACCCCACCATGTTGCCCAGGTGCTTGATCCCGTTGATGTACGGAAGGGCGCTGGTGATGAGGTGTCGAGCCATTGCCGGCTGCTCCCAAGTCGCTACGGTGAGTGAGGAATTGCTTTACGGAACGTCAATATCGTACTGGACCGGGCGCCGCCAATTCGCAGGCATTTCCGCCGGCAATGCGGCGGGCGAGGGGCGTACCCGGGGCTCCGTCCCTGCTCAGCGCGTGGTGCCCGTGCGCGTGGTGTCCGTCGTGGTGGCGGCGTCGGGGCCGGGCGCCGGGCGGTGCCGCGGGGCCCGGGCCGTGACCAGTAGGCCCGCGACGAAGGCGGCCAGCAGCATCACCGTCGCGGAGACGCCGATCGCGACGGTGAAGCCGTGCACCACCCCGTCCTTGACGAGGGCGGCGTGCACCGTGGGCGTCAGCTGTCCGGCCCGCGCCGCGGCCGCCAGCCGGTCCGCGACATAGACCGCCCCGGTCGACGTCGCGATGGTGTTCAGCAGCGCCGTCCCGATCGAACCGCCCACCTGCTGCGCCGTGTTGACGGTCGCCGACGTGACCCCGGCGTCCCGCGCCGCGACCCCGGAGGTGGCGGTGGCCATCACCGGCATGAAGATCAGGCCCATGCCCAGCCCGACGAGGAGTTCGGCGGGCAGTACGTGCGAGACGTACGGGGAGCGCGCGGTCAGGAACGTCAGCAGATACAGCCCGCCCGCCGCCAGCAGCGCCCCGGGCACCATCAGCAGCCGCGGCGGGAGGTGGTGCAGCAGCCGCGCCGATATCTGCGTCGAGCCGACGATGATCGCGGTGGTCATCGGCAGAAACGCCATTCCGGCCTTCACCGGCGAATAGCCGCGCACGGCCTGGAAGTAATAGGTCAGGAAAAGGAACATGCCGAACAGCGCGATGGTGGCCAGCGCCATCGTCAGAAACGCGCCGCCGCGGTTGCGGTCCCGCACGATGTGCAGCGGCAGCAGCGGATGGCGGGCCCGGGTCTGCCGCACCGCGAACGCCGCGAGCAGCGCGACGCCCCCGCACAGCAGCCCCAGCACCAGCGCATCGCCCCAGCCCCGCGGCCGCGCCTCGCTGCACCCGTAGACGATCGCGACGAGCCCGCCGCAGCCCAGCAGCACACCGGGGATGTCGAGGCGGGCGCCGCCCCGCTCCGGGCGGTCGTGCAGGAACATCGCGGCGCCGAGGAACGCCAGCGCCGCGATCGGCACGTTCACGTACAGGCACCAGCGCCAGTCCAGATACTCGGTCAGCAGCCCGCCCACGATCAGCCCGATCGCCGCCCCGCCACCCGCGATGGCCCCGTAGATCCCGAACGCCCTGCCGCGCTCCTTCCCCTCCGTGAACGTCGTCGTCAGCAACGACAGCGCCGACGGCGCCAGCACCGCCCCGAACGCCCCCTGCAACGCCCGCGCCCCGAACAGCAACCCCGGCCCGCTCGCGGCACCCCCGAGCCCCGACGCCACCGCGAACCCCACCAGCCCCACCATGAACGTCGTCTTCCGCCCGACGAGATCCGCGATCCGCCCGCCCAACAGCAACAACCCACCGAACGCGAGCGTGTACGCGGTGATCACCCACTGCCGGTCCGCATCCGAAATCCCCAGCTCCCGCTGCGCCGACGGCAGGGCGATGTTCACGATCGTGGCGTCGAGAACGACCATGAGCTGGGCGAGCGCGATGGTGACCAGGGCCCAGCGGCGGCGGGGGGCGGGGCGGGCGCCCTTGGGCTGCCCCGCCTGCGGCCGGGCCTTCCGCACCGGCGGCCCGCTTCCTGGCTCCGCCCGCCCGGTCCCCGCGCCGGGCACCCCGGCCCGCTCCGCCCGCGGCCCGTCCGCGGTGGCCTCCCTGTGTCCCCCTTGGCCGTCTCCGCTCATCACCGACCTGCTTCCACCGGCCGTCGCCCCGGAGCGCCCGCTCCATCGAGGGACATCTTGGGGCAACTGGATCAGTTCACTCACTCAGCGTAGGAGGGGCGGGGTGGGGGCGCCTGGTGGGGGGCATCGGCTGGCAGGGGGGCGGTGCCAGGCGGCGCGTATTCAGCGTCCCGCAGTTGCGGGGGCTGTATCCGTTGTCCCGTCGGGATCCGTTGTCCCGTCGGGCTGCAACCACGGAACGAAGAATCCCTCGCACGGCGTCCCGGGGTCGACTGTCAGCCACCAACCCATCTCCGCGAGAAACTCACCGAGGGTGTCCAGACGAGTGCTCTGGAACACCACATCGGGGCGGGGAACGGGCAGCATCCCTTCCGTCACCACGGTCAGACACCACTGCCCAATCGTCGGATTACACCAAGGCTGGACGGCTCACCGGTCCCAGTCTCCGCGGGATCGGGCTTCGTGGAGGCCCTGTTCGACGTCGGTTGCCGGGCGCCACGATGCTTCCCTCACGGCTTCTCTGCTTTCTTTGCAGTCATGCGAGAACTGCGATATTTGTGATTTCTTGCCGATGCTGTGGGGTGACTCAAAGGAGCGAGTTTTCGAAAATTGAAAACTCGACTTGCGCTCTCTTGCGGTGCATATGTGCGGAGGATTTATATCAGCATGATTCGATCCTCGACTTCTCTTCCATGTATCGATCGATGGCCCAGGACTCTCCATCCATGAGACTTTCCCAGAACCCCAGCGGGGCCCAGGACGGGGGACGCATGGAGACTCTGCCGTGCGTATCGATGAACACCTGCCAGACATGAGGGATGTGGTGGTCTGTTACCTCGAAGAGGCGTGCATCGAAGAGTGCGGGAAGTCGATTCGGGAGGCTTTCGATGCGGAGATTATTACGCCCATCTGCCCTGGCATGGAATTCTAGTACCACATACTCGGCTCCTGTTTTCAAGGATCTCGTTCCCTGGGTTACTTCCGTGCCGTGGTGGGCGTTTCCTGTGAAGCGGACCTTCATTTTTGCTTTCCTTAAAATTTTGCTTTGTAGTCGAACAGTATGATCTGGCCTGTTTTGTAATTTCTGTAGAAGTGTACCTCGAAATCACCTTGAGGTCCGGCGTGGCGCTCCGTGGTGTACTTTGCCCAGTCTGAAATATCTCCACCGTTTTCTTGGAACATTCCTGGGGAGCCTTTCTCTCCCACCAGATGGGGGTTTCCTATATCTCCGCCTTCGATGATTATTTCTGAGTTATGGAGGGCTTCTTGTGTCAGGAATCCATCCTCGGTGAACGGGGAGTTCGCGGATTCGCGGCGTAGTTTGTCTGCGAGATTTTTTCCTTCCATGGATCCGGAGTTTATGTTGCCGAACTCGTCTTTCCCTGATGTCGCCTGTTTGTGTAGCGAAGGGCGTTGGGGTTTGGGCTGGCATGCGGAAAGCCCCGTAGGGTCGGTTTGTGCATGGGGATTGTAGACGTAGGTTTCTGGGTTAGGCGATGGGGTCAGGCCCAGTGGATCGGAGGAGAGGTAGCGGCAAATGTGGGGGTCGTAGTAGCGGTGCAGGTTGTAGTGCAGTTGCGTCTCTAGATCAAAGTATTGCCCCAAGAAGCGTAGTGGTGTATGCGCTGATGCGTTGCTGTTCCAGGCGGTTATTCCCCAAACGGTTTTCCGCGCTATCCAAGAGATTTCTCCTGAGCTGGAAGCCAGCATGATTGGCGTGCCGACAGGGTCAGTGCCTATCGCGAAGAATCGTTGGGTAGTGGCGGGGCGGTCGTTTTCTGACGCGATAGATTCATTGTGTTTTTTCTCGAATTGAGTTATAGGGGAGTAGTTTTTTCCATTGTCCCAGGTGAGGGTGACGTATTCGGCGTGTTTATTGATCTGCGTGGATTGCTCCGCGAGTACGAGGCTGTCCCAGGAGAAGTGCACCTTCTCGGTGGCGATCCCGTGCTCCTGGGATAGGCGCTGCTTCGCCACCCGCCGCCCGAACGGGTCGTACAAATACCGCCACGTCTCCCCCTCCGGCGTTACCACCGACGTCAGGCGGTCCTCCGTGTTCCACGTGAAACGCCAGGTGTCCGGCTTGCGGGAGAGGCGGGTTTTTTGGCGGAGGGTGACGCGGCCGAGGGCGTCGTGTTCGTAGCGGTAGGCGCCGGCGCGGGTGATGCGGGTGCCGTTGTAGGTGCGGTCGCCTCGGGCCGTGGGGTTGGGGTGCTGGTCGGGCCAGGTGGCGTGGGTCTGGTTGCCGGACTCGTCGTAGGCGTAGGTCTCGGTCCAGTGGGTGGCGTGGACGGCGGTGACGCGGCCCGCGCGGTCGAGGTCGAAGGTGCGGCGGCCGGAGTGGGAGTCGTCGAGGACGATGAGGTGGCCGTCGGCGCGGTAGGTGTAGGCGCGGTGGTGGAGGAGAGTGGCGGCGGGGCTGTTCTCCGTGCCGGGTGCGCCGCCCGTTCCGGGTATGCCGCCCGCGCCGGGTACGCCATCTATGCCGGGCACGTCATTCATCCCGGGCACGCCGTCTGTCTCCGGAGTTCCGCCCGTGCCGGGCACCCCACCCATGCGGGGGCCCCCGCCGGGCCGGCCTGCGTCGAACGGGCTGCCCGGGGCTCCCGCTCCCGGTGAGCCCGAGCTGCCCCGGGGTCCCGGAACGCCGGGCACCGCTTGGGTCGGCGCGGGCTTCTGCGTCCGCAGCAGCGACTGCCCCGTCAGCCGCCCCGTCGCGTCCCACGTCGAGTCCAGCCGCAGTCGGTCGCCGATGGTGCGGGTCCGCTCGTTGCCTGCTGCATCGTGGGTGAAGGTGAGGAGGTTGCCGCCGGTGGTGAGGGTGGTGCGGTGGCCGGCGGCGTCGTAGGTGTAGGTGCTGGTGTGGCCGGAGGGGGTGGTGCGGGAGGTGCGGCGGCCCAGGGCGTCGTAGGCGAACGTCATGGTGCGGCCGTTGACCGTTTCGGCGGTGACGCGGCTGAGGGTGTCGCGGGCGTAGGTGACCGTGGCGTCGGGGTTGGCGGCCTGGAGGAGGGCGCCGGACGGGGAGTGGGCGTAGGTGGTGACGAGCCCGGCGGCGTCCTTGGCGGTGACGCGGCCCATGGTGTCGCGGGTGTAGGTCGTCACCTCGCCCAACGTGTTGGTGCGGGTGGCAAGTTGACCGGCCGCGTCGTGGGTGTAGGTCAGGACGCGGTCGTCGAAGTCCGTCTCGGAGAGCAGACGGCCGGCGGCGTCGTAGGCGTATTTCCAGGTCAGGCCCTGGGGGTTGGTGACCTGGGTGAGGCGGAGTTCGGTGTCGTGGGTGAACTCGTGGCGGACGCCGTCGGGGTCGGTGCGGGCCACCAGCAGGTCGAAGTGGCCGTACGCGAGGCGGGTGGTGCGGCCCACCGCGTCCGTGTGGGAGGTGCGGTTGCCCTCGCCGTCGTAGGTCCAGGTCTCGGTGGCGCCGGTGGGGTCGGTGCGGGCGGCGAGTTTGCCCTCGACGGTCCAGGTGAGACGGGTTGTCGCGCCGAGCGGGTCGGTGACGGAGACGACGCGGCCGAAGGCGTCGCGGACGTAATGGGTGCTTGCGCCGAGTGGGTCGGTGACGCGGAGCGGGAGGCCCGCCGGATCGCATTCGAGGCGGGTGGTGTGGCCGAGGGCGTCGGTGACGGCGGTGAGGTGGCCCCTGCCGTCGTGGGCGTAGGTGGTGGTGGCGCCCGTCGGGTCGGTGGAGAAGGTGCGGTTTCCGGCGGCGTCGTAGGTGTGGGTCCAGGTGGTGCCGTCCGGGCCGGTGGTGCGTGTGGGGTGCCCCTCGGCATCGAAGTCGGTGGTGGAGGTGGTGCCGTCGGGGAGAGTGAGGCGGGTGGGGCGGCCCTCGTCGTCGTAGTCGATGCGGGTGGTGCGGTCGAGCGGGTCGGTGACGGCGAGGACGCGGTGGTGCGCGTCGCGGACCGTGCGGGTGGTGGCGCCGGTCGGGTCGGTCTCCGCGACGATCTGGTGCCGGTCGTTGACCTGGTACGTCGTGATCCGGTCGTGGGAGTTGCGGAGGGTGTTGATCCGCAGGCCGGTGGCCGGGTCCGCATCGCCCCAGGTGAAGTGGGCGTGCAGATGGCCGTCGACGCCGCTCTGCCAGGTGCAGCGGTCCCGGTCGTCGTAGCGGTACGCGTAGCTGCTGCCGTTGGTGTCCGTCCAGGACGTGATGCGGCCCGCGTCGTCGTAGCCGAAGCGGAGCGGGAGTCCAGAGGATTGGGTGACGGTGGTGAGGTTTCCGGCGTCGTCGTAGCCGTAGCGGACGAGGAGCTGGTCGCCGCCGTCGGGGGCGCCGCCGGCCAGGTGGAGGGCGGTGACGCGGTCGCCTTCGGTGGTGAACAGGAGGCGGTATCCGGCGCTGTGGGTGAGGGCGGTGGGGGTGCCGTCCTCGTCGTGGTCGAAGGTGTGGTGGTGGCCCCGGCGGTCGGATATCTCGTCGAGGACGGCGAGATCCTCGGTGTACGAGGTGAAGTACCAGCGCATGCCGGTGGATGGTTCGGTGAGGACGTAGTCGCCGTCCGGGGTGCGCTCCAGGGGGCGCTGCGGGCCCTCGGCGGGAAGGGTGGGGACGCCGACGGCCGGGTGCGGGTAGGTGGCGAGGTTGCCCTCCTCGCCGATGAGGATGACGCCCTCGGCGTCGATCTCCAGCCGCTGGTCGAGGGTGCTCATCCAGGTGGGGCCGAACCAGCGGCCGGTGCGGTACGACGATTCGAAGGTGCGGGTGAAGGCGAGGGGGTGGCTGCCGGGCAGATGGATGTCGGTCTGCGGCAGGACCATCCGGCCGGTGGCCATGTCGATGGGGTCGTTGCCGAGGGTCTTGCACCAGGCGATGCGGGCGCGGTCGCGGAGGGTGAGTTTGCCGCCGTCCCGGGCGGCGGTGCGTGCCGCGCTGCGGGCCGCGTCGCGCGCGCCGGACCTGAGCAGCCCCTTGCCGACGGCGCCGACGCCCTTGCCGCCGACGAGATTGCCGAGGAAGGCGCCGCCCGCCTCGTAGGGGTCGCTGCCCCAGCCTTCGCCGAGCATCCCCTTGGCCAGTCGCCCGGGGTGGGCGGCGCTGCTCGCCAGCCCCAGCAGGGTGGTGGTCGTGTTGTTCAGGAAGCGAATGGGGTTGCTGAGGTTGTAGGGGTCGATCGGGTTGATCGTCCGGGCGAGGTTCACGGTCTCGGCCCCGGCCTTGATGAGGCCGCCGGCGGCGTGCATCAGGTTCATCCCGCCGCCGACGACCCCGTCGGCGGTGTTGAGCGCGGTCCGCTCGGTGAACTTCGGGGTCTGCGGGGCGTGCTCCAGCGCCGCGGCGAGCGCGTGGCGGGCGCGCTCGGCCGCTTCGTTGCGCTGGCTGCGGGCCTCCTTGAGCAGGTGTCGGGCGGCGGCGCGGCCCTCCTCGCCAGGGTCGGTGAACTCGCCGGGTTCCTGCGGCGCGTCGCCGGTCGCCGCCCCGTCGGCCCGGGCGGCGTGGTACGCGTCGACCTTGCTGTTGTACGCCTCGATCTTGCGGTGGTACGCGTCGTACGCCTTCTCGCTGTCGTCCTGGGCGCGGCGGTGGCGGGCGATGGCCGACCGGGCCTGGCGCTGGGCCCAGGTGACGGTTTCGGCGTACGCGTCGAGGGCCTTGCCGGCCGCCTCGCAGGCGTCCGCGGCGTGCAGCCATGACTTCGGGTGGGTGTCGAACTCCTCCCGGAAACGGTCGGCGGCCTTGCCCTTCCAGGCGCCCGCGTCGAGTTTCCGCAGGCCCTGGCCGACGCGCTCGAAGGCGGCGAAGAAGTCCTTGAGGTGCGAGACGGTCTCGTTGATCTTGGCTGGATCGCCGTGGATCAGTTCCTTCGGGTCGTCGGTCTCGCCGAGCTGCCGTTCCGCGACCTGGGCGCCGAGGACGTCGGCGACGTCGTCGCCGGCCGAGCGGACGGCGTGCGCGGCGCCGTCCGCGCCGACGGCGTGAAGGGCGTCGGCGGTCTTGTCGGTGGCGTACTCGACGGTTTCCCCGGCCGCCTCCTTCACCCCGTCGAAGGTTTTTCCGGCCGTGTCCGCCGCGGAGTCGATGCCGTGCTTGAGTGCGTCGAGCGCGTCGCCAATGCCCATCAGCGCTTCTCCCCGTCGGCTTCGGCGTCGTTCCGGTCGCCCGGTTCGGCACCGGAGGCCCCGGGCATCATGCGCAGCGCCCAGTTGTGGTCGGCGTCCCCGGCCCAGGTGGAGGTCCGGAAGTCCTCGGCGGTGCGGTTCAGGGCCTGGTACCCCTCCAGATACGTCTCCATGGATGCGGCGGAGCCGGGGTCCCAATTGGCGTGCTGGAACTGGGTGTAGGGATTCTCGTCCAGTACGCCGTCCCAGGAGGTGTCCCGGAGCTGCTCGGTGCTCTTGGTCGGGTCGCCCATGGCGGCATTGACGCCGACCTTCAGCGTCGTGGAAACGTACTGTTCCTGTTCGTGGTAGATACCGGCGGAGAGGTCGAGGCGGCGGGCGAATTCGTTGGCCTCGTGGATGAGGCTGCGTATGCCCCAGCCCCAGCGTTCGCAGAACGTGTCGAATGTCGCGGCCACCGCGGGGTCTCCGCATTCCAGTCCGGAGAGCGCCAATGTGTCGAATCCGTGGCCGAGTTGGGCGTCGGTGTCGAACCCCAATTCCTTCAGCTCGGATATCGCGCCATTGATTCCCTTGGTGATCTGGCGGAGGGTTGCCGGGTCGACCTCGTAGCCGTCGGCGGGGCTCATGCGGCACCGCCGGTGGTGTCGGCGCGGTCGACGGCGACGGCGTCCGGGACGATGCCGGTCATCGGCGGGAAGAGCATGCCCAGCTCGCTGCCGGCGTTCAGCGCCACGCCCGCCGGGCTGCCGATGGCGGGGATGACGACATCCAGCAGCCGGGCGCCGACGGCGGTCACATGGTCCGGGGCGTCGTCGGAGGAGATGCCTCGGTGGGTGAGGAACCGTGACAGGTTCTCTTCGTCGGAGAAGGCGAAGATCCAGCGGATTCCGTCGGATTCCGTCGTCATCAGGTTGTCGCCGCTGAGGGGGATCAGTACCGGCGTGCGCCGGAATTCCCCTATGAGTGCTGCCGGATTGCCCTGGCCGTCGTGTATGCGCGATATCTCCGAAAGCAAGGACATGCCGCCCCCCATTGTGTGTTTCCTTCCCCTTCGCTGTGGGCGCCCCCCGGGTCGCCGAAGACACCCTGTCATGGGTAACGGGCCGTGTGGTCGATGCCCTGACTGGCGGCCGAAAGAGGTGGGTTTTGCCGCTCAATAACCGGCCCATGGGTCGGTTATTTGGTTTCGGGGGGAAGGGGGAATACGGGGACGGAAACGCCGACCGGCCGCGGCGCCGGGCCCGGTGGGGCCCGGCAGCGCGGCCGGTCGGTTGGGGTGTGCGGGTGTCAGTTGTCCTTGAGGACGCCTGCGGTGCGGGCTTCGGTGAGCCATTCGGGGAACTCGACCATCAGCTGCTGGTAGAGCTCGTCCGAGGAGAGGGCGCGGGGGTCGCGTCCGGCGTGGAAGAAACCGGCGTTGTCGACGACGCGCTTTTCCGGTACGGCCAGGTCGTCGAGCTTGCGGAGGAAGTCGAAGCCCTTGGCTTCCGGGTCGCCGAAGCCGATGAACTGCCAGAAAATGGGGAGCTGGGCGGCTTCGCAGAGCGCCCGTTCGGCGGCGGGCCGGGAGGTCGGGGCGCCGTCGGTCTGGAAGATGACGAAGGCCGGGGCCGTGGTGCCGGACTTCTTGTAGTGCTGGACCACGGAGTCGATGGCCCAGTGGTAATTCGTCCGCCCCATGTGGCCGAGTCCGGCGTGGAGTTCGGCGATACGGCCCTCGTAGTGGGCGAGGTCGAGGTCGGCGGTGCCGTCGACGTCGGTGGAGAAGAAGACGACGGGGACGATGCCGTCGTCGTCGAGGTTCGCGGAGAGACCGAGGGCCTGTTCGGCGAGGTGCTGGACGGTGCCGTCCTTGTAGTAGTTGCGCATCGAGCCGGAGCGGTCGAGTACCAGGTACACGGCGGCGCGCTGGGTGGTGAGGCCGTGCTTGTCGAGGGTCGCGGCGGCGGACTTGACGAGGCTGACGAGGGCGGGGGCGGTGGCCTCCACCTTGTGGAGGGCGGTGTTGCCCTGGGGGGCCTCCGTGATCCCAGCGGTCTCTGTGACCTCTGCGGTCTCCGTGACCTTTGCGGTCTCCGTGACCTTTGCGGTCTCCGTGGGGGTCTCGGTCTCCGTGGCCTGGGCGGTCTCCGTGACCTTTGTGAGGGCCTCGGTCTTCGTGGCCTTCGTGAGGGCCTCGGTCTCCGTGACCTCTGTGGGGGCCTTGGTCTCAGTGACCTCCGTGGCTTCCGTGACCTCCGTGGCCTCTGTGGATTCCGCGGGCTTCCGGGCCTCGACGGACTCGGTCGCGTCGGAGGCCGGGGCGTCGGAGGCCGGGGCGTCAGAGACTGAGGGGCCAGAGACTGAGGGGTCAGAGGCCGGAGCGTCAGACGCCGGAGCGTCGGAGGCCGAGGTGTCAGACGCCGAGGCGTCAGAGACCGAGGCGTCAGGGTTCGGCGCCTCGTCGGGCGTCGCCGCGGCCTTCGCGGCCTTCGGGGCCTGCTCCGGTTTCGGGCGCTCGGCCCGGTCGTCCACGTGGCCGGCCTGGGCCGGAACGGTCGGGGACTCCGGCTCGGCGGTGGATTCCTGGGGGGCCGTCCGGGCGGCGGGGACCTCGGCCACCGGCCGCTCCGCCACCGGCCGTTCCGTCGTGGGCCGTTCGGCGGCCGGGGCCTCGGCCGCGGGCTCTTCCGCCGCGGGTGCTTCGGCGGCGGGCCGGTCGGTGGGGGTGCCGGGTGCGGACTCCTCGCGGGCCTCCGGGATGGTGGTGGCGGGGGTGGCCGGTTCCGGCGTTTCCGTGCCGCTCGGTGTGGTGCCCGACTCCTCCCGGGTCGCCTTGGAGCGACCGAAAGCGTTGCGCAGCAGACTCCGAATGCCCATCGGCGGACCTCTCTTGGGGGTGGTCGGTGCGGCGTATGTCCGTGAAGCTGCGGACATGTCCCTGACCAGGACGGATACGTAAGGGTAGCGGCCCGCACCGGCGTCACCGTGGGATCTCGGGCGCCGCGTTGCCCGTACGAGGGGGTGCGGCGCGGGGCGGTGCGGAGGGCGACGGGAGCCGAAGGGAAGAGGTGCCGGGCCGCTCGCGGCGCGCGGCCGGACGGCGGAGGGGACGGAACCGGCCAGGTACGGGGGCAGGGCGACGGCTGGCGGGAACCGGCCAGGTGGGGAGCCACGGTGACGGCCGTACGGAGGTGGCCCGGCCGATTCCGTACGCCGCCCCCGCCGAGCCCGTACGCCGCCCCCGCCGAGCCCGTAGGAAGGGGCACGGCGGCACCCGGCCGGAGGCCACCCGCCACCACCCAGGCCATTTCCGGGTACCTGGATTCCGCTTCGTTATGCGGGCTCCCGTATGATCACCGCTCCTCTCCTGGTGCGTGAATGCGGCCGCGCGGGGGCGGGCTCATATCACGGTGCGGACACGGGTCGGCAAGGTGTGGGTAAGGAAGTGGTTCGGACAGGTATCCGATGTCCGGTCGATCCCCTCTTATCCGGTGACCATCGGTTTGAGCCGCCCGTTGTGGGTCAAAGGCGGTCGCAAGCCGGGAGCCGGGCGAGAGCCCTTGCGAGGGTGACAGGAGATGTGGGGCGCATGGGGCTGACCAGTCGGTCGCTCGAAATCGCGGTGGTGGCACTGGCGGTGGTGCTCGTCGCGCTGACGGTGTGGCAGTGGCCGCGGCTGTCGGGGCGTGGGGTACGGGTTCTCCTCGGCAGGTTCGGGGCCGTCGTGCTCACCCAGGTGGCGCTGGTGTGCGCGCTGGCCCTGGCGGTCAACAACAGCTTCGAGTTCTACGGCAGTTGGGACGACCTCCTCGGCAACGAGGACAAGGCGCCGGTCGCGGTCGGTGACAACGGCGGGCAGTACGCCTCCGTCGGCACCACCAAGGGCGCGCTCATCCAGCCCGCCGGGCCGCAGGGCCTGGACCGGGTGACGGGACTGCCGAAGGGCCCCGCCGACAAGGTCGGGAAGATGGAGTCGGTACGGATCGTGGGCCGCCGCAGCGGTGCGATCAACCCGGCGTTCGTCTATCTGCCACCGCAGTACTTCCAGCCGCAGTTCCGCCGTCAGCGGTTCCCCGTGATGGTCGTGATCAGCGGTTACCCCGGCGGCATCATGAACCTCGCGCAGCACCTCCAGATCCCGCAGAACGCCGGGCGGCTGATCGCCAAGGGCGCCATGCAGCCGACGGTGATGGTGATGGTGCGGCCGACGATCGCGCCGCCGCGGGACACCGAGTGCGTGGACGTGCCGGGTGGCCCGCAGGCCGAGACGTTCTTCACCAAGGACCTGCCGGACGCGATGCGGTCCGCGTACCGGGTGGGCCACGACGCCAGTGCGTGGGGCGCGTTCGGGTACTCGTCGGGCGGCACCTGCTCGCTCCAGCTGGCGATGCGGAACCCGAAGATCTACACGTCCGCCGTCTCGCTCTCCGGCGACTACGCGATCAAGGACGATCTGACGACCGGCAGCCTCTTCGGCGCCGGTCCCGAGGGCGCGCAGCGCGAGCGGGAGCACGATCTGCTGTGGCGGATGAAGCATCTGCCGGTGCCGCAGATCTCCGCGCTGGTGGCCAGCAGCCGCAAGGGTGAGCCGGACTACGGCGCGACGATGGACTTCCTGCACGCGGCGAAGGCACCGATGACGGTCGACTCGATCATCCTGCCCCGCGGCAGCCACCAGTTCGGCACCTGGCGGCGTGAGGTGGTTCCGGCGCTGGAGTGGCAGAGCAGGCAGCTGACGTTCCCGCAGGACGTCGTGGCGGCGCCGCACAAGCCCGCCGCCCCGCACGGTGCCCAGGCGCCGCACGACGGCAAACCGGCCGAGCACCCCACGGGTCAGCAGGCCGATGCCCCGGCCACCCAGGCGGAGCGCCGCCGGGACCCGGTGGAGTCCGCCGCGCAGGACTGACGGCGTACGGGAGCGGGCCGGGCACGGGGTGAGGAGCCACCCGGTGCCCGGCCCGTCGTCTGTCCGGGAACGGGTGCGCCCGGTCCGTCGTCTGTCCGGGAACGGGTGCGCCCGGTCCGTCGTCCGTCCGGGAACGGGGCGGGCCCCCTCGCGCCGCCGCGCTCAGGGCCGGTACACCATCCCCGGCTCCGGCTTCGCGGGGGAGAGCAGCTGGGAGACGGTGACGAGCGTGAAGCCGCGGTGCTTCAGCTCCTTGAGGATGCCGGGGACGGCCGGGACGGTGCCCGGGTAGATGTCGTGGAGCAGGATGATGCCGTCCTGCTCGGTCTGGTCGAGGACCCGCTTGGTGATCAGCTTCGAGTCGTTGGTCTGGTAGTCCTTCGCCGTCACGCTCCACAGGACCTCGGCGAGCCCCAGTTCCTTGCTGACCTTGGCGACCTTCTCGTCGGTACGGCCCTGGGGCGGGCGCATCAGCGTGGGTGTCTTGCCGGTGAGGTCGTGGACCGCCTTCTGGACGCGGGAGAGCTGGCTCTTGATCTCCGCCGGGGTGGCCCCGGTGAGGATCTGGTGCGACCAGGTGTGGTTGGCGAGCTCGTGGCCCTCGCGGTCGATGCGCTTCACCTCGGCGGGGCGCTCGGCGATGTGGTTCTTGCCGAGCATGAAGAAGGTCGCGTGGACCTGTTCCTTCTTGAGGATGTCCAGCAGGCGGTCGGTGTTCTCGCTGGGACCCGCGTCGAAGGTGAGCGCCACGCATTTGACCTTGCGGCAGTCGACGGCCGAGCCGTCCGCCGCGTCCTTGCCGCTCTTGGCGTCCTTGCTGTCCTTGCTGTCCTTGGTGCCCTTGCCGTCTGCCGCGAGCTGGGCGTCGCGGGCCTTGACGTCGGCCGCCGGGGCGTCGTCCCGGGCGTCGGCCGGGGCGATCTCGTTGGCGGGGGTGCAGCCGCTGAGCGCCAGGATCAGGGAGGTGGCGGTCAGCAGCCCGGCTATGGCGGGGCGGCGGGCGGTCTTCGGCATGGAACTCTCCGGGCGGCGCGGGGGTGAGACGACAGCCGGCCGGACGGTTGCCCGCCAGCTCCGGGGAACTATACATAGCGTGTAGACATGTGGTGTCTACGCCCTGTGTAGAGGTGCGGGGAGGAGAGGAGGGCGGGGCGTCCGCCCATGAGGAGTGGTCCTGGAGGGGGCACCCCGGCCCGTTCGGACGCGCCCCGCGCGACAGCCCGCCCCGCCCCGGGGTGGACTCGTACCGTGACCGCACCGCCGGACGACTGCCTGGCCCGCAACGACTGGATCTGCGGCGACTACCTCAGCAGCCGCCGGCACATCCTGCTCGACGCGGTGGCCGAGCACGTCCAGCTGACGGTGGTCTCCGTCGCCCTCGGGCTGGTCGTCGCGGTGCCGTTGGCGCTGCTGGCCCGGCGGCACCGGTGGACGGCGGGGCCCGTGCTGGCGCTGACGACGGTGCTCTACACGATTCCGTCGCTGGCGATGTTCTCCCTGCTGCTGCCGGTCTACGGCCTCTCGTCCGCCCTGGTCGTGGCGGGTCTCGCGCTGTACTCGCTGACCCTGCTGGTACGGAATCTGCTGGCCGGTCTTGACGGCGTACCGGACGAGGCGAAGGACGCCGCCCGGGGCATGGGGTACGGGCCGACGCGCCAACTGCTCACCGTGGAGCTGCCGTTGGCGCTGCCCGCGGCGATGGCGGGGGTGCGGATCGCCACCGTCTCCGCCGTCGCGCTCACCACCGTCGGCGCGATCGTCGGCCACGGCGGGCTCGGCAACCTCATCTACGCCGGGATGAACTCCTACTTCAAGGCGCAGGTGCTGACCGCGTCGGTGCTCTGCGTGCTGCTCGCCGTTGTCTTCGACCTGCTGCTCCTGGGCGCGGAACGGCTGCTGATGCCCTGGCGGCGGCGGGCGCGCGCCGCGCGGCGGGGGCGCGCGCGGAGGGCCGTGCGCCGCCCCGTCGCGGCCGGGCGGCAGCCGTGAACGCGGTCTCCGGCGCCGTCGCCTGGCTCACCACCGCGGCCCACTGGTCCGGCGAGAACGGCATCGGGCACCGGCTCGCCCAGCACGCCGCGCTCACCGTCGGCTGCCTGCTGCTGAGCTGTCTGATCGCGCTGCCGGTCGCCGTCGTCCTCGGGCATCTGGGGCGCGGCGGGGCGCTCGCCGTCAACCTCGCCAACGTCGGCCGCGCGGTCCCCACCTTCGCCGTCCTGGTCCTGCTGCTGCTCACGCCCCTGGGGCGGCACGGGGAGTGGCCGACCGTCATCGCCCTGGTGCTGTTCGCCGTGCCGCCGCTGCTGACCAACGCGTACGTGGGGATGCGCGAGGTCGACCGGGACGTGGTCCGGGCCGCGCGCGGCATGGGGATGACCGGCGGTCAGCTGGTGTGGCGGGTCGAACTGCCGCTGGCGCTGCCGCTGGTGCTGACCGGGGTACGCATCGCCGCCGTCCAGCTCGTCGCGACCGCCACCCTCGCCGCACTGGTGGGCGGCGGCGGCCTCGGCCGGATCATCACCGCCGGGTTCAACCTCGCCTCCACCCCGCAGGTTGTCGCCGGTGCGGTCGTCGTCGCGGTGTTCGCGCTGGTCATGGAGGGGGCGTTCGAGCTCGGGCTGCGGTGCGGGCCCCGGCGGTTGCGGGGACGGGGGGCGCGGTGAGGGGGCGCGGGCGGGTGTCCGGCCCGGCGTGTGTCCTGGCCCCGCGCGCTCCCCGCCCCCGCACTGGACGCCGCCCCCGTGCGCTCGCCCTCGCACTGGGCGCCGCTCTCCTGGCGTCCTGCGCGGGCGGCCCCTCCCTGGAGGACCGGGGCGCCGTCACCGCCGCGCCCGGGGACCGGCACCACCTGACCGTCGGCTCGGCCGGGTTCACCGAGAGCGAGCTGCTGGCGCAGATGTACGCGGCGCTGCTCCGGCACGCCGGATACCGGGCCGATCTCGTCACCGTCGGCAACCGCGAACTGTACGAGCCGGCCCTGGAGAGCGGCCAGGTCGACGTCGTCCCCGAGTACGCCGCGACCTTCGCCGACTGGCTCCAGGCCAAGGCACACGGGGCCGGAGCCCGCCCCGTCGCCTCCCCCGGCCTCGGCGCCACCATGGGCGCGCTGCGCGCCCTCGCCGCCCCGCGCGGGCTGACGGTGCTCGCCCCGGGGCGCGCCGTCGACCGCAACGCCTTCGCCGTCAGCGCCTCCTACGCCGCCCGCCACCACCTGCGCACCCTCAGCGACCTGGGCCGCGCGAAGCTGCCGGTGCGCCTCGCCGCGGGCGATGAGTGCGTACGCCGTCCGTTCTGCGCGCCGGGGCTGCGGAAGACGTACGGGATCGACATCGCGGCCGTCGACCCCAAGGGCGTCGGCACCACCCCGGCCAAACAGGCGGTGCAGAACGGGCAGGACCAGATGGTGCTGACCACGACCACCGACGCGACCCTGGACCAGTTCGGGCTGGTGGTCCTCGCCGACGACCGCAGGCTCCAGAACGCCGACTACGTCGTGCCCGTCGTCAACCGCTCCCGGGCCGGGGGCGCCCGCGCCGCCGCCGCGCTCGGCCGCCTCAACACCGTCCTGACCACCGCGGACCTGGCCCGCCTCAACGAACGCGTCGACAGCTGGCGCCGCCTCCCGGAGGACGTCGCACACGGCTATCTGACGGAGAAGGGGCTGCTGCCGAGGTAGCCCTCGCGGCCCCCTGGCCCCGCGGCCCCCTGGCCCCGTGGCCCCCTGGCCCCGTGGCCCCCTGGCCCCCGTGGCCCCGTGGCCCCCTGGCCCCGTGGCCCCCTGGCCCCCGTGGCCCCGTGGCCCCGTGGCCCCGTGGCCCCGTGGCCCCGTGGCCCCGTGGCCCCGTGGCCCCCTGGCCCCCGTGGCCGAAGGGGCGAAGGACGCGGGCAGCCCGGCCCGCCGCCCCGTTCACCGCGTCGGTACGGACGCCACCTCACCGGCGGCGCGGGGGCCGCCGCGCTCCCCGGGGACGATCGTGCGGCGCAGCGCCTCATGGAGCCGGGCCGGGGTCAGGACGCCGAGGAAGCGTTCGCCGTCCAGGACCGCGATCCAGCCCGCGTCGTGTTGCAGCATCTCGCCGAACGCCCGCTTGAGGGTGGCGCCGACCGGAACCCACGCCTCCATCCGGCGGGCGTGCCCGGACACCGGCCCCGCCGCGTCCGCCAGCTCCGTGGCGCCGACCCAGCCGTGCAGCGCGCCGGAGTCGTCCAGCACCACCGCCCACCGGGCGCCGTGGGCCCGCAGCCGGGCCGCCGCCTCCGTGGCCGGTTCGCCGAGCCGGGCGAGCGGCGGGCGCTCCAGGTCGGCCCGGTCGATCCCGGTGACCGACAGCTGTTGGAGCGCCCGGTCGCTGCCGACGAACTCGGCGACGTACGGGGTCGCAGGCGCGCCCAGCACCCGGTTGGGCGTGTCGAACTGCTCGATCCGGCCGCGCCCGTAGACGGCGATGCGGTCGCCGAGGCGGATCGCTTCCTCGATGTCGTGGGTGACGAAGAGGACGGTTTTGCGGAGGGTGCGTTGGAGGTGGCGGAACTCGTTCTGGAGGTGTTCGCGGATGACGGGGTCGACGGCGCCGAAGGGTTCGTCCATGAGGAGGACGGGTGGGTCGGCGGCGAGGGCGCGGGCGACGCCGACGCGTTGGCGTTGTCCGCCGGAGAGCTGGTCGGGGTAGCGGTGTCCGTAGACGGTGGGGTCGAGGCCGACGAGGTCGAGGAGTTCCGCCGCCCGCTCCCGCGCCTTCGATCGTTTCCACCCGGTGAGCACCGGCACCGTCGCGGTGTTGTCGAGGACCGTGCGGTGCGGGAAGAGCCCGGTCTGCTGGATGACGTAGCCGATGCGGCGGCGCAGCCGGACCGGGTCGACGCGGGAGATGTCCTCGCCGTCGACGTGGATCGTGCCCTCGGTCGGGTCGATGAGCCGGTTGACCATCATCATCGTGGTGGTCTTGCCGCAGCCCGACGGGCCGACGAGGGTGACGAGCTCGCCCTCCGCGACCTCGAAGGAGAGACCGTCGACGGCGGTCGTCCCGTCCGGGTAGCGCTTGGTCACGGAGTCGAAGCGGATCATCCGCCCATTCCAACCCGCCCGGCCGCGCCGGTCCCCTCATCCGGGCAATCGGGTGGGACGGCCGTCGGGGCACCCGGGAGGGGCGGTCTTCCGGGCCGTGAGAAGGGCCGCCCGCCCCGGCAATCGGGTGCGGCGGCCGGATGGGGCGCGGCGCGGGGGCCGTACGAGTTGCTTCGGCGGCGCCGCCTTTCCTCCTGCCGCGTCGGGCCCGTCCGGCGTGCTTACGATCGCGCCCGGCCTCCGGTCGGACGGGTGGAAGGGAACGCCACGATGAGAGCCGTAGCAGTCAGCGCATTCGGTGCCGAGCCACAGCTCATGGAGCTGCCGCAGCCCGAGCCAGGGCCGGGGGAGGTCCTGGTGCGGCTGTCCGCCGCCGGGGTCAACCCCATCGACTGGAAGATCGCGGACGGGATGTTCGGGGACCCCGACACCACGTCGTTCCCGCTCGTCATGGGCGCGGACGGGGCGGGCGAGGTGCTGGCCGTCGGGACCGGCGTGCGGCGCTTCACGGCCGGGGACGCGGTGTACGGCACGTTCCAGCGGCTGCGGCGCGGCGGCGGTTCGTACGCGGAACTGGCGCTCGCCGATGAGCAGTCCCTCGCCCACGCGGCCCGCAGCGTCACCTACGCGACGTCGGCGGCGGTGCCGACGGCCGGGATGACGGCGTACAACCTGGTGGAGGAGACCCGCATCGGGGAGGGCAGCCGGGTGCTGGTCGTCGGGGCGACCGGCGCCGTCGGCACCTTTGTGACGCAGCTGGCGCACGGGCGCGGCGCCGAGGTCATCGCCACCGCGCGGCCGGTCATGGCGGATCTGATGCTGACGCTGGGCGCCGTCGAGACCGTCGACCACACGGCGGGCCCCGTCGCCGACCAGGTGCTGGCCGTCCACCCGGACGGCGTCGACGTCCTGATCGACCTGGTCAGCGACGCGGAGGCGTTCACCACGATGATGCGGACGGTGCGGGACGGCGGGACGGCGGTGTCGACGATCGGCGCGGCCGACGCGGATGTCCTCACCGACCACAATCTCCGCGGCTTCAACTTCGTCAACCGGCCGTCCCCGCAGCTGCTGGAGATCCTCGCCGGACACGTCGACGGGGGCCGCCTGACGGTCCTGGTCGGCAGGGAGGTTCCGCTGGAGGAGGCCCCGGCGGCGGTGGCGGAACAGCGCGCGGGGCGGGCACAGGGGAAGACGGTGCTGGTGATGTAGCGGCCTGTTGGCCCGGGCCGGCCCGGTCCGGTGCAGACGGTCCGGCGCGGCCCCGTGGGAGCTTCCCGCGGGGCCGCGTGGCGTGAGGGGCGAGGCGCGGCCGGGGCGGCGGCCGTCCGCTGCCTCCCCGGGCGGCCCCCGCCGCTCAGCCCCCGTGCCGCTTCCGCAGGGCGCCCCGGACCGCCCGCACCACCGGCCCGCTCCCCGCGGCCAGCCCGGCGGTCACCAAGGCCCCGCAGACCAGCTCCGTGGTGCCCGTGTGCAGCGACGCCGTGAGCGCGTCCGTGTACGCGGCCGCCGCCGGGCGCGGGACCGCGTGCGGCAGCGCGTCCAGGGCCTGGGAGCGGACCGGTACGAGGGCCACGGCGAGCAGCGCGGTGGCGGCGGCGCAGAGCAGGGCCGCGGCGGTCAGGGCGCGGCGTCGGCGGCGGGCGAACAGGAGTCCGGCGGCGAGGCAGAGCGCCGCGGCCGGGGGCGCCAGCCGGGCCGTGGCCCGTACGGCCTGGTAGGCGGCGCGGGCCCGGGGCACGTAGGCGGCGGGCAGCAGCACGATCTCGGTGCCGGTGTGCGGCACCCGGCGGGCGATGTCGATGCCCAGCCCGTTGGCGGACAGCTGGTGTTTGACGCGCTCGATGATCGGGGCGACGTCGAGGCGGACGGGTGCGTCCCCCGAGGCGCCGAGGGTGGCGTCGAGGGCGCGGTGGGCGGTGCGGTGCACCTGCCGCCACACGGCGGGGAACGACGGCCCGGTGACGACCTGCCGGACCTGCTTGTCGACGAATTCGCGGATGCCGCGGGTGAACCGCTGGCGCAGCGCGGGGCGTTGCGGCCGGGGGATCGCCGACAGCAGCCCGTCGAGGCGGACGTGGCCCATCACGCCGTCGGTGACATCGTCGACGATCGCGTTCTGGATGGTGTGGTCGCGGGCGAGCGGCGCGACGGCGGTGACGTACCGCCTGGTGTCGGTGAGCTGGTCGCGGGCCCAGACACCGGCCAGGGAGACCGGTGCCAGCAGCGCGGCGACGAGCAGCAGCACGGTGGCGGCGCCCGCCCGGCCGGGCCGCCGAGGGGCGCGGGGCGTTCCCTCGCGCGCCGTGCGGCGGTCGCTCGCGCGCAGGGGTGCGCTCGCGGTCACGTTCGTGCGCTCCTTCCGTACGGCGGCGGGCGGGGCCGTCTCTCAGGCAAGCGGGAGTCGCGGGCGGTCGCGACCGGGGCCGGGGCAAGCGGGTGAGGCGGTGCGCCCCGGCGGAGCGCCCCCGGCGGTGCGCCCCGGTGGAGCACCCCGGCGGTGCGCCCCGGTGGCGCGTCAGCCGGGAATCGGCCGCGCCCCGGTCCCGCCCCGGCGACGACTCGCCGGCGCCTCGGGGGGGGGCGGGCGCGCGGCCCCCCCCCCCCCCCCCCCCCCGGGGCCCGCCCCCGCCCGGCCCCCCCCCCCCCGCGGCG
>NZ_JBHYGX010000008.1:0-211901 GCF_042739975.1 Streptomyces sp. NPDC059080
CCTCTTTCCACGCACAAGACGGGATACGAGATGATTGGATGTCTGGTGGGCTCGGAGTTGTTTATAAGAGACAGCTCCTCCGGAGGAACGACGCACGACCCTACGGGTCGTAAAGATGCTAACCCCCTCCGGGGGTTAGGCAATTCCTCCGGAATTGCCTTGTGAATTCCTCCGGAATTCATGCGCGTTCGCATTTCAGGAATTGGGGCGAGTTTAGCGAGTTCGGGTAAGTGTTGACGGAGCTTCAAGCGGGCTGGCTACAGGGAGGTGAGGGTGTGTCTGTTTCTGACGGCGACTGGGGCCGAGGTGACGACCTGCCAGGCTCTGAACCTTCCATCACCAGACCTCCAGGGTACCGGCTTGCCGTGGTCTTGCACGCCAGATCCTACCAGGAACCACCCTTCTGGGTCCACTTCAGCCAACCTGCTGCATCACTCCGTGATGCAGGGGTAGAGTTCGTGGAACTACGGCACTACCCCCAGGGGCGGGAAGCCCCCGGAATTTCTCACAGGGAAAGGCTAACCGATGCCGGACGAGAAAGGCGCCGAATCCCCCTCTCAGTCATCCCGAGGCTTGAGCTTCGAAATGCGCTTTGAAGCGCGGGAGGAAATCCACCGTGAGGTTTTCGGGACGACGGCGGAGCAGATCCATGAGCGGATGGTGGCCGCGGGTGGACTGGAGACCGGCGAGGACTCAGTGCGGCCGCTCAGCACGGAGGAGCGGCTGGCGGCGCTCCGGCGGGATGAGCTGCGGCGCATCTGGAGCCTGATGCTCGACGCGGAGTGGCTGACCTACTCCCCCGATGGTGACCCGGCGGTGCACCGCTGGCACCAGGAGCGGCTGGAGCATTGGGCGCGGGAGACCGGTGAAGCGGGGCCGGCCCCGGATCTGATCCGCTACCGGATCGTGGGGCAGCGGACCGATCCGGCGCACCCTGGCGCTGCTGTGACGACCAACTACGCCTACGGGCGGTCGGTCGAGGATGCCGTTGCCAAGGCCCGGCGGGTGCTGGAGCGGCCGAATGGCCTGTACGGGGACCGCGGCATGTACCGGGTGGTGCAGGTGACCGAGGAGAGCCTGTCGGTCGAGATGCGGCAGCAGGAGGACGCTCGCCGGCGGTACCTCACCACCATCCTGGAGGCCGCCATCTCCACCGTGCGCGGCCGCGAGGTCGACGACCCGGACGGGGAACTGCTCGGCAGTCTGGACGACTTCTTCACCCGTGCCGTCGTCTTCCCCGACCCGCACAACGGCGGCGTACGGCCCCGGCCCCACCAGGCCACCTTTGGCTGGACCAGCGAACCGCCCGGGATTCAGCACGCCAGCAACCCCGGCCGGGCCCTGGCCCTGTTCCTCCTGGCCTACCTCGACCACCACGGCCTGGCGGTCACGAACCCGGAGGAGGTCGGCCGGTGATCTGGAGCAGCGAGGACGTCGCCCGGGATGCGGTGCGGCGTCAGGGTGCGGGGATGCCGGCGGCGCGGGTGGCCGAGGCGGTTGCCCAGGCAACGGTGCGGGAGCGAGAGACGGCCGAGGAGTTGCGCTCTCCGGGGCCGGTGGAGCCCGGCGGGCTGGTGGCCTCGCCGGATCCGGCGGAGCTCGCCGAGATGTGGGCGGCGCGGCATGCGGAGTGGCGGCGGGTGCAGGCCCTGATGGAGGCGTCGGACTGGTCGACGTACGGGCCGGAGGGGGACAGCGTCGGCTCGGCGTGGGCGGCGGAGCGAACGGTCCGGCGGGAGCAGGCCCTCGCCGCGCACGCCGCGCACCTGGAGCGGCGCAGGGAGGCCGCGGAGGAGGTGCGGGGCGAGGTGTGGGTGGGCGCCGGGGCGGGTCGGCTGTTGCGGCAGGCCGCGTCCCGGGCGGGGCTGACGCCGCAGGAGGTGCTGGCGCAGCTGGTGGGCCGGGTGGTGGTCGGTGAGGACGGTGCCATGTCCGTCGCGCCGTTTATTCCGTCGCGCTGATTTTTTCGCCGGAATTGCGGATTCGTTGAATTGCTGGATTGTGGAAATGGAGGGGTCAGGGAATGGGAAATAAGATGGGTGAGATTCCGCTTTTCGCGCATCAGGTGGAGTTTGTTGATGCGGTTATCCGGGGTCTTTCGGGGCCGCTGGGCGGGGTGATGCCTGCCCGGGGGCTGCGCGGGACGGTGGTGTCGGCGACAGGTACGGGCAAGACGATCTCTGCGGCGACGGCGGCGTTGCGGATGGTGCCCCGGGGGCTGGTGGGGGTGTTGGTGCCGACGCTTGATCTGCTGACGCAGACGGTGGAGGCGTGGCGGGCGGTGGGGCACAAGGGTCCTGCGGTGGCGGTGTGTTCGTTGGGGGCTGATCCGCTGCTGGAGGCGTTGGATGTGCGGTGCACGACCAATCCGACGCAGTTGGCGCTGTGGGCCGAGAGCGGGCCGATGCTGGTGTTCGCCACCTATGCGTCGCTGGTGTCGCAGGGTCTGGAGGACGACCAGGACGGCGACGGCGAGGGCACGGCCGACGAGGAGCGTGCGGCGGCGCCGGGGGCCCTGGAGCAGGCGCTGCGCGGTTCGTACGGCCAGCGGATGGGCCCGTTCGACTTGCTGGTGGTTGATGAGGCGCACCGGACAAGTGGGGCAATTGGTAAGGCGTGGGCGGCTGTTCACGATCAGGAGCGGATCCCGGCGGCGCGGCGGCTGTATATGACGGCCACCCCGCGGCTGTGGGCCCCCGCGGTGGGCGCCGGGGCGTCGGGCCCGGAGGGCGCTGAGAGCGGCTCTGAGGGCGATTCAGGGGCGTTGGGCGGGCGGTTGGTGGCGTCGATGGATGACGTCGAATTGTACGGGCCCGTGCTGTACGAGCTCGGGCTGATGGAGGCTGTGGAGCGGGGCATCCTTGCTTCGTTCGAGGTGGATGTGCTGGAGATCCGCGATCCCGAGGCCCCGGGCGAGGACGCTGGTCCCGAGGAGGTGCGCGGTCGGCGGCTTGCTGCCCTGCAGGCGGCGTTGCTCAAGCATGCGGATACCACCGGGGCGCGGAATTTGATGACGTTCCACTGGCGCACGATCGAGGCGATGGCGTTCGCGCGGGCGCTGCCGGAGACGGCCGCGGAGCTGCACGAGACGGATGCGGCGGTGTACCCGAAGCGGGTGGGGGCGGAGTGGCTGTGCGGGGAGCACTCGGCAGCCCACCGGCGGGTGGTGCTGGACCGGTACGCGAACGGGCTGGATGCCGAAGGCTGGGTGACCGACCTGGGCATTCTGGCGTCGTGCCAGGTGCTGGGTGAGGGCGTCGACATCCGCGGTAAGCGAGGTGTCGATGGTGTGGTGTTCGCGGACACCCGTAGTTCGCCGGTGCAGATCGTGCAGATCACCGGCCGAGGGCTGCGTCAGGTGCCGGGTGAGGGGAAGGTGGCGCGGTTGGTCGTGCCGGTCTTCCTGCAGGCCGGGGAGGACCCCGAGGACATGATGGCCTCGGCCTCGTACCGGCCCCTTGTGGCGGTGTTGCAGGGGCTTCGGGCCCATGACTCCCGGCTCATCGAGCGCATGGTCCTGCGTACCGCGAGCTCCCGTGGCAAGGCCACCTCGGTGGTGGCCCTCGATCCCGGGCGCGAGGAGGACGAGCACGACGAGGGCAGGGAAGGGCAGTCCGAGGAGGAGCAGCCGGCCTCCGACGGCGGCGCCGGGCAGGGCACGGAGCAGGATGGCCGGGAGCAGGGCGCGGTGGCCGAGGCCGCCGTCGGCGGCGGGGACGAGGGCCAGGAGGACGAGGACGACGGCCGCGGGGGTGTGCCGTTGCTGCGGTTCTCCCTGCCCCGCAACCCCGACGTCATCGCCGCATTCCTGCGCACCCGGGTGCTGCGGCCGGACAGTGAGCTGTGGCTGTCCGGGCTCAACGCCCTGCGCAAATGGGTCGCCTCGCAGGGACATGCCCAGGTGCCGATGGACACCGTCGTGCCGATCGGGGCGACCGAGAGCAACGGCGACGACGGCAACGGCGGAACCTATGCGCTGGGGGCGTGGGTGAGCGAGCAGCGGCGGGCGTTTCGTGCGGGGACGTTGAAGGCGTGGCGGGCTCAGTTGCTGGACGAGTTGGGCATGGTGTGGTCGGTCGCCGATGCCCGCTTCTACAAGAACCTCGCCGCCGCCCGGGAGTACTTCGCCGTGCATCGCACGCTCGCTGCGCCCAAGGAGGCGTCCCTCGACGGGGTGGCGGTCGGCCAATGGCTGGCCAACTGCCGCAAGGCGGGTGGGTTGGGCAAGGACGAGGAACGTGCAGCAGAGCGGCGGCAGGCGCTGGAGCGGATCGACCGGTGCTGGAATCCGCCGTGGCCGCTCCAGTGGCAGCAGCGCTACGCGGAGCTCGCCGCGGTGCTCGCCGACGGGGCCACCCTCGCCGAGATCCTGCCCGGTGTCACCGTAGGCGGTCAAGACATCGGTGCCTGGTTGCACGCGCAGCAGGAGGGGTGGGAGCAGCTGAGCGAGGAGCAGCGCGAACGCCTGGTCGAACTCGGTGTCGGACCGTTGCCGGCCGCCGAGGCGCAGGTTCTGGCCAAGGCGGCGAAGGGTTCGGGTGGCTCTGCGGCCTTCGATCGGGGGGTTGCGGCCTTGGCGCAGTACAAGGCTCGTACGGGCTCTGTGACGGTGCCCAGGGCCCATGTGGAGACCGTTGTGGTCGACGGCCAGGAGCACGCGGTGAAGCTGGGGGTGTTCTTGTCGAACAGCAAAAGCCGCCGCGCGAAACTGCATGCGGACCGGCTCGCCACCCTCGCCGCCCTCGGGCTGGAGTGGGCCGGACCACCACCGAGCTCACCCGGCAGCACGGAGGCGGCCGGCGACAGGCCCGGCCCGCCCGCGCCGTCGGACGCTCGGGTGCCGGCGACCGACGGAGACGGCCGAGGCGGCGCCGGGGCCGAGGAAGAGCCCAGGGCTCGGGCGGCGCAGAGCAACACGCGGGCGCAACGCATGTACGAGCTCATGCGCAAACACACCAAGGCCGAACTGCTGCGCATGGCCTACGCGGGCGGCCTGATGCCCTACAACAACCCCGAGAAGTGGCGCAAGGACGAAATCGCCTCCACCCTCGTAGACCTCGAAACCCGCGCCCTGCACGTTGAGAACCCTGCACCGCTGGCCGAAGACCTCGCCCCCGACAACACCTGACCCCCATGGCTGCGCCGGCCCTGAGGGGACGCCCTGGGGCCGGCAACCTGCCATGACGGGCGTCCCGTCCGGCGCCGCGGCGGGTGATCGCGGTGGCCCACTCCGGCGTCCCGGGACCTGGGCAACGGCCGTAGGTCCCGCCAGCGCCGAATCAAGCCCCGCGTCGCTCCGAGCAGTACCTCGTTGGACAAGCGTGGGCGGGTGTGGGTTTACGGTGGCGGCGAAGGGCCCGGAGTCAATTGGAGTGACTCCGGGCCCTTCGTTCGTGTGTGGGTTAGGCCGCCCAGCCGACGGAGGAGACGTGGGTGTAGGCGTCCCAGTCGGTGCCGAGGCTGGTGCTGATGATCTCGTCCCAGATGGCGTCCAGTTCGTCGGTGTTGCCGTCGATCCAGGCGTCGACGGCGCGGTCCCACACACCGCCGCGGACGTTGATGGAGCGGGTTTGAAGGTCGCGCTGGTGGCGGCGTTCGACCTGGGACTGGTCGACGGGGTCGATCTCGATGCGGGTGCCGCGGCCGCGGTTGTGGAGTCGGCGCTTGAGGTCGGCGACGACGTTGCGGCGGCGCAGTTCCCAGTAGGCGGTGTCCAGGCGGGCGAGGTTGGCTTTGCTGGGGGTTTGCTCTTGGGCGAGCCAGGCGATCAGGGTGCGGGGGCGGACGTGGATGCCCGCGCGGTCCATGGCCTCGTAGCCGGCGTCGGAGGCGGTCAGGTAGCGCAGGCGGGCGGTCAGGCCGCGTTCGGTGTCGACGGGTGACTCGATGCCGGTGACCATGCGGTCGAGGCCCTCGGCCAGGGCGACCCAGCCGGGCAGGCCGCGGGCCCGGTAGGCGCCTAGGTTCCTCCAACGGCCCTCTTCGGTGCCGGCCATCAGCGGGGTGCCTTGCCGAGGGTGTACTCGCCGGAGGCTTTGGCGTCGCTGTGTTTGATCTTCATCTGGGTGACGCCGCGGCCTTCGGTGAAGACCTGGCGCCAGTCGCCGGTGACGTGCAGTTCGTCGGTGCCCATCATGGCGATGATTTCGAGGCCGGCCTGGTGGGCTTTGTATGCCTTGCCCCACAGGTTGGCGTATGCCTGGCTGTGGATGTTGTGCATCCAGTCCGGGCGGATGATGTCGCGGTTGTGGATCGACTCGCCCATGGTGGAAACGAACTTCGAATACATCGCTTTGATGTACTCGGTGGTGATCGTGTCGTCTTCCTCGATCGCTTTTTCTCGTGCGGCGGTGAGGATTTTGCGGAGGGCGTCGAGGAAATTCTCTGTTGCGCCGGACGTCCATGATTCGTGGATTTCGGGTGCGTCGGTAAGGCCGTATTTCGGTCCGGCCAGGCGCGATAGCAGCCTGAGAGTGGCGTCGGTGATCCACAGTGCCCCGTCGGTGTCGCGGTCGCCGAGGGGGTTGGGCAGGTGCGGGTGGTGCCATGGGGCGGGGGTGATCAGGTGGACTCCGGAGCGCTTGGGGTCCACTCCGTCGGCGCCGGTGGTGTGCTCCAGTTTGCCGATGGGGAGCCAGCATTTGAGGGCGGAGAGGTAGGCGGCGTTGGCGTCGAGGGCGGTGACCTGGACGCTGCCGGGGAGCTTGAGGGAGAAGTCGGGGTGGTGGAAGGCGGGGCGGGCCTCCCAGATCTGGTCTGGCTCGCGCTTCGAGGGCTTTTTGAGGATGTCGGGCAGCGCCGGGTAGGCGGTGAACTGGTAGCGGGCGGTGGCCCGGGTCTCTTCGAACATCGTCATGACGTCCGGGATGGCGCGCTTGATCAGCGCTTTCAGTGCGGCCTCGGTGTCGCCTTCGGTGCGTTGCAGTTCCTCGTCGACGGCGTGGGTGATCAGGGTGTGGGTCTCGGCCTGGGCGCGTGCCGCGGACTTCGCGCGGCGTTGCGGCCGCGACGGCACCGGAGCGGGAGTCGGCGACGGCTGTGCAGGCGCGGTCGTCGCCTGCGGGGCCGCGGCAGTGATGCGTGCCGGAGGCGCAGCCGCGTCCGGAGTCAAGGCCAGGGTCGCGTCCGGGGCTGGGGGGGTGGCGTACTGCGGAGGTGTTGTGGGGGGTGTGGCGGTGCGGGGTTGGCACATGGCGCCCGGGTGGAGCGAGCGGCCGTCGGTGGCCTTGAACGGGGTCACCATGCCGCAGCGGATGCAGGGTTGGTGATCGCCTTGTACCACCAGGCCGTCGGGGAGGAATGCGGTCTGTGGCAGCTCGGCGGCTGAGGGCAACTGCTGTGGAGCGACGGGCTCGGGGGCGTTCTGGGTCGGTTCGGGGGCGGCGTCCGGCTGCTGGGGTTTGCCTGCCGGCGTCGCGCTGGAGGTGTCGGCAGGGGCTGGGAAGCGGTGGGTGAGGCCGTCGAGCAGCTTGCGGTACGCCTCCAGTCTCTGCCCCTTGGGCTCAGCGCGCCCTGCCTCCCATGCTTGGATGCTCTGCGTCCGAACCCCCAGGGCCTGGGCTACGGCGGCCTCGGTCAGACCGGCGGCCTCCCGCAGGCGGACCCGTTCGGCCGGGGCGGGCAGCAGCGTGTTGTTGTCGACGGCATCGAGGAGGGAGTCGATGGCGTCGAACAATCCCTGCGACGGGTCAGTCATCTGCTTCTTCCTTACCGGATGCCTTGACGGATCTCTTCGAGGCGGGTTGTCAGCCGCTGGTAGCGCTGGGAGGCGGCCTGGGAGGAGCGGAAACCCTGGTGCTGGGAGATCTGCTTCCAGTCCATCTCGCAACGCCGGGCCTCCACGACCACCCGCGTCTCCAGCTGGTCCAACGCGAGACGCATCTGATCGAACAAGCTCAGCCCCGCGGCCACTTCATCCGCCAAGTCCTCGCATTGGCCGCCGTCTTGTCGACGGCTGGCTGCGGCTGCGGCCGTCAGGAGGCGCCCCAACAGGGCGGCGTCCTTTTCCAAGTGGCGGGCGGGAGTGCATTCGGCGGCGGAATCGTCGGGCAATGCGGCCAGTCGCCGGCGAGCCGCTTCCAAAGAGTCTTCTGCCATACGCCTACCCTACCGCAAAACCCCAACGAAACAACAGAATGTTGTTTCGTTTCACGCGCAGCCGGCCGGATCATCGCGTGCCGGAAGAGCATCACTGACACTCGCCCGGTCAGGAATTCGCAGACGCCGCTGCGGGCGGGTGCAGCTTCTCCATCCCGGCGAAGGTGTCGATGATGCGGTGATCGCAGTGGCGCAGGAGATGCGCGAGGTCGTCCGGTAGTTCGGCGTGGTGGACCAGGACCAGGTTCGCGTGTGTGGTGCGGTGCAGGTGGACCAGGTCCGCCCACAGGCCACTCCCGATCCGGTGGGCTCGCAGGACCGTCAACTGGCATGCAGGAACAGCCTGCAGGGCGGCATGGACCGCACGCTCCTGTTCTTCCCGGGGCGCGCGGGGCGCCCTCGGCCGCGTGGCGGTGCCGCCGAGTGCGTGGAGGATGTCGCGCCACAGATAGCGGCCGGTGGAGGCGAGGGAGGCGACCGTGGGGTGCACCACGACGCGTCCGGCCGCCGGATCATGCGAGGCCAGAGCGGCCCGGGTGAACCGCACATCGTCACCGCGGTCCAGGACCACGGTGCACGGCGGACGCCCCTCGGTGCGCAACGTCTGTGGAGCCGGCAGCCGGGAACAGACGGCCCCGACGCCGCACACCAGGACATCGACACCGATCTCACCGAGGGGATTGATCGGGCCGAACGAACCGATGGTCCCTCACCTCCCCTTACGTCGCGCGGCATGTACGGGGCAGATCCCACGCAGTGCCTGGTGCCGGCCGATCACGCTGCGGTTCCCAGCCGACTGAAGGCCCACCGCAGCACCTCGGTGTCGACCCGGGGCCGGCCTGTGCGGGCCAGGCCGATGCGGACGTGGGCGGTCAGCCGTGCCCAGTTACGGAAGTTGCCGTGCGCGGCGCGGCTGTCGGCGAACGCGATGTCAGCGGGGTCGGCGTCGGCCCAGATCGGATGGAACAGGGGGACGACCTCCAAGACCTCGCTGGGAGTGAGGCGAGTGAAGTGCTGCCAGATGAAGATGCGGGAGGACAGCATCGGTTCACGACGCAGCACGGTGTGGCAGCCTTCGCCGCCGACGAAGACGATCGCGAGGCGGGTTGCGGGGTCGTCCCACAGGTAACGGAAGTACTCGAACGCCTCCCCGTTGAGCCACTGGGCCTCGTCGACGACCAGGGTGCGCGGTTTCTCGGCGAGGGCGGCCTTCAGGAGCCGGTCGAACTCACTGGGGCGCCGGGGCGGTGCACCGGGCAGGCCCAGCGCGGCGAACAGCTCGTAGCGCACCGCGCGGGCGGTAGGCCGGGCCCGGAAGGTGACCCGGCGGACGTCCTCGCCGGGTTCGAGTTCGCGCAGGCAGGTGTTGACAGCGAGGGTCTTGCCGAAGCCGGCGCCACCGTGGATGCACATCATGGCGCGCGCGGCAACGGTGTCGGTGATGTTCTCCCGGGCCCTCAGCAGGGCGCGGGTGGTGACCACGGACGCGTCGGGCAGGTCGACGTACTGGTAGGTGGCCGCGGTCACGGGGCGTCTCCGTCTTCGTCGGTGGTGGGAGGTGCGGCCCGCCCGTCGCGGACGTCCAGGGCGGAAGCGTCATCACGGCCGGACGGGTACGGGACGGGCGGGCCTGGCGTGGTCAGCGCGGCCAGGGAAGCAGGGGTGCGCCAGTCGGCCGGGGGTGCGGCGGGCGGGATGAGGTCCGGCATCGCGAGTTGCGCGAGGTCGGTGTCGGCGGTCTGGGCGAGTTCGGCCTCGGCCTGCGCGGTGGTCAGCGCGCCGAGCCGCTGAGGTGCCTCAGGCTGGTTCACGGCGGCGTAGCGCTCGCGCTGGGAGGCCTCCAGGTCCTTCTTCAGGCGGCGGGCACGGGTGGCCCGCGCCCTTCGTACGGCGCTGATCTGTTCGTCGGTGGCCTGATCGGCCAGGTCCGCGGGACCCAGGTATCGGCCGGTGGCAGCGTGGTAGACCTCGATGCGGTGGTCGTGGTGGGGCATGAAACGGACCCGGACCTGGATCCCGGCCTGACCGGTCATCCACGGGCCCACGTAGTCGCGCCGTTTGAAGCGGATGCCGCGGGTGGTCAGCGTGCGGGTGCCAGCGTCCTCCAGAGTGAACGTCCACAGGTCCGCGGCCGTAACGTCCCGTAGCGGAGTGGGATCGTCCTGCCACGCCTGAAGCGGAGTCTTGCCCCGCAAGGGCGCGGGGCGGTGTTCGGTGTTCCACCACAGCGTCCAATCCAGCAACCGGACGGTGAAGTCCTCGAAACCGAGCAACACCTCGTCCTTCGGGCGGGAGGCGCGTTTGCCGGGGCGCGGCTGGCGGGCATAGCCCGGCAGCGCGGCCAGAAACATGCTCTCCACCGCACGGTTCAGGCCCTCCACGGTGCCCTTGAGGTGAGGGGTGTAGGCGGGCAGGTCCTGAACCGTCACGTCCAGGAGGTCGAACGCTGCGGTGACCGTTCGGGACAGGAAGTCCTTGCCTCGGTCCACCCGCACCTTCTCCGGCAGACCGCCGAACGGACCGTAGGGTTCCTCGCGCAGTGCCGCGGAGCGCAGCGCGGCCAGCACCGACTCCCGCGACGGATGGCCCGGGGTGACGGCAACACCGGTGATCGCGTTGGTGGCACAGTCGGTGAACCAGGTGATCCACGGCCTGCGGGCCGTGCCGTCGACGTCGACCAGCACCGGGGCCTGCATGTGGTCGGTCTCCCAGACCTGGTTGCGCCAGCCGCGCGGCCGGGCCAGGAACACATCGTGTTTCCGTGCGGCCCGTTCCCCTCCCGCGAGCCCGGCCCGCTCCCCCGGCGTCAGATCCCGCTGGATCGCCCGGTGCAAGGTGGGCAGCGACGGCGGCGGAGCCGCGGGCGGGGACTGCCGGGCAGCGCGGGCCGTCAGCTCACGATGCACCGCCGCGACGTTGCCCTTCCACAACGCGAGCAGGCGGCGCACTTCCGGGGTGACAGTGAAGCGGTCCCGACTCTGGGCCCGGGAACCTGGAGCGGCGGCCGCGGTAGCGTCGCGCTCGGCCGCGGCCAGCCACCGCCACACCGTGCGCTCGGTCACTTCCAGGGACTGCGCGATCAGTTGCACATGCCGGGTCGTCAGTTTTCCTTCCTGCCGCAAGGCGAGTAGCCGGCGCACGGCAGGGCCACGCAGCGCCGACAGGGAGGAAGAAGGCAGGCCCCCACGCACGTCCGGCTCATTCCCGTACTCACCGGAGCGGGCACCGTCCACTCCCGTCCCGGCGTCGCTGGTCACAGCGGCCCCATGAGCCGTGCGCAGGCCCGCTCCAGCATCCAGCGGTCCACCACCGCCCGGCTCTTGCCATAGGTCTCGGCGGTCAGGTGCGAGGTCAGCTTTGCCCAGGTCCTGAAATTGCCGTGCCCCACATGCTCGTCCACCCACGCGACATCAGCCTCGGTCGCGCCCTCCCACAGCGGGTGGAAGGCAGCCATCACGGTGGCCACCTCGCGCGGGCCAAGGCGCGGCACCAACTCCCAGGTCAGCACCCGAGAGGCCAGCGCAGGTACCCGGCGCAGCACCCGTTCACTGCCCGCCCCCGCCAGCACGAGTGCCATGTCCGTGTCCGGGTGGTCCCACAGCCCGCGCAGAAACTCCAGCGCCGGCCCCGGCAGGCACTGTGCCTCGTCCAGTACCAGCACGCGGGGCTGTCGTAGCGCGTTCACCAGCATCAGGTCGGCCTCCCCCGCCCCGCGCGGCAGACGCCGACCCAGCTCAAGAGCGTCCGCGAGCACCCGGCGCAGTCCGGGCACCGTCGGATGCACACCGACATGAACCCGTCGGACCCGGGCCGGGTGCGGCACCTGGGACAGGGCGTACTGCAGCGCGACGGTCTTGCCCTGCCCCGCATCGCCGTACAGACACACCACCGCCCCCACCCCGGCCGCGTGCGCGACCGTCCGCAGCACCGACTGCACAGCGGGCGTGTGCACCACCTGCGCGCCCGGGACCAGGACCGGGACCTGCGCTAGATGCTTCTGCTCCCGCAAAAACACCTGCCCGCCCGTGCTTTGGCCGGCCACGACGTTCAAGCCCAGCTCGCTGAGCGGATCGGGCCTGCGTGGCCCGGCCACCACGGGCTCCCGCTCGGCCAACAACGCCTGGCCCGCCCGGCGGTCCCTGCGGATCACCCGGTGCAGTGTCGACGCCGACGGCACCGACGCACCACCAGCCACGGCCAGCCGGCGTCTCAGCTCAGCGACATTCCCTCCGACCTCGCCAAGCAGCGCCCACACCTCGCCTGACACCGCATACCCCTGCCGGACCGGCGCCTCTACCTGCCCGGCCGTCTTGGCCTGCTCCAACCAGCGCCACACCGTACGCTCGGAGACACCCACTGTCTCAGCGACCGCTCGCACATGCCGGGTCGACAGCTCCCCCGCCCGCTGCCGCTCCAGCAGACGACGCACCACCAAACCCCTGGGCAGCACTGCACCCCGGCCGGTCCTTACCTCTTGACCCACCCCACGATCACACCGGCCGGGCCAACCTCAGCACATAAGAACTCTCGAACCTGAGACAACAACAGCCGCCATGCGATAAAGCCCCACGACAGCGATCCCGCCCATCAATCTCTCACTTCATGACAGCGGCCTACCCACTCACAAACAACCGCTGACCAGCCCCGCAACGCCCCACCCAGAACACCACCACTGACTCTCACCACCACCGACACCAAACCGAGAAGCCGCACCCTGTATTGCATCGCTGTTGCACGTAGAACAGCGGCGGGCGCCGATGCGGCATGGCGACGTTGCGGAACTCCGGCCAGCTGTCAGGCTGGGCGAGCCCGGCCCGCAGGGTGATTGGGGGCTCCACCGTGTCCGTCGCGTTCCGCATCAGGTGCTGCCTGTGCCGCAAGAACATCCCGCTCGCCGGGGACGCCATCGCCCTCGATGGCGAGTGGCAGCGCCGCTACCCGGACATGCTCGGCACGCTCGCGTGCGAGCGGTGCGTCATCGATCGCGGCTGGAATTGCTGCACCACAACCCAGGGCGGCTTCGTCGACGGGCACGTCGCCGCGCCCGAGGATCAGGTCGATGTCGACTCCTGGAGTCACCACCTGGAGCGCGGCATCCACCGCGCCATGGTGGTGGCCTACCCTCACTCGGGCCTGCTCCAGGGAGCGGAGCCGTATCTGCGCTGGCTTGCCGGGGACAGGTACACCCTGCCCGAGGTCGCCGCCCGCCTGGGCGCGGCGCTGGGCGAGTTCGATGCCCAGCACAGCGGCACCCGGACTCCGCAGCCGGCCACCGCCTGATCCGGCTCCTCATGACCGGCTGCCCAGTGCGGTTGTTGTGCCAGATCGCGGCGGTTAGCGCGAGGATCCGCTGAAGGGCGCGGGCCATCACGCCGTCGGGTGTGCGGCCTCGGTGTCGTTAGAGGTCGAGCTGCCCCTTGAACGTCTCGTTGATCGACTCGATGACCTGCCGCAGCGGCTTGATCAGTGCCGATCCGGCACGCCCGTCTCGTCAGGCTTCTCCCCGACGAACTCGGCATGGCCTGGCCAGCCCGAGCTCGGCGGCCATGCCTGAGAGTTGAACCCGTCCACGACCATGATCTGGGCAGCCGCAGCCACGCCCACACAATGGCGCGGAGAAGAGTGCACGCCATTTGACTCCCGCCGCCTGACGCCTGATGACGCGGAAAGTCATCCGTGTCATTGGGGGTTTGTTTTGCATAGCGTTGAAGAGCTGGTGCAGCTTCTGCACATGAATGAGGCGCAGCAGCAGGGACTGCGTAACGTGCACGCGGAACTCACACGGCAGCTCGTCAGGAAGGCGGGCGGTGTCCAACAGGCCGCGGAGCACGGACTCCGAAACGGGCCGGACGATGCACTACGCAGGTCTGAGCGGAGCATGCGGCGCGGATGTGGAAGAACTTGTCGCACCGGTTCATGTATGGACACAGTGCCGCCCCTACAAGATGGCTGTCCTGGCGTAGAGCCACGCGAGGTCGTGCAGTCGGTAGCGTCCGGGCGCCGGTGAGGTGAGCAGCCCGGCGTCCACCAGGTCTTCCAGGAGTTCCTCCGCTTCATCGGTACCGCAGCCGAACATGCTGCCTGCGGCGTCCAGGGAGATGAACGGGCTGGTGTGCGCGCCGAGCATGCGGAAGGTGCGGGCCTGTTCCGGCTTCAGCTGGCGGTAGCTCAGGTCGAGGGTGGCTCGCACGGCCAGGTCTCCGGCTTGGAGCTCGTCTAACCGGCTTCGTTCGTCGGCGAGTTTGGCGGCCAAGGCCGCCACCGTCCAGGTGCGCCGGGCGGCGAGGCGGGACGCCGCGATGCGGATCGCCAGGGGCAGGAAACCGCACGCCTCGACCACGTCGAAGGCCTGGACCCACTCCCCCGCCACCCGCTCCTCCCCCACGATGCGTGTGAAGAGCTGCAGGGCTTCCTCCGGTGACATCACATCCAGGTCCACCGAGTGCGCTCCGGCCAGGTCCGGCATCCGGACCCGGCTCGTCACCAGGGCCGCGCAGTCCTCCGTCCCGGGCAGCAGTGGGCGGACCTGCGCCGCGTCTCTCGCGTTGTCCAGCAGAACCAGCAGACGGCTTCCGCGGAGCGCCGATCGGTACAGCGCCGCCCGTTCGTCCACCGTGTCGGGGATCGCCGAGTCGCTCGTACCCAAGGCGCGCAGGAACGTGCCCAGGACCGCCTTCGGTTCTGCCGACCGGGCCGCCGTGCCTTGCAGGTCGGCGTACAACTGGCCGTCGGGGTAGCGGGCGTGGGCCAGGTGCGCCATCTGCACCGCGAGCGTCGTCTTGCCCACGCCGCCGATACCGGCGAGCAGGCAGACGGCCATCACCCGGCCCTCGGCTGCGGATAGGGTCGCGCCGAGCTCCTCGACGTGGGACGCGCGGCCGGTGAAATCGGCTACCGCTGACGGGAGCTGGAAGGGGCGCACCGGTGTCGGGAGCCCGGGCTTTACGGGGGGCGGTTCCGTCAGGGCCGGGTCCGCCCGCAGGATGCGCTGCTGGAGTTGTGACAGGCCGGGGCGCGGGTCCACGCCCAGTTCCTCTGCGAGCAACCTCCGTGTATCCGCGTATACGGCAAGTGCTTCCGCTTGGCGTCCCGAGCGGTACAGCGCCACCATCAGGAGTTCGCGCAGGCGTTCGCGCAGGGGGTGCGTCGCGGTCAATGTGGTGAGTTCCGAGACGACCTCCGCGTGGCAGCCCCGCTCCAGATCCATGTGCAGGCGGGACTCGATCATCTGGAGGCGCCACTCCTCCAGACGGGTGCGCTGGTTCTCCGCGTACGGGCCCGGGATGCCCGCCAGAGGCTCGCCGTCCCAGAGGTCGAGCGCTTCGTTGATCAGGGCTCGGGCCCTGTCGAGGTCGTCGGCGTGGTGGGCCTTCTCGGCAGTCGCGTACAGTTCTTCGGCGACCTTCGCGTCCAGGGACCCCGGCGACAGGTTCATCGTGTAGCCGCCTGATCCGCTGTCGAGGACGCCGGGGCCGAGGATCTTGCGGAGCCGGGACGCATACGTGCGCATCGCCGCGAGCGCCGCCGTCGGGGGTTGTTCGCCCCAGATCGCGTCGACCAACTCGGCTGTCGTCACGGTGCGGCCCGCGCGCAGCAGGAGGGCTGCGAGCAGTGCGCGCTGTTGCGGGGAGCCGGTGTTCAGCGGCTCCCCGTCGCGCCAGGCGCGCACGGGGCCGAGCACGCTGAAGTGCAGGTTCGATGACTGGTCCCGGGCCGGGGGCTCCGGGGGCTCGGCTTGCTCGACGGGGGGCGTCGCCTCTTGCGGAGCGTGCCCGCTGACGCGTCTCCATGCGTCAGCCCATAGGAAGTGTTCCGATTCGGCGACCCCGCAGGCGATGAGGAATCCCTTCAGCTGACGCTGGTCGCGCGGCGTCGTCCGGCCCTGCACGATGCGGTGAGCGGTGCTGTGTGGCAGCCTTCCCCAGTCGCCCGCCCGCCGCTCCATCTCCCGCACCGGAGGCCGGCCGGCCTTCGCGTAGAGCATTTGCAAGGCGGCCTTGAACTTGCCGATTCCGTCGACATAGATCGGACTCGATGCCGGCCGGGTGTCAGCCGTCCCGTAGTGCTCGCCGCTGCGCGCCTTTCTCCACAGGTCCATCGCCACGTCCGCCGAGGCGTCGCAGGCCCGTGCATATGCCTGGACGGTCCGCGCACTGGGCACGCTGTTGCCCGACGCCGCGCGTTGCAGCGTGGTGGCATGGCATCCGGCGCGATCCGCCAGCTGGGCGTACGACCATGCCCCGGCCGCGCGCTGGGCGCGCAGCCAGCGGGCCAACTTGGCCAGCGCCTCGTTGGACGTGATGATCGGTTTCTCCCTGCGCCCCACGGCCGGAGAACCTACGACGCGGGGATCGCGTGCGCGACACGCATGAGCAGTGACACCAGGCGGTGCCCGTCGCCGCACAGGACGCGCAGTGTGCCTGCCGCAACCAGACCGGCAGCGCCCAGCACCGCCAGGATCGACGGCGCTTCCAGGCCACGGCCCGACAGCACACAGGCCAGGACCGTGATGACGACGATGACCACGGCATCGGGTGCCGAGGCCCTGTTGCGGGGTGCGCCGGGTACGACGCACCCCATCGTGCGAGCGGTGTGGAGCATGTTCTGTCTCCTGATGTCGACGCCCGCGCGCAGGGCGCGCCGGCGTGTTGCGGGCTCCGGAAATGTCACCAACTGGCGTTTGCCGACGCCGAGATGGGGTGTGCATCGTGGCATCGCCACCTCGTGCCGGGCGAGCCCTCGGCAATTATTGATGCGCTGGTGTCCACCGTGGCCCGCAGTGGCATCAATCGCGGGTGAGGGCGGCCATGGCCGTGATCTGGCGCTCCGCTTCGCAGCGTCCCGTGGCGCCGCCTCTGTCAGGTGATAGATGCGGTGCCATCCCAATCGGACTCCGCCGGCTCTCACCGCCACTGTGTATCGGCTCCGGGCCCGATACGGGGACCACCATGGCACTGACCTGGTGTTTCGTACCGTGCAGGGTTCGTTGTCGGCAGGAGAGGTGGCGGCGGGTTCGCAGGTTCATCGAATGTTTGCGGCGTCACGAGAAGCTCACTGCGTCGGAATTCTCCGACCGCTCCTGAGAGTTGCGGGCTCCACCCATGCGATCAGGAACCCAGCGGATTCACGTTGCCGCGTGAACCGCCCAAGGTCGGCGCTCTGCACCCGGAGCGCCGGCCTTGCATGCCATCTGCTTCCCCGCGCACCCGGCCGTACCCAACGCGATCCGTCAAGCGGCCCGTTACGGCACCGGGCGCGGCGGAGCCGCTCGCGAAGGCGCCCGATCGGCAACGGCCGGGCACTCCACTCATGGCAGAGCGTTCGGAGGCGAATCTGATGGGTGCGGGCCGAGGTGTTGGCTCCGCCGGCTGTTCGGTGTTGGGGTGGGCGGCGGTTTGGCAGGTATTTCGCCGCGGAGTTCCTGTCAGTCCATGCTCTGCTCGGCCGGGTCGGGTACGCAGCGATTTTGGTTGTGGCCGAGAGAGTGAGGACGTTGCTGGGGCTCGGCGTCATCCTGGTTGTGGTGGGTGTGGGTGATGCCTTCGGTGACCCTCACGGCGAGATCGAGATACGCCTTGCGTACCTTGGGTCACATTCTGTCGAGATGAGGGTCGCCCCCGGTTGTCATCCGCAGTCTGTATGCGATGCCGCCCTCCTGTGTCCGGCGAGGCAGAGACCGCTTTGCCCGGGCGCAGGGGCATCTCGACGTGGGCATCCGCACAGCTCGGTGGCTGATGTCTCGTGAACGCAGGCTGCGCCGGCCCTGCGGGCGGCTTTCACCGTTGGCGGGCGGACCTGACGGATATCTTGGCATGTCAGGCGTGAGCAACCTGGACAGAAGGCGAGCATGCGAGCAAGGCGTGACGGTGCGCCCGGCCGAAGGCCCGCCCCCTATTCAACGCCCCGCATCGGACCGGTTCCGGTCGCGTGGCAGTCAATGACATATACACGACACTATCCACACATCCGCCACCGCCACCGCCAATGATTTACCGACGAAGATGCAACATCTCCCATGAGGACTAACGCATACCAGCTCAGAAGCATGATCAAGATAGAGACAACTACATAGCCCCAGTTCAGAGACCCTCTCGATTCCCACCCATAGATCTGCAGCACACCTGGTCAGAAACTCGCAGATGTTGCAACTTCACAGGTAACTGACAGCGTGGGCTGCGGCAGGCAGGGTGCCGACCCCGCGCAACGCCGTGCGGATCTGCTCCTGCGAGATGTGCGTGTTTCCCTTTCCGAGGTACTTGAGGACGTAGACCGCGAGGTAGTCCAGGTCCCCGGCGCGGCCCTCGCCGGTGAGGATGAGCTGGAGCCGGTAGGCGAACTTGCTTCCGATGCTGTGCGGGCCGGTGCCCCAGAAGGAGGTCGCCTCCGGGCCCCTCAACATGTCGAGCAGGTCGACGAGGTGGGCGAGGTCGGGGTCGTCGGCGAGGGTGATGGGTTCGGTCACGGGCAGCTGCCTCCCGAAGTTGCGAATTGGGCCAGACCGGCGCGCCGATTCTCACGTTGCTGGGTCAGGAATCCAGGCTACGTTGCACCGTTGGGCGACCGACGATCCTGATCGCCGGTTTGATGATCTTCACAACCTCGTCTCCGACCCCGCCTTCCCTCTGGTGGCATGGGATCGGGTGCGGCATAACAAGGGTGCGAAGACGGCTGGGGTGGATGGGCACAGCGCCTACTCCGTCGAGGCCAATCCGGGGGTCGAGGTGTTCCTCGACCAGCTGCGATCTGAAGTGACCGTGCTCACCGCAGGGGCCGCCCTCTCCGCCCTGAGCGGCGGCTGAGGCAGGACCGGCCCGGAGCCGGTGCCCCGGACACCGCCGTCACCTGCGCGGACGTCCGGGAGCCGGCCCTTCGGGGAGCGCGCGGGGCCGTCCCGGGAAAGCGCCGCTCCCCCGGCTCGGTTCAGCTCAGGAGGCCGACGACCGTCTGGGCCAGCGTGGCCAGCGACGCCCCTCCGGCGCCGGCGGTGGCGACCAGTTCGAGGCGCTCCCGCAGGAGTTGGCGCCGGGTGGGGGCGAGCGTGCCGGAGCTGCGGATCTCCTCCTGGGCGCTCGCGACATCGGCACCGAGCACCACGGCGCCGATGTCGGAGCCCGCGGTGTCCGGCTGGAGGGCGGCGCGCAGCGCGGTCAGCGCCGGCAGTAGCCGTTCCAGGTCGAGCGGTTGCGGCGCCCGGTAGTCGATCCGGGCGTCCGCGCCGGTGCTGAGCACCCCGCCGGAGACGGACCCTCCGACGCTGATGTCACCGCCCCGCCGACCCTGCGGACCCGCGGCCCCGGCGTTGTCATCGGGGCTGTGGTGGTGCGGTTCGCCGTTCGCCGCTGTGTGTGCCATGGCGGTTTCCGTCTCCCGATGTGTAGTGGATCTCCGTACGTTCTCCGGTGGCGGCGACACCGCCGCTCATCCGGCCGACGTAGATCGCGCCCCGGCCGATGTTGACGGTCTGCTGCTCGAACTCCTGGGTGTCGTACCCCTTCGCCCGCAGCGCCTCCAGCACACCGTTCTTGACCCGGTCCTGCACGGTCTTCACATAGCGGCTGATGTCCATCTCCTGGAAGAACGTCACCTGCTCCGCGGCGGCCCCCAGCTCCCGTACCGCGAGCTGGGGGCCGCCGGGCCGGGAGCTGGGCGAGTGGCGCAGCCAGGTCCGGGACACGGCGACGGCCGTACGCAGCAGTGAGACGACGGCCGCGGTGGAGGCGGCCGGACTGGCGAAAAGCGCCCGCAGGGTGTTGCGCAGCATCAGCCGGTCGTGCTCGGACGCCACGTCGGCGGCCACCGCGAAGTCGTCACGGACCGGCGGCAGGACGTGCGGGGACACCTCCAGCACCAGCATTCCGCCCTGGGTGTGCACCCGGACCAGGACGGTCACCACCAACTGCCCGCCCCAGGCGGTGATCCGCACCCGCAGGAAGTGCCGGCTCTGCTCACCGTCGCCGTCCACGGCCTCCCGCAGGCTCTCCCGCAGCCGGTCCGTCGCGTAGGGCAGTTCCCGGCGCGGTCCGTCCACCGGACGGCAGACACACTCGTCGACCTTCAGCTGCCGGAGCCGGTCGCGGGCGGTGCCCTGGCCGGACAGCCGCAGCGACGCGACCTGCGGGCGGATCAGGTCGAGGACGTCGCGGTTGGTCAGCCGGCCACCGCCCGCCGCGACGTCCGCCACCGGCCGCAGCTCCAGCGCGAACGACCAGGCGTCGTAGGGCATTCCGAAGCCGATCAGCGGCCGGACGGGCGGGTACGGGGCGAGGGGGGAGAACTGCTCGCGGGTGATTGCCTCGCCGATGCGGCGGTAGCGGCCGGAGCCCGGCGGCCGCAGCGGCGGCCCGGCCGCGAAGCCCTCCCGGCTCAGTTCCCGCCGCATCAGCACCACCTGCCGCGTCCGGTGCACCCATACGGGCACGGCCAGCAGTAGTGGGAAGAGCACCCAGTGCCAGACCGGCATACGGTCCAGCCCCGCCCAGTGCACGAGGAAGTGGACGATGGCGCCGAGCGCGCCCGTGAGGAACAGCGCCCCGAACGCGATGGCCTGCAGGGGAAGTTCCTTGCTCTCCGCCCGTACGGGGTCGAAGACGTTCGGTGTGCGGCGGTTCCACAGCAGGCGCGCGCCCCACAGCAGCACCCACGCCGCTGCGAACGGCACCGCTTCCAGGCCGCCGACCACCGCGAAGGCCGTCCACACCAGCAGTACGGCCACCCCGGTGACGGCCTCCCAGCGGCGGGCCCGCAGTGCGTGCGCCAGGACCGGCAGCACATCGCAGCCGAGCGAGGGCGCCACCGGCCGCTCGTCGTGTTCCACCAGTTCCTCGATGACCCGGCGCCGGAACTGGTAGTCCGCGTACACCCCGGCGCACAGCAGCCGGGTCGCCTCCTGGTCGCCGGGTTCCGCCGTGGCGCGTCCGCTCATGTCCGCTCCTTCCGCGTGCCGTCAGGAGCCCTGGGAGGGCTGGTGGTCGGTGGTGACGGGTGTGCCGTCGCTCGGCCCGATCGTGCAGATCACTTTCCGGAAGCCTTTGTTCCAGGCATCTTCCCCGGTGGCGTAGCCGAACATCGCCGTATCGTCATCGGACACCCAGACACGGCCGAACGTGTTCTCGCACAGTTTGTCGCCCTGGTCCTGAGCTGTGCCGGAACTCATGCCCGGCGGCGCGGTCACGAAGCCCACCACCTGGTCGGTGTGCGACTCGGCGCACGAGGAGACCAGCAACGCCTTGTACGCCCCCGCCGTGTCCTCGTACGTCCAGCAGTCCCCGATCGCCATCTGCTGGAGGTTGAGGTCGATACCGGTCTCGCGGAAGTCGCCCACCTCACCGTCGAAGGAGATGTGCCGCGAGACGACCAGGCACGCCGCGCGCCGGCCCGCCTTGGCGAAGCCCTCGGCCGTGGGCACCAGGGCGTAGGTCCCGGCGTCCGCCATCCCTTCCGCGGTCTTCCCGGCCTGCCGCGCGCACCGCCCGGCGGCCTGGGCACGCGCCGCCTTGATGTCAGGGAAGTCCATGACCGCGACGGTCTGCGCGTCGGTGCCGTCCCCGCAGTCGATCACGCCGAGATTCGGGGTGCCCCGCAGCGGCTGTCGCGGCCAGACCGCCTGTACGCAATCGCCCGCGTCGAGGGGCTTGGTGAGTCCGGCCAGTTGTCCGTAGGGGAAGCGTGTGCTGTGGCCAGGCGCGGTGTTCCCCTTGCCCTTCGCGTCCTCCGACGTGTTCCCGCCGGTGGTCAGCATCAGAGTGGCGCCGACGGCCACCGCCGCCGCGAGGGCCATGGCCGCGGTCGCCTTCAGGGGCTCCCGCCACCGGAACTCCCCGCGGCGCGGCGCCTCGTCCGGCCGGCTGGTCCCGTCCGGTGGTACGGCGCCGCCGTCGCCCCGCCCGTCCGGCTCCTCCTGCCGTTCGTCCTCCCGGGCCACCCGCTCCAGGGCCGCGCGCACCGTGTCGGCCGACGGCCGCTCGCCCGGCGGCCCGGACAGCATCCCCAAGATGATCTCCGTCAGCTCCCCGGCGCGCTCCGGGGCGGCGGGCCGTACCGGCCGTTCACCGGCGGTGAACGGCGCGCGGCCCTCGACCGCCGCGTACAGCGTCGCGCCCAGTGCGTAGAGGTCGGCCGCCGGTGTCGCGGGGGCGCCCGGATCCTGTGCCTGCTCCGGCGCGAGGTACTCCGCCGCCGTGGGGACGCCGGATTCGCCGAGTCCGTAGTCGCTCAGCAGCACCCGGGGCGGCGCGGCGGCGTCCCCTTCCTCCGGCTCCTCCGGCACCAGCAGGATGGCGGACGGGGAGACCCTGCCGTGCGTCACACCCAGGAAGTGGCCGGCGGTGAGCGTGTCGAGCACGGCGAGTCCGATGCCCGCCGCCTCGCTCACGGGGACCGGGGCGCCCGCCGCGACGCGGGAGGCGAGGACGGTCGCCTCCGGGTGGTACCCGGAGACGATCCAGGGGTTGCCCGCGTGCTCCACCACGTCGTACACGCCGACCGTCCGTGCACGCGGGCCCAGTTGCCGCACCCCCTCGACGCGCTCGCGCACCCGGCGGAGCCGGGCCGCCGCGTCCTCGCCGGGCACCAGCGGCAGCTCTGTGAGGACGACGTCCGCCCCCAGATCCTCGTCCTGGGCGAGCCAGCGCGCACTGCCCGATGTCTCCTGCCCCGTCCGCCGGACCAGCCGGTACCGGCCGCCGACCATCTCCCGCTCGCTCAGCCTGAACACCCCCGTACGCCGCATTTGCCGTCCAGGCATCAACTCGCCACAGTAACGCGGGAGTTGTCTGCCCGTCGTAGGTACCGGAACCTTACTGTGCCCGCCGGGAAGGCATTGCCCCTCCCGCCGGCCGGTGCGCCGGGACCGGCCACCCGGGCCCTGGCACCCGCTCCCCTCATGCCCCGGGTCCGGACCGCCGAACTTCCCTCCCTCGTAAGGGAGTCCGACAGGGGCGGGGAGAACTCTCGGCGGCCGGAGGCGGAATCCACGGTGCGCGCCGCCGGGAAGGCGGGGACGCCGGGTGTGCACTCCAAGGGGGGGGAACCCCGCACGCTCCGGCGCGCCCGTGAACGGCCCCGCGGCCGCTCCGCGCCGGAACGGCCGGTGTCAGCGCTCGCCCGCGACGTCCAGATCACCGTGGCGGGCCCGGGAGCGGCGCCACGGGCGGTCCACCGGCTGGGACACCGCCCGCCACCACGGCTCCTCGGGAAGCTTCCCCCGGCTCGAACGGCTCGCCGGGACGCGGGAACGCGACCGTCTGACCGGCCTCCTCCGCCCCGTCCTTCGTCCACTCCGCCGGCTCGGCCCACGGGTGCGGAGCGAGGTTGAAGCTGCCCCAGTGGATCTGCAGCAGCACACCGTACGAGGCATCACCCGCTGGAGATCACGGTGGGCCCGGACGCCCTCCTCGGGCGTCATGTGGATGTCCGGCCAGAACTCGCTGTATGCACCGATCTGGATCATGGTCACGTTAAACGGACCGTGGCGCTCGCCGATCTCTGCGAAGCCGGGGAAGTAGCCGGTGTCGCCGCTGTGGTGGATACGGTGCTCCGGCCCGGCGACGACCAGGAGGCCCACAGGGTGTGCTGGGGCCCGCGCAGCCCCAGGACTGCTAGAGGTCGATCTGGATGTGCTCGATGTCGGTGAACTCGACGCCCAGGCCGTGCGCGCGGGTGTTGTTCGCGCGGAAGTACATCTGCGCGAGGCCCTCGGCCGCGACCTGCTGGAATGCCGCACCTGCCGCGAGCGGCGGACCCTGCCGCCCCGCTACCAGGCTCCTCTCATCCTCCGGCATCTGGCGAAGACCGAGCGGCACGATGCGTGCCACCGACGCCCGGGCGCCCGGGAAGTCGAGACGGGCGAGGACGCGGCTCGGTACGAGCTGGCATGCAGCGCGCGGCACGCACCCGTCACCTGGATCAGGCCCCTCACCGCCGCCGAAAAGGCCGCCGTGGTGGCGGCCTTCGTCGCTTGGGCTCTCGCCGGTGCCCGGTGACGGGGATCGCCTTCGCGGCAGCATGGCGGCGGGAGCGCCTCCAAGGAGCCGGATGGCCCGGCCGCTGGCCACGGGCGGGACGTCCGCTCCCCTATCGTGGGCGGCATGACATCACGGCTCGACGATGTCCTCGGCGCGCTCTCGCGGGAGGAACGGTTGGAGCTCGTCCGGCGGGTCCGGGTCGGCTTCCTGACCCTGCGGGACGGCGACCGCGTGCGGGCCGAGTTGCGCCTGGCCGAGGGCGATGTCGTCCGCACCGACGAGCAGCCCTCCGAGTACGAGCGCGAGCAGGACGAGACGCTCTGGCACATCCCGGACGGCGAGATCCTGCGGAGCCGCTGCGGCCGGTGGATCGACCGGGTCGGCCGGCCCTGCCCGCAGCTCTCGAACCACGAGGAACCGTGCGGCCTCCCGCAGCGGCGACGATGAGACCGTGACTTCCGACATGCTGGTCGAAGTGGTCCCACACCCGGTCCAGCAGGGAGGTGGAGCAGCCGATCGTCGTCGGAGTGAAGCTCGTACCGCCCAGGTGTTCGCGAAAGCCTGCGTGCGACCAGTCTGGAAAGCCCACACATCCGGCGCCCGTCCGACATCAAGAGCCGGGCCGGTGAGCCCACCCTCGACCAGCCGCAGAAACGGTCTCTGCCCCTACCGACACCGTCATCTCGTCACGACCCTGTCAGGCAGCCTGGACAAGGCGAGCGCTACCGGAGTCATCGACGAGACGTGAAGAGAAGCAACTCCCGCCTTACGAGCAACCCCGCAACCACACGGGTGCCGGGCGGCCGCCTGACGGCAGCGGGACGCAATCAGCTCGGCCCATTCCCCACAGTGTCCGAACGGCCGGGGGCTTCGTGCGTCTGGAGGAGTTCGCCGTGCCTGCGTACGAGGCCCTGCCCGCTTCAGCGCCGACCACCATCGCCTCACCCCGAACGGCGCCGCCGCTTCCGCCGAGCCGTCACCGCCTTCGTCGACGACCTGCGCGCCGGGACGTTCCGCGCCGGGACTTTCCGCGCCGGCCAGTCACACGCGTGCAGCGTGCCACGGGCATCCACGAGCTCACCTGGTCCATGGGAGCCGGGCCCGCAGGACGTGTCACATGGTCGTACGGGCCCGGGCAACACTCCGGCGAACAGCACACCATCTGGCGCCGCATCGGCACCCCCACACCATCCTCACCGGCCCGTGAACCGCTACGCCTGGTGAACAAGGGCAGCCGGGTACCGAGTGTCCGCTGTCATCGAACCCAGTCGGCGCTGATCCTTGCCATCCCACACCCAGCGTGTCAGTGGGCTCAAGAATCGAGCACGGCGGCGACGGCCTCGATCTCGACGAGCTGGTCCTTGTAGCCGAGCACGGTGACGCCCATCAAGGTGCTGGGGACGTCATGGTCAGCGAACGAGTCCCGGACTACTTCCCAGGCAGCCACCAGGTCCTCTCGCCGTGCCGACGCGACGAGAACCCTTGTACTGATGACGTCCTGGAGCGACGCGCCTGAGGCGGCGAGGGCAGCCTTCATGTTCTCGACGGTCTTCATGGCCTGACCCGCGTAGTCACCGATCGCTGCCGTGGAGCCGTCCTCGTTCAGTGGACACGCCCCGGCGAGGAAGATCAGGCGTGACTCGGCGGGCGCCGTGGCCGCGTAGGCATACTCGGCGACGCCGGACAGGGAGGCAGAGCGGATCAAAGTGATGGCACGCGCCATAGCCGTCGGGTCCTTTCCCCTCGGGTGTTGAGCTTGGACATCCTGCCAACGCCCCGTCGGTTCCGCCTTCCATTTCTTCGCCGCCCCCACGCACAGCGCCGTCGCTTCTGCTCGATGATCACGAGCTGAGTGATCACCGACTGACTCCGGAACAGTCGGCAAACGCTGTTCGCAGAGATCGACGAAGCCACGGTGGGCGACGGCCGAGCGGGCGATGGGTGGTGGGTGGGGAGGAGGCCCACCAGGCGGCGGGCACCGTCACGGAGCGCCGGACGTCGTCCATCGCCTCGCGCAGCCCGGCCGTCATCTCCCGGGCCTGCTCCGCCCCCCTGCGGTGCCGGTGACACAACCGGGGTGGAGCCTGCTCAATCGGGTGAGATGCCGCGGGAGGGGGCGGGCGCGGACGTGGTCGGTCCGGGCGCTGTGCACGGCTCAGCTCCGGGACGGTCTTTGGTCCCGTCCGCGGCGCCCCGCTCCCCGCCGGTCAAGCGGTGGTGATCGCCGGATCGCTGACGCCTGGCTCGCCGTTTTCCACATGGCCGGCGAGGCGGCGCAGGAACGAGGTGTCGGAGTCGGAGACGAGGGACAGGTCGTACCAGCGCTTTCCGGCGCGCAGGTCCGCCGTGTGCTGGACGCTGCCGCCGGCGGGGACCGTGAGGGTTGCGGTGGTGTCGTCGTAGGCGTTGGTGAGGGTGAGGTGGCAGTCGGTGCTGCCGGGGTTGGTGAGGGTCAGAATGAGGTTCCCGGTGGACGCGTCGTGCCGGGCGGTGACTTCGGGTCCGGTGGCGGCGGCGGAGCCCTTGAAGGTGCGCAGGAAGCCGTTGGGGCCGAAGACCGAGAGGTCGTAGACGCCGTGGGAGTAGGCGGTGTTCCAGGTGTCGGAGAGTTGCTTGCCGGCGTGGGCGGTGTAGGTCCACGGCCCGTCGGTGCGGTTGCCCGCGGTGACGGTGAAGCACGCTCCGGCGTGGTCACCGGCGCTGAACGTGAGGGTGTACTTGCCGGTGTCGGGAGCGGCGGCGCCGTCCACCAGCGGGGCGTAGGGCAGCGGACGGGCCGGGCGGGAGCCGGGCTCCTGCTTGGGGAGGGCGGGGGTGGCGGGCGGGCGGGGGACGTAGCTGTCGTGACGGTCCTTGTCCGGCGGCTCGTACGCGCCGGTGCCGGGCAGGGCGGCGGGGGCGGTGTCCTGGAGGGTGAAGTCGAAGGCGGAGGTCAGGTCGCCGCAGATGGCGCGCCGCCAAGGTGAGATGTTCGGTTCCTCGACGCCGAAGCGGCGTTCCATGAAGCGGATGACGGAGGTGTGGTCGAAGACCTCGGAGCAGACGTAACCCCCTGTGCTCCAAGGGGAGATGACGAGCATGGGGACACGCTGGCCCAGACCGTAGGGGCCGGCGGCGTAGGCAATGTTGCCGGGGAAGTGGTCGAGGGCGGTGTCGACGGTCGAGTTGCCCTGGTCGGCGGAGGCCGGCGGGAAGGGCGGCAGGACGTGGTCGAAGTAGCCGTCGTTCTCGTCGTAGGTCAGGAACAGTGCTGTTCTGCTCCACACCTCGGGGTTGGAGGTGAGGGCGTCGAGGACCTGCGAGACGTACCAGGCGCCGTAGTTGGCGGGCCAGTTGGGGTGTTCGCAGAACGCTTCGGGGGCGGCGATCCAGGAGACCTGCGGCAGCGTTCCGGCCTGGACGTCGGCCTTGAGGTGGTCGAAGTAGCCGTCGCCGTGCTGGGCGTTCGTGCCGGTGCGGGCCTTGTCGTGGAGTGGGTCGCCCGGCTGGGCGTTGCGGTATTGGGTGAAGTAGAGGAGGGAGTTGTCGCCGTAGTTGCCGCGGTAGGCGTCGTCGGTCCAGCCCCATCCGCCGTCGGTGTTCAGGCCGTCGCCGATGTCCTGGTAGACCTTCCAGGAGATTCCGGCCTGCTCCAGGCGCTCCGGGTAGGTCGTCCAGCCGTATCCGGCTTCCTCGTTGCCGAGGACCGGGCCGCCGCCCTTGCCGTCGTTTCCGGCGTGGCCGGAGAAGAGGTAGTAGCGGTTGGGGTCGGTGGCTCCGATCATCGAGCAGTGGTAGGAGTCGCAGATGGTGAAGGCGTCGGCGAGGGCGTAGTGGAAGGGGATGTCCTTCCGGGTGAGGTGGGCCATCGTTCCGGTGCCCTTGGCGGCGATCCACCGGTCGTACCTGCCGTCGTGCCAGGCATGGTGGCCGCCCGCCCAGTCGTGGTTGAGGCCCTCGATGAATTGCATCCCGAGGTTCTCGGCGTCCGGGTGGTAGGGCAGCAGGTCGGTGGTGCCGTCGGGCTGGTGCCAGACGGGCTTGCCGCTGGGCAGCGTCACCGGGCGCGGATCGCCGAAGCCGCGTACGCCCTTCAGTGCGCCGAAGTAGTGGTCGAAGGACCTGTTCTCCTGCATCAGCACGACGATGTGCTCGACGTCCTTGAGGGTGCCGGTGCTGCGGCGGGCCGGTAGGGAAGCGGCGTGGGCGATGCTTTTCGACAGGGCGGACAGTGCCGCGGTCGCGCCGGCTATCTGAAGGAACCTGCGGCGGTTGAGTTCTGGCATGGGCCTGTACCTCTTGGTGTGTGGGGTGCCGTGGTCAGGCGGCGTGGTGGCAGGCGGTGCGGGTGGGGCGGAGAGTGGAGTGTTCCAAGTGGAACGGGTATCGGGAAGAGGGCGGATGCCCGCGCGGCGCCCAGGGCGGCAGGTCCGAGGGCGGGGTCCGGAAGCCGGCCGTCGATGCCTGGCCGTAACGTCGTCCCTACGGCGCGGCGCTGGCCGGGGTGAACGGCCCCGGTCCGGTGACCTCAGTCCCCGTCCTGGACGGTGACCTCAGTCCCCGTCCTGGACGGTGGGACGCAGTGGGCGTCAGAAGCCGGTGTGGAGATGTCCGCGGATCCCGCGTCGCCGCGTGGCGTGAGGCGGAAGTCGAAGGCGAGCGTTCCAGGGTCGAGGACCGCCGCCCCGCCGTCGACGGTGAGCACCGCGCCATTGACGAAGGACGCCGCCGGAGAAAGCAGCCGGCACATCGCTTCCGCGACTTCGCCCGGCTCGCCCGGCCGTCCCATGGGAAGGGTCCTGGTCGCCTCGTCGTACGCCGACTCAATGCTGTGGTCGGCGAGTTCCGCCTCTGCGGCGAAGCGGGTCATGCGCCGGTCGGCCATCTCGGTCCGTACCCCACTGGGGCAGACCGTGTTGGCGCGCAGCCCCTGGCCTTCGTAGTCGACGGTGAGGGACGGCACAGCTGGAGCAGGGCCGCCTTGGAGGGGCGTACACCGCGTCGCCCGGGCCGTTGCGGAGTGCAGACACCGACGCCACGGCGACCACCGCTCCGCGCGCCCGCAGCAGGTGCGGGATCGCGGCGCGCAGGAGGTGCGGGATCGCGGCGCGCAGGAGGTGCGGGAGCGCGGCGCGCAGGAGGTGCGGGATCGCGGCGCGCAGGAGCAGGAAGGGGCCGGTGACGTTCGTTCGCATCACCTCGTCCCGGTCCTCGGGTGGCAGGTCCCCGACTGCCCCGCTCCGCCCGATACCTGCGTTGAGTACGACTGCGTCGAGTCGTTTGTAAGCGGCCGGCGCGGCGTGGACCAGGCGTCGGCGACTTCCGGGTCGCCCGCTCGGAGGGATGCGCCGGCGCACCGGTCTCCTGTTCCAGGCGGCGGAGGGTTCGCCACGCCGTCCCGAGATGACCACGTGATGTCTCTCGGCTCGGAGCAACCGGGTGGTGGCCGCGCCGATGCCCGTCTCCCCGCCCGTCACGATGACCACTCGTCTCTGCGTCATTCCCTTTCCCCCTTCTGCTCCTGCGGCCGCCGGCGCCCGAGCGTAGAGGGGCCCACGAGCTCGGCAGTGCGTCGGCGGCGATGTGGAGACAGCGGACGATCCCGGCGAACGGGTCGGATCAGCCGGCGTCCAGCCCGTCGAGCAGACGTCCCAGGAACCGGCTGAACGTGGCTTCGGCGTCAAGGGGGCGCCCCGGGGTGGACAGTGCTTCGGCGAGTTCCGGGTGGTGGCCGTCGGCGGCGACGGCGGCGAGGTAACGGGACTCGGCCGCGGCCCGGTCCGGGGAGTGCGAGAGGGCTGCCTGGGCGATCTCGTAGGTGACGTGGCCGGCCACGAATGCGGTGAGCTGCGCAAAAACCTCCAGCTTCGCCGCGCCGTCCAGGCCGGTCGGCCGTAGGGCTGTGAGTGCGTGTTCCAGGAAGACCAGGGTGTGGGGGCCCGGGGTTCGGCGGGTGGTCAGGGTGGCGGGCAGCCAGGGGTGGCGGAGCATGTGGGTGCGTTGCAGGTGGGCGAGGGTTCTCAGGTCGGCGCGCCAGTCGCCGGTGGGCGGGGCCGTGACGGTGAGTTCGCCGGCGGCGTGGTCGACCATCAGCTCCAGCAGCGTCTCCTTGTCGGGGGCGTAGCTGTAGAGCGACATGACGCCCGCTCCGACCTCGGCGGCCACCCGGCGCATCGTGACCGCATCCAGCCCCTCCGCGTCCGCCAGGGCCACGGCCGCCGCGGTGATCGTCTCCCGGCTGAAGGAGGGCCTGCGGCCGCGGCGGGGTTCGGCGGGGCGTAGCCAGAGCTGTTCGGGGTCGGTGCCCGCGGGGCCGGGCGGTGCGCCGTGGGGCACGGTGTCGTCTTCCTTGCCTGGTGGTCCGAGGTGGCTCTTGTGGACGCCATCCAAACATCCCCCATTCTCGTACAACGTACGGAATGAAGAATGAACGGAGGGGAGACGATGTCGTCACGCATGCACGGCGCCGTGGACGGAACGGCCGGGCTGCCGCCTGCCGGGAAGCCTCCACTGTCGCCCAGCACATGGCCGGGCCGCGCCCGGGGCCGGCCGACACCGATCCGGGGCGCCCGGATCGCCTCCATCACGGTGGTGAACTGCGTGCAGTCGTTGGTGTTCTGGCCCGTGACGGTGAAGGCAAGCGGCCGCCCGACAGCATCGCAGGCCAGATGGATCTGGCTGGTCAACCCACCCCGGGAGCGTCCGAGACCGGGGTTGCACAGCCCCCTTTTCGGGCTCCGGCGGCGTGCTGGTGGACGCGGACGACGGTGGAGTCGACCGAGACCAGCCAGTCGATGTCGCCGACCGCGTCCGCCTTCGCCTGCGCGGCCTTGAGCATCCACTCGAACGTGCCGTCCAGAGCCCAGCGACAAAAGCGAGTGTGCAGTGTCTGCCACGGGCCGAACCGCTCGGGACATCACGCCAGGCAGTACCCGTGCGGAACTTCCACACGATCCCGTTGAGCACCCTTCGATCATCCAACCGCTTCCGCCCCGCAACGAAGCGGGCAGCAGCGGCCGGACGAACTCCCACTCCGCATCGGACAGTTCATGACGACGTATCACCCGACCGTGATCCACCACTCAAGAACAATGGAAGACACCCCTAGCGGGGCCCGAACATCGGAATCCGCCGTAGCTCATCGGCTGCACTCGCCGACTGGATTGCGTACGACGCCGGGTTCGCGTGCCTCGGCGGCACGCCTCCCGGTGTGGAGAATCCTGCAACTGTGCTGGCGGGAAGTCAGCCGTAGATCTGGAGGTAGAGGTCCTGGATCTGGTCTGTGGTGGGCACGACGGGGTTGTGGGCCGGGGAGCCGGAGGCGAGGGCCTGCTCGGCCATCAAAGGCGTCAGGCGGGCCCAGGCGTCCTGGTCGATGCCGTAGGCGCGGGGTGTGGGAACTTCCAGGTCACGGCACAGGCAGCACAATGCGTCGACGAGCTTGCCGGCAGCCGCCGCGTCGGTGTCCGAGAGGGGCGCGGCGCCCAGGGCGCGGGCGCAGTCGGCGTAGCGACCGGGCGCCGCATGCACGGAGAAAGCGGTCACAGCGGGGAACAACATGGCGTTCGACAGGCCGTGGGCGACGCGGAAGTGGGCCCCGATGGGGCGGCTCATGCCGTGCACGAGGGCCACGCTGGAGTTCGAGAACGCGATGCCGGCCTGGGTCGCGGCGAGCATCATCGCCTCGCGGGCCGGTGCGTCCGCGCCATCGGCGTACGCGCGGCGCAGATGGCGGCCGATGGTGGTGATCGCGGTGAGGGCGAGGCTGTCGGAGAAGGGGTTGGCCTTGCGGCTCACGTACGCCTCGACGGCGTGGGTGAGGGCGTCGAGGCCGGTGTCGGCGGTCAGCCGGGGCGGCATCGACATGGTCAGTTCGACGTCGATGACGGCGGCGAGCGGCAGGAACGCCGGGCCCAGGCAGAGCATCTTCTCGTCCGTGACGCTGTCGGTGATGACAGTGAACTGGGTGGCTTCCGATCCGCTGCCGGCGGTGGTGGGGACGGCGATCACCGGGAGCGCGGGGCCGAGGTTGACGCGCGGAGCCTTGTAGTCGCGCATGTGGCCGCCCTGGACGCCGAGGAGCCCGAGGGCCTTGGCCGTGTCCATCGGGCTGCCGCCGCCGAAGCCGATCACCGCATCCGCCTCGTGAGCGCGCAACGCTGTCAGGCCCGGTGCCAGGGAATCGGTCGTCGGGTCGGGCACGGTGTCGGAGAACAGCCGCGGGTGCAGCCCGGCGCCCTTCAACCCGGCCAGCAGGCGTTCCGCCGCACCCGAGCCGGCCAGGAACCCATCTGTCACCAGGAGGGGACGGCTCAGCCCCAGTTGGGTGAGGACCGCGCCCAACTCGTCGGCTGCGCCGCGGCCGACGCGCATGATCCGTGGCAGGGACAGACTGGCAACCATGGAGAACCTCTCAACTGTCCAGGGGATGAGTGCTCCGGCCGGGGCAGTTCGACTGTGCCGCCCGCGCGCGTGTGCATTCAAGCGCCAATGACGCAGATCCGGTCTGCACAAATGCAGATAGGGTCACTTCGTGCATCCAGGACCCCGCCCAGCAACCGAGCATCTGGCCCCGCTCGTGGAGAACAGCCGCGGCACGGTCGATCCACGTCGGCTTCGCGCGGACGACCTGCGCTTTCTGCTCGCGGTCGCGCGTACGGGCCGGCTGGTGGCCGCGGCCGATGCCCTCGGCGTCGACCACACCACCGTGTCCCGCCGTATCGCCGCTCTGGAGAAGGGCCTCGGCACCCGGCTGATCGAACGCGGCTCAGAGGGCTGGGCCCTGACGGACGCCGGAAAGGCCGTCTCGCAGAACGCCCGCACGATCGAGGACGCCTTGGCCCGCGCCGTCGAAGCCGTGGCCGGCCAGGGCTCGCCCTCCCTGCACGGCACCGTGCGGGTGAGCGCCCCCGACGGGTTCGGTACCGTCTTCGCCACACCCGCACTGGCCCGGGTACGCCGTCAGCATCCCCGGCTCCAAGCCGAACTCGTCACGGCGACCCGACAGCTGACCCTGCACGCCTCAGGTTTCGATCTCGCCCTGGCCATCGGCAGGCCGACGGGACACCGGCTGGTGACCGAACACCTCACCGACTACGCGCTGGGGCTGTACGCCAGTGACGAGTACCTCGCCCGGTGTGGGTCCCCCGAGGCACTCACCGACCTGCGAGAGCACGCACTGGTCTTCTACATCGAGTCGATGCTCCAGGTCGGCGACCTCGACATCGAACGTCATCTGCCGAGCACCACCCCCGCGTTCTCCTCCACGAACGTCTTCGCCCAGGTCGAAGCCACCTGCCTGGGGGCCGGGATCGGCGTACTACCGACCTTCTTGGCCCACCGGGCCCAGCTGCGACGGCTGCTGGCCGACCAAGTCGACATCAGGCTGCCGATCACCCTGGCGGTCCGGCGAGAAGCGGTCACACACCCTGCCGTACGGGCCGTACGCGACGCCCTGCACCACGAGGTCGCCGAACGCACCGCCGAACTGCTCCCGGAATAAATCTGCTCTCGCTCAAGATGAACCGTCGTCCCGCGGGATACAGAACGCGCGCGCTGGACGGGCACGGCTTCTGGGCAGCGACAGTGGGCACCCCAGACATCCGAGCCCACAGCCCGGAGCCGTCGCCCGCGGAGGTGAACACGGACGCAGGCAGCAGCCGCTTCAGCATCACGCCGCATCACCGTCGACGGCGTCACCTCTCGACGGCGTCACCTCTCGACGGAGAGCCCGAGGCGACCGACTGACGACCAGGGCTGGTCCGGAGTCCACTGGCCTACGCCGTCGAGCAGGCCGAGATGCCAGGCACCACCCCGCTGATCACCGCCCTGGTGGTCACCACCCTGGTGATCACCACCAGCCAGAGTTGCTGCCGGATGGCGGCGCCGATCGGGATTCCGACCATATCAAGGAGTGCTGACAGGCGGTTGGGGGGCCGAGCAGTTCGCCCAGGGCGAGGCGAGCCCGGTGATCGCCAGAGACCTGCGCACCCGTGTCCGCTCAGTGCAGCGAAGCCGACAGGCACGGGAGGAAGCCGGTCCTCAGCAACCAGGATCAGGGGACGCACGTTCCTCCCTCAGCCCCGGGGCCGAGATCGTACCTGCCAACGGCTCGGGCAGCCACCGGGCACGGCCCACCGGCACACCCCGGTCAGCCTCCGCCGGTACTGCCGCGCGCAGGAGTTTTTCGAGACCTTGCCGTCCGGCGGAAGCCCTGATCAAGACCGGTCTGTGGCCGGCTTCTGCCGTCACCAGTGCGGCGATGTCCAGCGGTGTGCCGACGGGAAGGCCCCTGTCGGCACACCGTCTACCTCAGTCGCCGCAGGAAAGCAGCAGGAAAGCGGACAAAGGCGACCGCCGCCTGAGCCCAGCGGCTCAGGTGGCAGTGGCCGCACTCGCGTCCGGTGCCGCGTGTACTGTCCCCGCGTATCGCCGGGCGAAGCCCGTGTCGCCGTCAGCGGTGATGGTGATGTCGTACCGCCCGTCATCCGTGGGCCACGTCAAGGTGACCTGCTCGCGCGGGCCGACCAGCTGAGTGCGTGCCGTACCGCCGAAGTCGTTCGGGGCGAGCGTGAAGCACACGGCGGTCCCGCCGTCATTGCCCAGTCGCAACCTGAGCGACGCGTTGTCCCGGTCGCGGCTCTCCAAGACCGCCGCCACCCGAGGGACGGCGGTGTCGTCCTGGTCGGCCCTCGCCACTGTCCCCGCGAAGCGGCAGACGAATCCGTCGGCGCCGTGGACGGTGAAGTCGTAGCGTCCGCCGGTGCGTACGGCGTCCCATACGTAGGCGGCGGTACTGTGCTGTGCGACGGTGAACGGCGTTCCGGCGAACGGCCGGGCAATGTTCGGGAACACCGTGAAGTGGAAGGCCGCCGTTCCCTCGTTGGCGAGGGTGCAGGTGACCTTGCCAGTGGCACGGTCCACGGCAACGTCGGCCCAGGGGCGGTACGGCAGCGGCCGGTGCGGGCGCGTGCCCCCCGGCTCCTGGGTGGGCATGACCTGTGCGCCCGGCGCCGGGAGCGCCACCGCCGGCAGCTCCCTCGCCGCATCGGCGTGCTCCACCAGTTCTCGGGTGTCCGGCAGCACGGGGATCGAGAAGTCGGGCCGGGTGAAGTCGAAGCAGCTCGTCAGGTCACCGCAGACGGCCCTGCGCCACTGCGAGATGTTGGGCTCCCGCACGCCGGTGACACGTTCCAGGAACCGCAGCACGGAGGTGTGGTCAAAGACCTGGGAGTTGACCCAGCCGCCGCGCGACCACGGCGATATCACCCACAGCGGGACGCGGTTGCCCAGCCCGATCGGCTGCCCGTCCACGAACTCCTCAGGGGTCCCCGCGGACGGGAACGGCGGCACCACATGGTCGAAGTAGCCGTCGTTCTCGTCGTACATCACGAGGAACACCGTGTGCCGCCACACCTCCGGGTTCGCGAACAGCGACTGAAGAGCGGTGTTCACCCACTGCGCGCCATAGGCGGGACTGGCGGCCGGATGCTCGCAGAACAGGTAGGGCGAGACCAGCCAGGACACCGTCGGCAAGGTGCCGTCCTTGCAGTGCGCGTCGAACGCCGACAGGTCCCACTTCGTCATCGCGTTGACGAAACGCGGGTCGTCCTTGTCGAAGGTATGGAACTGGCCGAAGTACTCAAGGGCGTTGTCCTCATAGTTGCCATGACGCTCGTCCAGACCAGGCGTGTGGTAGACACGCCAGCTGACGTCAGCGGCCGACAAGCGCTCTGCGTAGGTGGTCCAGTCGCAGACCGGGCTTTCGGGCAGCGGGGTGTTGTCGATCCACGGGCCCGTCGTACCGTCGCGGCCCGGGCCGGCCGTGCCGGTCCACAAGTAGAGGCGGTTGGGGCTGGTGGGCCCGGCCAGTGAGCAGAAGTACGCGTCGCACAGCGTGAAGGCGTCAGCCAGCGCGTACTGGTAGGGAATGTCGTCACGGGTGAGGTAGCCCATGCTCTGCTCGCCCTTGGCAGACGTCCAACGGTTCATCGCACCGTTGTTGATGGCCTCGTGACCGCTCTCCCAGTCGTGCGGCAGGCCGTCGGCGTTTTGCGCGTCGAACTTCGTGGAGTCCATACGGTAAGGCAGCAGATAACCGCCGTCGGGCCGGGCCAGGGCAGGCTGGCGAAAGACACTGTCGCCGTTCGGAAACGTCAGGGCCTGGCGGTCGTCGAAACCGCGCACGCCGTTCAGCGTGCCGAAGTAGTGATCGAAGCTGCGGTTCTCCTGCATCAGGATCACGACGTGCCGGATGTCGTCCATGGCGTTAGTTCCTTTCCGCTGGCGTGAGGAGGGAGGCGAGCAGGGCCAGGTCGGCACGTTCCAGGGAGTCGAGGACGGTCCGGTTGGCCGCAGGCTGGATCGGTACGGTGGAGGGCACAGCCAGCACCACGCACCCGGCGGCCTCGGCCGCGGCGACCCCCGTGGGCGTGTCCTCGACGACCACGCACGCATGCGGTTCGACGCCCAGGGCGGCGGCCGCGGCGAGGTAGGGGTCGGGCGCGGGCTTCGTGCGGGCGGTGTCCTCAACTGCGACAGTCAGAGCAAACCGGCCTTCACCCAGCGCCGTACGTACCAGATCGACGACATGGCGCGGCGAAGCGGAAACGATCGCCGCGGACACGCCTGCCACGGCCAGTTCGTTCAGCAGGCGCAGAACGCCCGGGCGCGGGACGATCTCGCGGGCGACACGGGCGGCGAAGACCGCATCCAGCTCGGCGGCGAGCGAGGCGAGGCCAGGGGTCGCCGGGCCGCCGGTGCGGTGCAGGTAGGCGGCGGTGTACGCGGCCGGGCGGCCCAACACATGAGGCATGTCCGCGTCAGTCAACGACCGCCCAATCCCATCCGCGACCTGTTCGACTGCGGCCCACCACAGCCGTTCGGTGTCGACGAGCGTGCCGTCCATGTCGAACAGGACAGCAGCGGGAAGGCTGGGCGCTGCGATGCGAGGGTTCACGTGAATTTCTCCGGTGTGTAGCGAACGGGCAAGGCACGGGCTCTGCGTGTCGGCTGCCGGGCATCAGGGGGTCGGTCCGAATCGACGGCGTCGCTGGCCGGACGCCGACGGCAACCGTCATCTCCCGTCACGGCCACTGTCTCCTCGACGGTGGCGGTCCACGAGCACGGGGCGGTCCGGCAGCGTCAGCGTCACCGCCGCACCGACCGGGAGCGTGGCCACGGCGTAGGCCGGCACATCGGCCATCACCTCACCGCCACCGGTCAGCCGCACGGTCAGCCGCGTCGTCGCACCCAGGAACGCCGCCCCCACGATGCGGGACGTGCCCGTGCCGTCCGCCGCGACCTCGATAGCCTCCGGCCGTACCAGGACGTCCACTTCACCCGTTCCACCCACGGCCTCGGCAGCGGCCGGGAGCCTCCCGTGGACGGGCAGCGTGCGACCGAGCACCTCCACGGTCCCCTCGTCCGCCCCGGCCCGGGCCGGGATCCGGCTCATCACCCCCACGAACTCGGCAACGAACGCAGTCGCAGGACGTTCGTACAGTTCCGCCGGAGGTGCGCACTGCTCCAGCCTTCCGGCACGCATCACCGCGACCCGATCGGCCATGGACAACGCCTCCTCCTGATCATGTGTCACGAACAGGGTGGTGATGCCCAGTTTCTGCTGGAGACGGCGGATCTCCTCACGGAGCGTCAGACGCACCTGTGCATCGAGCGCCGACAACGGCTCGTCGAGCAGCAGCACCCGTGGCCGCAACGCCAGAGCCCGCGCCAGAGCAATCCGCTGCTGCTGACCTCCCGACAGTTGATGCGGGAAGCGACCGGCGCACTGCGGCAGACCGACCAGCTCCAGAAGTTCAGCTGAGCGAGCCCGCCGCACGGCTTTGCCCACACCACTCATCCGCAACCCGAAAGCGACGTTGTCCATGGCAGTCAGATGCGGAAAGAGACTGTAGGACTGGAACACCATCCCCACGTCACGGCGGTGGGCAGGGACACCCGAAATGTCCTCGCCGTCCACGAACAACATGCCCGAGTCGGGCCGCTCGAATCCGGCGAGGGCCCGCAGTGCAGTGGTCTTGCCGCAACCGGACGGGCCCAGCAGTGCCACCAACTCGCCCGGCTCGACCCTCAGGTCCAGACCGTCCAACGCCGTCGTGGCACCAAATGAGCGTTCCAGCCCACAGAACTCGACGGTCGCACCGGTCCGCGTCCCACTGATGGTTCGGAGATCGTTTGTCAGGTCAGTCATGAAGTCTCCTTGAGACGGCGAGCACGTCCGGCTGAGGCGACGACCAGCAGCAGCAGCATCCAGGTGACGAGCAGACCCATCACCGACACAGCCACCGACATCTGAGCCTGCGAACCACTGATAGCGAGGATCCACACAGCGAAAGGCTGGTAGCCGAGGATCGCGGCGACGGTGTACTCGCCGAGCACCAGTGCCAGGGTCAGGAACGCCGTGTTGAGCAGCGCCCCGCGCAGGTTGGGCAGTACCACATGCAGGAGGGTGCGCGGCCACGGCGCCCGGCAGGCCCGGGCGGCCTCGACGAGCATGCGCAGGTCGATGGCTGCGAGCCCGGTGTCGAGCGTGCGGTACGCCAACGGCAGCGCCATCAGTGTGTACGCGAGAACCAGGACGAGGGGGAAGTTCGGATTCTGGAGCGCGACCAGAGCTTGGAAGAGCGGCGTACCGGCGGCATGGTCCGATCCCCAGCTCAGCACCGCGCTGAATCCGGCGACCAGGGCGACAGCGGGTACGACCAGCGGCAGCAGGCACGCGATCTCGACGAGTGTGCGCAGGCGTGGCGCGGCCAGCCGTACCGTGACCAGAGCGGGCACGAGCAGAGCCAGGACGAGCACGATGGTGGCGGTGGCCAGCTTCAGAGTCAGAGCGAGACTGTCGGTGAAGCCGTTGGCGGCGAAGATGCCGGTGTATGCCTCGAAACCGATGTGCTGGCCTGGGACGCCGACGCCGGTGCTGAAGGCGACGGAGCATACGAGCGGAACGAGGAAGTACGCACCGGTGAGCAACAACACGGCGGTGCGCCCGTATCGGAGCGTGGTCAGGCGAGCCATCGCGCGCTCCTACGTTGCAGCGGCAGCTGAATGGCCACGATGAGCCCGGCGACCAGCACCATGTCGACACCGAGCGCGAGTGCGACGTTGCCCTGGCCGACCAGGACGTTCCCGGACAGCGCGTCCGCGATCTGCATGGTGACCAGCGGTACCGAGCTGCCGACCATCGCTGCGGCGGTCGCGTAGGCGCTGAACGCGCTGCCGAACAGCAGCACATAGCCGCCGAGCAGCGAGGGCATGAGGATCGGCAGCGCGACATGCATCCAGTACTGGAAGGCGTTCGCGCCGTTGTTGCGGGCGGCTTCCCGCCACTGCCGCCGCAACCCCTCCAGAGCCGGGGTGAGCGTGAGCACCATGAGCGGAATCAGGAAGTAAAGGTAGACCAAGGTCAAACCCCAGAAGCTGTAGAGGTTCCAGCCGTGGCCGAGCAGGTGGAATCGGCTCGTCAGAACGCCGGCGTTGCCGAGCGTGGCCACGAAGGCGAACGCGAGCGGCACACCGCCGAAGTTCGCCAGTACGCCCGATGCGGACAGGACCGCCTCGCGCAGGGTTCGGAAGCGCGAGGTCACGACCACGTGAGCGATCGGCAGACCGACCACGGTGGCGATCAACGCGGAGATGGCGGAGAGCTTGACGCTGCCGATCAACGCGGTCAGGTAGGGGCCGTGCAGCGAGGCGCTCATGTTCGCGCCGGTGAGGCGGGCCCCTCCCGGCGCGGAATCCGGCGTCGTGAAGGCGCCGGCCACCATCGTCCCGAGAACCAGGCCGAACACTACGGTGGCGAAGACGAGCAGCGGCGCGGCACCGAGCCAGCCCGCCACGCGCGGGACGCGCCGCCGGGGCGGCCCGAGGCCGGCCTTGCTGCCGTAGGAGCGGGTCCGGCTGTCGCTCCCGGCCGTCTGGATGGCGCTCATCCGGCGACTGCCTGGGCCCAGCCCTGGACGACGGCCTGCTTGGACTTGCTGATCTGGCCCCCGGTCGGGAAGGCGATCCTGCCCTTGCCGGGTGTCTGCGGGAGTTTGGCGGCGAGGGCCGCGTCGAGAGTCCCGGACCGCTGCATCGCCGGCATCAGCACCGGGCGGGCGTGGCCCTTGAGCCACAGGTTCTGGCCCTCGGGGCTGTACAGGAACTCCTGCCACAGGCGGGCTGCGGCCGGGTGCGGTGCCCACTTCACGATCGCCTGCGAGTAGTACTCGGCGTACGCGCCGTCGGAGGGGACACTGACCTTCCAGTCGACGCCCTTGGCGCGGAGATCGTCCGCGTACCCGGTGTTGAGGTAGTCCCAGGTGATGCTGATCGGCGTCTCGCCCTTCTGAATGGTCGCGGGGCTCGACTCGACGGGGTTGAAGTTGCCGGCCTTCTTCAGGCCGGCGAAGAAGTCCAGGCCGGGCTTGATGTCGTCGAAGGAACCCTTGCGGGCGAGGGCCGAGGCGTACACGGCGCCGAAGGCCGAGCTGGACTTCGTGGGGTTGCCGGTCAGTGCGACCTGGCCCTTGTACTGCGGATCCAGCAGGTCGGAGAAGGTCTTGGGGCACTTCTTGACGCGGTTCGCGTCACAGCCGATCGAGACATAGCCGCCGAAGTCGTTGTACCAGCGGGCCTGCGCGTCTTTCTGTGCCTTCGGGATCTGGTCGAACGCGCTGACCCGGTACGGCGCCAGCACGTTCTGCTCAGCCGCGCTGACGGCGAAGGCGCTGCCCACGTCGATGACATCCGGAGACCGGTCCTGGCCCTTGCGGGAGGTGGCCGCGGTGATCTCGTCCTGGCTGGAGGCGTCGGGGTTCTCGACCTCGACCTTGATCCCGTACTTCTTCTCGAAGGTGTCGATGATCTCGCCGTAGTTCGCCCAGTCACGAGGAAGGGCGATGGCGTTCAACTTGCCCTCCTTCTTCGCAGCAGCGGCGAGGGCGTCCATGCCGCCGAAGTCCTTTGCCGAGGTGGCGGTCGCGGCCTTGCTGCCGCTGCCATTGGTTTCATTTGCGCTGGTCAGGCCGCATGCACTGAGCCCGAGCGTGGCCATGGCAACGGAGCAGGCAAGGCCCGCCGAGCGTACGCGGTGCAGTCTCACAGGGGTCTCCCGAAGGGGCAAAAGTTGGCTGTACAACTTGGCCCATTACGTCGGGAGCCCGTGTATGGAGGGTGAACGCCGAGGAGCGGGCCGATGAGCCTCGCGGGAAGACATTCGCCGGCCGCGCAGCGAGAGCGCCCGGCCGGTGAGCCAGGCCCGGTGAGCGGATAGGGTCACGTGTCAGAGCATCGATGGGCGGCTGAGAGTAAGGAGAACGCCTTGGCGGTCGCGGGGGGCGGCACCACTGGAGCCCGGTACCGACGGTTGGCGGCCGACTTGCGTGAGGCCATAACCGCCGGCACCTTCGGGTCGGACGGCCGGCTGCCCAGCGAGGAACAACTCGCCCAGCAGTACGGCGTGTCACGCGGCACCGTCCGTCAGGCGCTGGCGGTGCTGCGCGCCAACGGCCTGGTCACGTCCAGACGGGGCACGCGGCGCGTCGTGCTCGGCACCGCACGCACCCAGAGCTTCTTCGAACTGCTGAGCTTCACCCGCTGGGCACGCGCGCTCGGAGAGGAACCGGGCGGCCGCACGATCGACATCGAAAGCTGTCCGGCCAGCCCGGCGGAGCGCGAGCAACTCGGCCTCGAACCTGGGGCGCAGATCTACCGGGTGTTGCGGCTACGGACGCTGTCGCGTGTTCCGATCATGATCGAGCGGACCCTCTACCCCGAGCACATCGGTGCCGTGATCGCCCGCCTTGAGCACGATGCGATGTCACACACCGAGTCGCTGACGGAGAAGGGAGTGGTGTTCGCGGACACGGAACACACCATTGACCTCGTCCACGCCGAGGCCGACGATGCGCGCCTGCTCGGCTGCGCTCCCGGCGCGCCACTGATGCGAGAGCGACGGCGGGCCACGGACCAGGCGGGTAGACCGTTGCTGTGGTCGGACGACCGCTTTGTGCCGGGCACGATTGCCTTCACGGTGCACAATTCAGTGGCGACGACGGCTCTGCTGCGCCGACGCGGCTGACCGATCGCCCCAAAGGCGGCGGGTCGGCCGTGACCGAACAAGCCGGGCGATCACTGGATCGCGGGTGGGGCCATGGCGATCTCGGCGCTTGCCGGGTCCAAGCTTCTTGCCTCGGGGGTGTGGCCGGGCGGTGCGGCGACGGCTCTGCGGGCGGCGGACTTCGTCCTGCTCGCGTTCGCCCTGGTCTGGTACGTGGTGCTGCTGTGCGGGGAGGTTGTCCGGCCGCGCCCGGCGTACGACGTACGCCGCTGGTCCACGGTCTTCCCGCTCGCCATGACCGCGGTGGCCGCCCTTTCCACCGCGATGGCGGTGCCGGTCCCGTGGCTGGATGCCCTCGGCCGGGTTCTGCTGTGGATCTCCGTGGTCGCGTGGTTGCCGTCCGCGTACGGTTTGTTCCGCTCCCTTGCCCGGCCGCTGTCGCGCGGCGGGCGGCGTCCCGGAGGCCGTGGGAGCGCAGGGCGGGGCGGGCTGTGAAGGTCACAGGGGCCGGAGTGAACCGGACCGGCCTCCCGCTCGTCCCTCGTGGCAGACAGCGGTCCGGGCGGCTCGTCGTGTCCGGGTCCGGATCCTTGAGGCACGGCGGGCGGGCGGTCCGCCATGCCGAGCCAACCGACGCGGGAGTTCTTGTGGTGCACCGTCATGACAGCAGCGAGTCGCTGGTCGATCCGGCCTACACCGGGCGTCTGGGGAGCGTGCAGGTTCCGAAGAACAGGATGCCCGACCAGGAGGCGGCGCCTGAGGCGGTCTACCGGATGATCCATGACGAGCTGCTGCTGGACGGCAGTTCGCGGTTGAACATGGCGACGTTCGTGACGACGTGGATGGATCCCGAGGCCGAGAAGCTGATGGCCGAGACGTTCGACAAGAACATGATCGACAAGGACGAGTATCCGCAGACCGCGGAGATCGAGCGCCGCTGCGTCAACATCGTCGCGGACCTCTTCCACGCGCCGGTGGAGGGTGACGCGGTCGGCGTCTCGACTCTTGGTTCCTCCGAGGCGGTCATGCTCGGCGGTCTGGCGATGAAGTGGAAGTGGCGCGGGCGTCGTCAGGCGGCCGGTCTTCCCACGGACCGTCCGAACCTGGTGATGGGCTCCAACGTCCAGGTGGTGTGGGAGAAGTTCTGCCGCTACTGGGACATCGAGCCGCGCTATGTTCCGGTGGCCACCGACCGGTTCACCGTGGACGCGGACGAGACCATGACCTATGTGGACGAGAACACCATCGGCGTGGTGCCGATCCTGGGAACCACCCACACCGGCGAGTTCGAGCCCATCAAGGCCATCCACGACAAGGTCGTGGCCTACAACACCGCGCACGGCACCGACATCGCCATCCATGTGGACGCGGCGTCGGGCGGTTTCGTCGCGCCGTTCCTCCACCCCGGCCTGGAGTGGGACTTCCGGCTCCCGCAAGTGAAGTCGATCAACGTCTCCGGCCACAAGTACGGCCTGACCTACCCGGGCATAGGTTTCGTCGTCTGGCGCGCGGCCGAGGACCTGCCCGAGGACCTGGTCTTCCACGTGAACTACCTGGGCGGCGACATGCCCACCTTCACGCTCAACTTCTCCCGTCCCGGAAACCAGGTCGTCGGGCAGTACTACAACTTCGTCCGCCTGGGGCGCGAGGGCTACACCAAGGTCATGACCGGCCTGCGGGACACCGCGCACCACCTCGCCGACGGCATCGCGAAGCTGGGCGTGTTCGACGTGATCAGCGACGGCACGGACATCCCCGTCGTGTCGTTCAAGCTCAGCGATGCGAGCCGGTTCACGGTCTTCCACGTCTCCGACGAACTGCGCCGCCACGGCTGGCAGGTACCCGCCTACACCATGCCGCCGAACGCCGAAGAGGTCGCCGTCCTGCGCATCGTGGTCCGCGAGGGCTTCGGGCGCGACCTCGCGGAATCCCTCCTGGCCGCCCTCGCCGATACGGTCGAACGGCTCACCGCCACCCCGCCGGCCCACGAGGCCGGATCCGGTTTCTCCCACACCTGACCGGCCCGGTTCGCTTCGGGCGGGCCGCTTCGGCAGAGCAAAGGCCCACGCCGGCCGGTGCGTCCGGCCGGCCGGGCCTTTTGCTCTGCGGTGCCTGCTGCCGTTCTGCATCCGGGGCTTCCGGTACGCGAACCTGCCATAGAGCGAAATAGCCGCTGAACTCGCCTGATGCTCAACGGAGTTGAGAGTGCGAGAGCGGCCGGTTGCCGACTTGTGGTGGCCGTTTTCAGCGTGGTGCCCTTATCGCTTGCCAGGCAACCGATGCTTGAGGAGGCGTAGTCATGATCCATCGCATAGTCGCCGCGGCAGCGCTGCTCCCCGCCATGCTGGGCACCACGGCTGGAGGTGTTTCGGCACAGCCTGAGCCGAAGGCGGCCGCAGGGGTCGTCACGCTGACGTACGACGCCAACGGGGCAGGAAAGTGGGCGGACGCGATCAAGCAGGCCGCGCAGAACTGGAACGCCGCCGTGCACAACGTGCAGCTGCAGCCCGCCAGTTCACCCGGTTCGGCGGACTACGTCTACAGAGCAACCGACGGCTGGCCCCAGTCGACGCTGGGCCCGATCCTCCCCGGTGGCCGCAACGGTGAGGTGCAGCTCGGCGAGGAAGCGGTGTCCGAGGGCTACGACCTGGCCCGGGTCGCCACCCACGAAACCGGGCACATCCTCGGCCTGCCCGACGACTACGACGGCCCCTGCTCGGAGATCATGTCCGGCCACGGCCCCGGCCCCTCCTGCACCAATGCCAAACCGGATGCGGCCGAGGCAGCGCAGGTCGACAAGAACTACGCGGGCGGCGCAGCGGCAGCACCTTTGAAGGGCCGGCACGTCGTGATCGACATCTGGCGCACCCCCGCCCTCACCCCCGCACGCTGACCAACTGCGCAGCACATACGCCCCGGACAACGCGCGCGAGCACCGGCGAGCGGACACCGACCCACCGGGGCGAAGCGAAACGTGGGGCATCAGCGCCGCCTGCAGAGGCCGCGGAGGCTTGGCCTCGGTCACCGCTGAGAGCCGTGGGGCCCGGTCATGGACCGGGGCCCCTCCGCGTCCGCCAGGGCCACGGCCGCCGCGATGATCGCCTCCCGGCTGAAGGAGGGCCTGCGGCCGCGGCGGGGCTCGACGGGCCGCCCACCAGAGCTGTTCGGGGTCGATGCCCGCGGGGCCGGGCAGTGCACCGTGGGGCACGGTCTCGTATTCCTTCCCTGGTGGTCCGAGGTGGCTCTTGTGGACGCCATCCAAACATCCCCTATTCTCGTACAGCGTACGGAATAATGCAGTGCAGGATCGAAGGGGGAAACGATGTCGTCACGCATGCACGGTGCCGTGGACGGAGCGGCCTGGGTGCCGCCTGCCGGGAAGCCGCCGTTGTCCTCACGGATGCTCAGGGCCACCTGGCGCGGCCTGCCGACGCGGCGGTTCGAGGCCGGATGGGAGCCGGGGCTGATGGTGCCGGGCGGCGACGGCAGCGCCTTGGTCACCGACCACTACTTCCCGCGGGCGGAGGGCGACTTCCCCACCCTCCTGGTCCGCTCGCCCTACGGCCGCGGCCTGCCGTGGTCCCCTCTGTACGGACTCCTCCTCGCCGAACAGGGCTTCCACGTGGCACTGCAGAGCTGCCGCGGCACCGGCGGTTCGGGCGGCACGTTCGACCTGTGGCGCAACGAGGCCGCCGACGGCCAGGCCACGGTGGACTGGCTGCGCGGGCAACCCTGGTTCAACGGAACGCTGGGGACCATCGGCCCCAGCTACCTCGGCTACGTCCAATGGGCCCTCGCCCTCGACCCGCCACCGGAACTCAAGGCCATGGTGGTACAGGTAGGACTGCACGACCCCCATGCCCTGTTCCACACGGACGGCGCGGTGCATCTGGAGAACGCCCTCGCCGTCGGGGTCGGCATGGCCTACCAGCACCAGGGCACGGCACCGTTCCTGAGAGCCGCACTGCGCCTGCAGCGCCGCCTGCGCGACATCGTCACCGCGCGACCCCTGCGCGGCGCATACACCTCCACCCTCGGCGAACTGCCCTGGCTGGACGCGGCGATGGCCCACCCCGACCCCGAAGACCCCTACTGGTACGGCGCCTCACCGGCGGAACCCGCCCAACGCCTCGACGTCCCCACAGCCCTGATCACCGGATGGCACGACGGACTTGCCGACCAGACCTTCGCCCAGTACGACCGGCTCCGCCGGGCAGGCTGCGACACCGCCCTGCTCGTCGGCCCCTGGACGCACACCTCCGCTCTCCGTCAAGGCTGGCCCACCGTGTTCGCCGCAAGCCTCGCCTGGCTGCGTGCCCACCTGTGCGCCGACCGCGCCGACCTGCGCCCCACCCCGGTACGCGTCCACATCGGCGGCCAGGACGCCTGGCGGGACCTCGCCGACTGGCCACCGCCCGCCTCCCCCACCACATGGCACCCCGCCCCGGGCCAACGCCTCACCCCGCAGGCCGCCGCAGACTCCGCGCCGCTCGCGTCCTTCCGTTACGACCCGGCCGACCCCACCCCGTCCGTCGGCGGCCCGCTGCTCTCCCGCACCGCCGGTCCCCAGGACAACAGCGGCCTGGAGGCCCGGGACGACGTCCTGACGTTCACCGGACCGCCCCTCACCGAACCCGTGGACATCCTCGGCCCGGTCGTCGCGCGGCTGAGCATCTCCACGGACACCGGCTACACGGACGTCTTCACCCGCCTGTGCGACGTCGACCGACAAGGCCGCTCCGTCAACGTCTGCGACGGACTCGGCCGGGTCCGGACCACCGGACACACACCCGCGCACGTCACCGTGCCGATGAGCTCCACCGCCCACCGCTTCGCCGCCGGGCACCGCATCCGCTGGCAGATCAGCGCAGGCGCCCACCCGCGCTACGCCCGCCACCCCGGCACCGGCCACTCCCCACTCGACGCCATCACGTTCACGCCCGTGCACGTCACGCTCCACGCCGACTCGACGCTCACACTCCCCCGTAGCTCCGGGACCCTGTAGGCCGACAGCCCGCCGGAGAGAACCGCAGACGAAACAGGCCAACGGGCCCCCTCGGCCCGGAAATCCCCTGCGGCGGGGCACACACCGCGCCGGGCCGCCCGAGAAGATTGAGATCACGTCGGTCACCCACCACTACGCCGGGAAGGACCGTCCCGCGCTGTCCGACGTCTCCCTCACCCTGCACCGGGGCGAGATCACCGCGCTGGTGGGCTTCAACGGTTCGGGGAAGTCGACGCTGTCGAAGCTGGTCAGCGGCCTGTATCTGCCCAGCTCCGGGCAGGTCCGGTGGGACGGCGTCCCCACCGGCGAAGCCGATCCGCAGACGCTCTGGCAACAGGTCGCCCTCGTACCGCAGGAGTACGCGCGGTGGCCGCTGAGCGCACGCGAGAACGTCACGTTGGGGCAGCCTTCGCCGCGCGGTGACACGGCGGTGCGTGAGGCGTGCGAGGCGGCCGGCGCCGACGAGGTCGTCGAGGCGCTCGGTTCGGGTCTGGACACTCTCCTCGCCCGCGAGTGGCTCAACGGGGAGGAGCTGAGCGGCGGTCAGTGGCAGCGCATCGCCCTCGCGCGGGCCTTCTTCCGGGAAGCGGGACTGCTGGTCCTCGACGAGCCGACGGCCAATCTGGATCCACTGGCCGAATTCCGGGTCTTCCAGCGGCTACGGTCCCTGGCCCGGGACCAGGTGGTGCTGCTGGTGACCCACCGGCTCACCAACCTGGCCGTGGCCGACCGGATCGTCGTCCTCGACGGGGGCAGGGTCATCCAGGAGGGCACGTACCGACAACTCGCCGAGGAGGACGGGCTGTTCCGGGAGCTGTTGGGCTGCCAGATCACTTCCGATACGGCGCGTGGTGACGGTGATCGGCACGGGGCGCCTGCGTAAGCGGTCCCGGGGCGCCGGAGCCCGGCCCGGTCGCGGGTTGCCCGTGGCTCCGCACGCGTCGGCGTCGCTGACGATTCCCCTCGTCGGCGGTCCGCCTCCATGGGCCGCCGATGAAGGGGAAGCCCGGCCCCCGCACCGCCACACGCGGTCATCGACCGGGCCCGGCGCGTCCTGCACCTCCGGTGGTTCACCCCAGAGGTGCTCCACCGGCTGGTGCTGACCGACTCCACGCGCGAGCTGGTGTTCCGGCACACGGCCGGGCCCGGCACCGGCACCCTGGCCAGGTCCGAAGCCGGTGCCGGTGCCGGTGCCGGGGTAGCCGATGCCGTGCCGTCACCCGGTGGCGCCCACTGCATGCCGGCCTACGCGTCAGCCCTCGTCCACACGGGTCAGGGCATCCGTGATGATCCGGGTCGCGAAGTCCCGGTCATCGGTGATGCGGTTGATGTGTTCCGCGAGGAGGAACGCGGTGGCCTCCAAGGGGTTCATCTCTTCCTTGGTCCAGTAGCCGTACTGCTTGCGCCACAGGTTGGGGCTCAGGTCGAGCGCCGCGGCGACGAGCAGGCCGGTCATGGTGGGGATGGTCTCGGGGCGGATGCTCCTGGTCATCACGCGCATCGTCCCCACCAGGTTGGGCACCACGCACTCGATGACGTCCTTGTCGTGCTCTTCGTAGGCCCTGCGCAGCCACTGCATGAACATATAGATGAGCGTGCACGCGCCGTCCAGGACGTCATCGGCGTCGCCGGGCCCCATGGAGGCGATCAACTGGTCGTTCAGCGCCCGCTGTTCGGCGTCGTTCTGTTGGTTGCGGTCGTAGATCGACTTGAGCCGGGAGTCGACCATCATGAGCGCCGTACCCACGTCGCCGACAGCGGCGTGCTCGGGACCACATGGCGAAGACACAGAATTCCTCCCCCGCTGAGCATGGGCAGCGCAGCGTGATGTCACCGTAACTCGCTGATACGGCCTCCTTCGATGTCGATCCCATCGGCCCCCTGCCCACAAGCACATCAAGCCCCGGAAATGTGACGAACCCGTTGGGACACAACTCCGCATGCGCACACACTCGTTCGGTGCGCAGGGGAAACCAGCGCGAGGGGTCGTGGACCACGGCGTGCACCGTTCCTCTCTCCCTGTGGCGCCCGGAGGTGGCGTCGGCCCCGCTCCACGCCGGGGCGGCGGAGGCCGAACTGACCGTCTGGGAACAGCTCATCGTCGGTGGGCTCGCGCGGAAGGCGTGACGCGGGGCGGGGCGGCGCCGGGAGGTGGTGCCGCCCCGCACGCCTCCGTCAGACGTCGTCGGCTCCGTCGCTGTCGTCGCCTTCGTGGTCGAAGTGCACGACGCCGTCCTCGTCGAGGAACGGGTGGAGCGTGTCGGGGAGGTGGCTGTCGGTGTCGGACGGGCGAGGTCCTTCGGGACCGTCCGGGCCCCAGCGGAGCAGGCGGCGGGCCCGGCAGATGCGGTGGACGGTACCCCGCACCTCGATCTGGTTGGCGCGTTCGGTGCGGAGGCGGTCGGCGGCGCGGAGGTACTCGGCGAGTTCACCGGCCGTGGCCTCATCGCTCTCGGCGGCCACCGCGCGGGCGTCGGCGGTCCGGTCGGGCAGGTCCCACGGGATGAGTCCCTGCTGGCGTGGCGCGAACCAGGTCAGTGAGAAGTCCAGGGTCTTGCGGGCCTCGTGCGCGCTGGCGTGCAGACCGCTGCCCGTCTTCCAGCCGATGTCGTCCTTCTCCACGACCCGGAACGCGGGCGGCAGCAGCAGCACGTCGGGATGGCTCTCGCGGATCAGTTCGGAGTCGCGGCACACCTCCTCGGGAAAGCGGGATCCGGCGTAGACGAGCGCGCGCAGGGCCAGGCGTTCGGCGGCCTGGGTAGGGGTGACCGGCTCCTCCGGGTCCAGGAGCAGGTTGTCGTCGATCCGGTCGCGGACGCTGCGCTCCCAGTCGGGGACGGCGGGCTCGGGGTCGGTCGCGCGGGGCTGCTCGATGCCGTCGCGTCCGCTGCCCGCGTACTCCTCGGCGCGTACGACGCGGTAGCGCGTGTCCTGGACGGAGAGTTCGTCGACCGGCTCCTTCTCCAGCCGGGCGACCCCGGCCAGCAGGGCCCGGCGTTCCGCTCTGCTCTGCGCCTCGTCCTTCGCCCGGAACCACAGCCACGAGTTGAGGCTGTCGCGGGCCTCCTGGGGGCTGCTCGCCGTCACCGGGACGACCACCCGCCACCGGGGCGCGTCCTCGGGGCTCTGGGCCGCGACGCCGAACAACGGGCCCCGGACCAGCATCGCGTCGACGTCCGACATCGCGTCGAGCGCGTCGGCCTCCATGACGGCCTCGACGGGGCCGTCCGGGTATCTGATCACGACCGGCCGGCTCCGGCCCGGGCTCACCTCACCATGACTCATGTGCTCATCCTGGCGACCCCGGAGGGAGCCCCACAGGCGTTCCCCGGAACCCCACCCCGCTCTCCCCGACCTCCACTCGGACGAGTGAGCGGGATCAGGACAGGCGGGGCGCCGCCCGGCCCGGGGGCCCGGGCCCGGGCGGTGTCCGTCCAGGGGCGTCAGGCCGATTCGAGGTCCGGGGTGACCGGGTCGGGGCCGAGGACGTCCTCGCCGTAGAGGGCGTGCAGCCAGTTGGTCTGGTAGATGGTGTCCAGATAGCGTTCGCCGAGGTCAGGGGCTATGGCCACGGCGGTGAGGCGGAGGGTGCCATGGCGGGCGAGCCAGGCCGTGGCGCCGCTGACGACGGTGCCGGTGGAGCCGCCGAAGAGGAAGCCGCGGCGGGCCAGGCGGTGGCAGGCGCGGACGGTGTCGGCCTCCTCGACGTGGATCACCTCGTCCACGTAGGACTCGTCGAGCAGGGCCGGGCGGACGCTGGTGCCCAGGCCCGGGATCATGCGGCGGCCCGGTTCGCCGCCGAAGGTCACCGAGCCGACGCTGTCCACCGCGACGACCTTCACCGCCGGGTGGCGTTCGCGGAAGTAGCGGGCGCAGCCCATCAGGGTGCCGGTGGTGCCTGCGCCGACGAACAGGACGTCCAGGTGCGGGAAGTGGTGGGCGATGCCCGGTGCGGTGGTGCGGTAGTGGGCCTTCCAGTTGCCGGCGTTGGTGTACTGGTTGAGCCATACGTACCGGTCGTCGGCGGCGCACAACGCTCTGACGTGGGCTATTCGCGCGCCGAGCAGGCCGCCGGTGGCCGCCGGTTCGGCGATGATGTGCACCCGGCCGCCCATCGCCTCGATGAACCGGCGCGCCGAGAGGTTGCAGCGCGCGTCGGTCACGCACAGGAAGCCGTAGCCCTTGCTGGCGGCGATGATGCTCAGGGCCGCGCCGAGGTTGCCGGACGAGGATTCGACGAGGACGGAGCCCGGTTTGAGGGTGCCGTCGTGTTCGGCCGCCTCGACCATGGCGGCGGCCGCCTTGAGCTTGATGGAACCGGCGAAGTTGAAGCCCTCGCATTTGAGGAAGAGGGAGTGGTCCACTATCGGCCGCAGGTCGACGTAGAGGTCCTCCGCGTTGAACTCCGCGGGCCCGGAGATGATCGTCATGCTGCGTCCCTCCTCGGCGGCAGCGCTCCCGGCCGGTCAGCCATGGCGGCGCAGTTCGTGGAAGAAGTCGTCGACGCGGCGGAGTTCGCCCGCGCGGACCACCTCGTCGTAGACGTACCGGCCGACCGCGAGGTCGAGGACGCCCAGTCCGAAGGGGGAGAAGATCACGGTGCGGTCGGCGGGGACGGTCACCCGGCCCGCCGTGACGTCGTCGAGGGTGCCGGTGAGGAAATCGCGCCTGCCGGTGCGCTGTTCGGCGAGGTGCGGGGAGGTGGCCGCCTTGAGGCAGTGCTCGATGTCGTCGACGATGTTGGCGGCGGCGAGGACGATTTCGGGGGCGAGGTCGCGCAGGGAGATGTGCAGCACCAGCGGGTGGTGGTCGAACCACGAGACGTCGTCGACGTGTGGCTGTCCGGCGACGGTGGCGAAAACGACGAGGTCGCTGGTGCGGATCAGGTCCTCGGCGCCGTGGTGGACGGTGACCGGTCCGGCGCCGGACTGTTCCAGGTAGAGGCGGAATCCGGCCGCGCTGTCCGGGGACAGGTCGTGCACCCCGATGTGGTCGAACTCCCAGCCGGTCTCCGCCAGGTAGGTGTGGATGTAGCGGGCGATCAGGCCGGTGCCGAAGAAGCCGATGCGGCGGGGGCGGGGGCGGCCGCGGCTGAGCCGGTCGGCGGCGAGCGCCGCGGACGCCGCCGTCCTGGTGGCGCTGATGATGGAGCTCTCCAGGCAGGCGAACGGGTAGCCGGTGTCGTGGTCGTTGAGGATCAGCACCGCGGAGGCGCGGGGGATCCCGGCGCCGACGTTGGCGGGGAAGCTGGAGATCCACTTCATGCCGTCCACCGGGGAGCCGCCGCCGAGCGAGGCGGGCAGCGCGATGATGCGGGAGGTGGGGCGGTCCGGGAACTTCAGGAAGTACGAGGGCGGGTTGACCGAGTGCCCGTCGCCGTGCAGGCGGTAGGTGGCTTCGACGAGGTCGACGATCTCCCGGGCCCGTCCGGTCAGGGCGCGCTGGACCTGGTTGCCGGGGATCACCGCGAACGACGGCGTGTGGGCGGTGGGGTGCGGGGTGATGGTCATACGGCGGTCACCTCGATGGTGGGCGAGCAGTCGGTCAGGGATACCCGGTCGGCGAGGGCGACCAGGATTTCGCGGCGGCCGTGGAACGGCTCCCGGCCGTGTGCGGTACGGACGTTGTCGACGAGCAGCAGGTCGCCGGAGCGCCACGGTGTGCGGCGGGTGTGGGTCTGGTAGACGCCGTTGAGCAGCTCGACGGTCTCCGGTTCGAGGGGGTCGCCGTTGCCGTAGCGGGTGTTGAACGGCAGGCCGTCGGGGCCGTAGCTGTCCACCAGGTACTCGCGGATGTCGGGGGCGAGCGTCCATTCGTTCAGGAAGGCAACCTGATTGAACCAGCAGCGTCGGCCGGTGGCCGGGTGGCGGACCACGGCGCTGCGGCGCTGGCGGGTGCAGAGGGTGCCGTCCGGCTGCCAGCGGTAGGCGATGGCGTGGGCGCGGCAGTGGTGTTCGACGGCGGTGCGGTCGTCGGTGCCGAAGGCTTCGCCGACGGAGGCGCCGATCTCGCCGTTGTAGGTACGGGTCAGCAGCCAGCCCTGCCGGGCGAACCGCCGGACCAGCCGTCGGGGCAGCGCGTCGAGGACGGCGGACGCGTCCGCCACCACCGTCGCCCCGCCGTCGTCGGGAGCCGTCAGGCAGGCGAAGAACATCAGGCCGGGGAACTCCATGGCGTAGCTCAGCTCGTGGTGCGGGCACATCTGCTGGTTGGGGGGCCACGGGGTGGTGGTGTACGTGCCGGTGGCGCGGGCCTGGCGGGGCGCGAAGCTCTCGGTCTCGGCCATCAGGTCGTCGGAGAGGCCGGCGAAGACCGCGGCGGTTCCGGCGGCGTCGCGCAGCCCGAGGCCGCGGACGAGGAGGGCGCCGTGTTCGGTGACGAGGGCGCGCAGGGCGTCCCGGTGGCGGGCCGCCCAGCGCGCCGGGTCGCCACCGGGCTCGACGGGGAGAACCGGTGGCCGGTCGGGCTGGAGGAGAGGGACGGGCAGGGGCGGTGAAGGGGGCGATGGCATGGGGCCTCTTTCCGTGACGGGTGACGGGTGACGGACTGCTCGGTGGCGGGGTGGCGCGGTGGCCTGGTGGCGCGGTGTGGGTGGGCGATGCCGATCAGGTGGGTGACGGCTCGGGCGTCGGCCGGGTTCAGGCGGGGGGCGTGGCCACGCCGTCGAGTACGGCCCGGGCGGTCGCGGCGGGGCGGGTGTGGTGGAAGTGGTGGCCGCCGTCGGGCAGCCGGTGGAGGGTGACGTCGGTGGCCAGACGGCGCCATGCGCGGTGCGGCTGACCGGTGGTGCGGGTGAGCGGGTCGTCGTCGGCGAGCACCAGGGTGAGCGGCGCGGTCAGCCGGGCGGGCCGTTCGTCCTGGTCCAGTGCGGCGGCGAGGTAACGGTGGGCTGCCGCGCTGTCGTGCCGGTGGGCGACGGCGCGGGCGGCGTGTACGTCGTCGGGGAGGGCGGGGGCCGTCGTGCCGTCGGTGGCCCGGGCCGTGGCAACGCCGGCCCCGCCACCGGCAGTTCGGACAGCGGCGAGGCCCGTCGGACCGTCGGCGGCCAGGTCGGTGGCAGCCCCTTCGGCCGAGCTTCCGGAGGCCACGCGCCCCTCCGCCGTACCACCGGGGGCCCCGCGCTCCTCCGCCGTACCACCACCGGGGACCCCGCGCTCCTCCGCCGTACCACCACCAGGGGCCCCGCGCCCCTCCGCCGTATCGCCGGGCGCCACCGACCCCTCGCTCGCCTCCGCCAGCAACCGTGCCCCGATGAAGACATGGCGGGCGGGTGCTCCGCGGTCCTGGAGGAGCCGGGCGGTGGCGACGGCGAGCGCCGCACCGGCGGAGTGGCCCCACAGGACGACTCCGGTCATCCCGCGCCGGGTGATCTCGTCGGCGGTTGCCTCGGCCACCCGTTCCAGAGGGGTGAGGGGGGTGCGGTCGGCCGGGTCGTGGCCGGGCAGTTCGACGGCGTGGACGGCGAACCCGGCCGTGCACAGCACCTCGGCGAGCGGGCGGAAGCCGAGGGCGTTGCTGCCCGCGCCGGGGAAGCCCACCAGGTGGCCGCGGGGTGCGTCCGACGGTGCGGCGAGGGTGTGCAGCAGTCCGGGGTCGGGTGCCCGGTCGTCGTCGAGCAGGGCGGCCAGGTCGGCGAGGACGGGGCGGCGGGTGAGGTCCTTGAGGGAGACGGCCCGGTCGAGGGCGATCACGAGTTTCACCGCCGCCAGCGAGGTGCCGCCGCGGTCGAAGAAGTGGTCGTGCCGTCCGACGGTCTCCTCCGGGACGCCCAGGACGTCGGACCAGGCCCGGGCCAGGCGCCGTTCGGCGGGGGTACGCGGCGGACGGTGCCGCTCCTCCGGGGGCGCGGGGTGGGCGGCGAACGCGGCGAGGGCCCGCTTGTCGATCTTGCCGTTGCCGGTGAGCGGCAGCCGGGCGTGCCAGTGGAAGGCGGTCGGCACCATGTACGCGGGCAGCGATTCCCCCAGCCGCGCGCGCAGGACGTCGGTCTCCAGGGGGCGCGGACCGCTGTAGAACGCCACCAGGTGTGTGCCGCGGCCGTCGTCACCGCCCACCACGACGGCTCCGTCGTGCACGCCGTCGACGCGGAGCAGTGCGTTCTCGATCTCGCCGATCTCGATGCGGAACCCGCGGATCTTCACCTGGGCGTCGCGGCGGCCGAGGAATTCCAGCTTGCCGCCCGGCAGCCACCGGCCGAAGTCGCCGCCCTGGTAGAGCCGTTGGCCCGGCCGGTGCGGGTCGTCGCCGAAGGCCAGCCGGGTGCGTTCGGGGTCGTTGACGTAGCCGCGGCCGACGCAGACGCCGGAGAAGACGATCTGGCCGGGGGCGCCGAGCGGTACCGGTTCCAGGTGTTCGTCGGTGACGTAGACGCGGGCGTTGGGGACGCAGGGGCCGAGCGGGATCCGGTCGCCGTCGGGGGCCCGGTCCATGACCTCGTGATTGGTGTCGTCGGAGGTCTCCGTCAGCCCGTAGGCGTTGACGAGCCGGATGCCGGGGCGGGCGGCGAACCAGCGCTGGACCAGTGCCTTCTTCAGCGCCTCCCCGGTGACCGAGACGCATCGCAGGTCCGGGAGCGGGCGGGGGTTCCGCTCCAGGTGGGTGAGGACGGCTTCGAGGTAGGACGGGACGACCTGCAGCACGGTGACGCGGGCGGTGGCGAGGGTGTCGACGAAGCGTTCCACGTCCAGGATCACCCGCTGTTCGACCAGGTGGGTGCGGCCGCCGGCCAGCAGGGCGGCGACCAGTTGCCACAGGGAGATGTCGAAGCACTGGGGTGCGGTCTGCGCGACGGTGTGGCCCTCGGCGATGCCCAGGTCGGCGATCTTGGCGTGGAGATGATTCAGGAACCCTGCGTGTTCGCACATCGCGCCCTTGGGCTCGCCGGTGGAGCCGCTGGTGAAGTAGATGTAGGCGAGTTGGTCGGCGGTGACCCGTACGCCGAGGTCGTCGGTGGGGTGACCGGCGGCAAGGGCGGTGTCGATGCGGAGGGCGCGGACCGCGGGGAGGGCGGCGAGGGCCTGGTCGAGGGTGGTGGTGCTGCCGGGTTCGGTCAGGGCGAGGCCGCATCCGGCGCGGGTGAGCATGGCGGCGATGCGGTCGGGCGGGAAGTGCGGTTCGACGGGGAGGTAGACGCCGCCCGCCTTGAACACGGCCAGGGCGGCGGCCATCCAGTCGAGGGTGCGTTCGGTGACGACGGCGACGACGCCCTCGCGGGTCAGGCCCTGTGCCAGGAGGGCGTGGCCGAGGCGGTTGGCGCGGTCGTTGAGTTCCCGGTAGGTGAGGTGCCGGGCGCCGTGGACGGCGGCGACGGCGTCCGGGTGGGTGCGGACGCGTTCCTCGAAGAGTTCGTGGAAGCGGCGGTCGGGCAGGGCGCGGCGCGGCCCGGCCAGCTCGTCCAGTTGGAAGCGGCGTTCGGTGGCGGAGAGCAGGCTGAGGCGTCCGTAGGGGGCGTCGGGGTCGGCGGCGAAGTGGGTGAGGGCGGTGCGGTGGTATCCGGCGATCCGGGCGGCGCTCGCCGCGTCCAGCGCGTCGGTCCGGTGGCGCGTCCGCATTCGCGTGCCCGCGCCGTGGCGGGTCACCGACAGCCGCAGCACGCTGGTGCCGAGTGGGTCCCCGCCGTGGCCGTACGGGTCGAGTTCGGCTTCGAACAGTACGGTGTCCAGGCCGAGTTCGGCGGCGAGGCGGGGTACCGCGCAGTGGCGGTGGGCGGTGAGGTCGGTGAGGACGCGGGCGGCCTCCTGGGCCAGTTCGCGCCAGGTGACGGGTGTGGCGGAGAGGCGGCAGGGCAGCGCGGGGCCGGTGGCGGCGGTGGTGCAGCCGGTGGTGACCTGCCGTTCCCCGGAGAGAGCGGCGAGCACTCCGGTGTGCGCGGCGAGCAGGATCGCTTCGCCGGGGACGCCGTGCTCGCCGCCCCAGCGGTCGAGCCGGTCCATCAGCTCACCGGGCAGCGGGAGTTCATGGGTGGCGACGCCGGGCACGGGGTGGGGGGCCCACCGTGGGACCGGGGTGAATCCTCCGTCGGTCAGGACGGTGCGCCAGTACTCCCGGTCGTTGTCGGTCGGCTTTGTCATCAGGATGCCTTCCTGCTGGGTGGGCGGGGCGCGGCGGGGCTGCGGCTCGTACGGCGTCGGGTGGTGGTCCGGCTCTCGGCGGGTCAGCTCGGCGCGTGTTCCGGGGCGGTGGCGCCGGGGTCGCGGGGCCGGGGCGGCGTCGGGGACGGCTGGCGGCTGGGGGACGCCGGGGCTGCCGGGTTGCCGGCCCAGTGGGCGTGTGCGGGGACGTCCTCGCCCTTCATCAGGAAGGAGTCGGCGCCGAGCACCGCACCCCGGCCCATCGTCACGCCGTAGTGGACGAGGGCGCCGACGCCGAGCGTGCAGTCGGCGGCGAGGGTGCTGCGGGCGGACTTGAAGGTGCCGTCCTCCTGGGAGTGGCACTGGATCTTGCTTCCGGCGTTCAGGGTGCAGTCGTCGCCGATGGTGGCCAGGGTGCGTTCGGTGAGGAAGCAGCCGTCGTCGAAGACCCGGCGGCCCACCCGGACGCCGAGCAGCCGCCACAGGACGTTCTTGAAGGGGGTGCCGTTGAACGCGTTGAAGTGGGTCTCGGGCACCTTCCACAGGCGTTCCTGGTGCCAGAAGTCCCGTTCGTAGATGGAGAACACCTGGGGCCGCAGGGTCCGGAAGCGGGTCAGGCACCGTTCCACGAGGGCGTAGTAGACGGCGGTGTACGTCATGACGCCGATCAGGAATCCGGCTTCCAGCAGGGAGCCGATCGCGTCGTCGCGTCCGGTGGTCACGAGGCTCAGCAGGACGATGCCATGGAAGTGGACCCAGCGGATGAGCAGGAAGAGGGCGATGGTGCGGAGGTTGTAGCGGTTCTTCGCCGCGAGGCGGTCGCGGAAGGTGGCGCCGGTGCGGAGGTGGTCGAAGCGGGTGTCGCGGTCGACGGTGCGCGGGATCTCGAAGCTGGGGGAGCCGAGGAGTCCCACGCCGGTGCGGAGCTCGCCGTCGAGCGGGATCATCACCTTCGTCGCCAGCAGGCAGTTGTCGCCGGTGCGGCCGCCGGGGGGGTAGGCGATGAAGTTGCCGAGGAAGTTGCGCCGCCCGATCGCGGTGCGGGTGACGCGGAAGGACGAGCCGGAGAACTCGGCGTTGAGGAGCGAGAGTCCGTCGGCGATCATCGTGCCGCTGCCGATGGAGCTGAGGAACGGCGAGTCGTGCTGGATGAGGCTGCCGAAGTTGGAGCCGGTCTGTTCGACGCGGGAGAGGTCGTACCCCAGTCGTTGCAGGTAGGGGACGATATAGCTGCTGTCGCCGAAGAGCTGCATGAAGAACTTGAGGTTGGTCAGGCGGGCGATGGTGCGGTGGGCGCCGTAGCGGAGGCCGTACAGCGGGTAGACCGTGCCCGGTTCGATCGTCCGGCGCAGCAGGCGGGGGACGGTGAAGAGCACGCCCAGTCCCAGGGTGATCGCCCCGAAGAAGAGCGTCCCGGACAGCAGCAGGGCGTTGAGGTGGAACACCGCGGAGGTCAGGGGCTGTTCGTCGAGTTCGCCGTGGCCGCCGAGGACCGGTACGCCGGTCCACAGCAGGGCGAGGAGCGAGAGGGCCAGCGGGATGGCGAGGAGCAGGGTCCTGGCGAGGTCCGCCGCGCCGAAGGCGGCCCGCCGCAGCGTCCCGCAGCGCTTCGGAGGGACGCGTACGTAGTTCACGTCCGTGGGGCGGGCCGGAGAGCCGTGCCAGCGCTCGCCCGCGGGGACGGCGTCGCCGCGCCGGAGGGTGGAGGTGTGGCCGAGCTGGGCGCCGTCGCCCATGGCGGTGTCGATGTCCAGGACGGTGCGTTCGCCGACGAAGGTGTCCCGGCCGAGGGTGACGGGGCCGGTGCGGATGCGTCCGGCGTGGGCCCGGTAGCCGAGGAAGAAGGAATCCTTACGGATCACGGAGCCGGCGCCGATGGTGAGCAGGTCGGTGCAGACGGGGACGGTGTGGGACAGGATGGTGACGTGCCGGCCGATTTTCGCACCGAGCGCCCGCAGGTAGAGGACGTAGAGCGGGCTGCCGACGAAGAACACCACGGGGTTGGCGTGCACCAGCACCTTGACGATCCACAAGCGCAGATAGGTGACGCCCCAGACGGGGAACTCGCGGGCCGTCCACTCCCCGATGAGCAACCATTTGACCAGGACGGGGAAGGCGCAGAGGCCGGTGAACTCGGCGCTGCCGAAGACGACCGCCCGGCCGTAGAGCGCCGGGAGTGACGAGGCGCGGGAGACCCAGGTGTAGCCGCGGGTGGTGGCGAACGCGATGAGGCAGGAGTAGCCGAGGAAGAAGGCCAGTTGCGCGGCGCCGCAGGCGAGGTAGCGCGCGGTGGGGTGCGCGGGCGGTGGCCCGGCGGGGGCCTCGGGTTCGGCGGGGGTGCCGGGCTCGGGGGCGGCCTCGTTTGCGGGGGTGGCGTCGGCGCAGGCCGTCGCCAGTGCGGCGATGGTCGGGTGCCGGTAGATGTCCCTCATCGAGACCGCGGGCAGCTCCCCGCGTTTCCTGACGCGGGCGCAGAAGTGCGCCATCACCAGGGAGTCGGCCCCGAGGTCGTCGAAGAAGTGACTGTCGGCGGGGACCCGTTCGGCGTGCAGGAGCTCGGCGAGGATGGCGGCGAGGACGGTCGCGAGGACGGGGGGCGGGCCGGGCGCCGCGGCGGGTCCGTCCGGGGTGGCGGCCGGTGCGGATCCGTCCGTAGCGGCCGTTCGTGCGGATCCGTCCGCAGCGGCCGTTCGTGCGGATCCGTCCGCAGCGGCAGTCCGTGCGGATCCGTCCGTAGCGGCCGTCCGTGCGGATCCGTCCGCCGTGGCCGCCGGCTCGGTCCCGTTCGTGATGGCTGTGGTGACCGGTGCGGCACCGTCCGGGTGGCCGGGCGTGGTTCCGGTCGGTTCTTCTCTCCCCACGTGAACTCCTTGGACGCGTCGTGCCCGTGCGCGCGGGCGAGGTGCGGTGGTGGTCGGGCCGGAGGGGCGATGGCGGGTCAGGGGGAGCGCACCCGGGGGCTCATCGGTGCGTGGCGGCGCCCGAGAAATCCGGACGGCCGCCTTCGGCGCCATCCGCGTACCGCTCGCTTTTCTCCCGCACGGCTCCCCCATTTCCCGTCCCCACCTAAGGGATCGTTGAAGAACGTAGAACCGCCCCCTCCCCCGAACCAGCCGGGTGCAGGCCACAAAAAGCACCGGCCCGCGGGAACGGAAAAGGATCACCGCCCCGCATCGGAATATCCGGCTCCCCGTCCGGCGCAATTCCCCGGGAGGCGTCTGCCACCTGCGGATCTCCTTCCCCTCCACACGACGACACAGAGGGGACATGAACCTTCACCACCCCCACACAGAAAGCATGTAAATGCTACTTATCGGGCGCCATAACGGACCATAAAAGGTGCAAAAAGTGCAATGCGACAGGCGAGGCGATACCCGTTCGGCGCTTCTGCGACGAACCGAGTTGGCGCGAATCGACCGAAACGCGCGAGTCATGGATAAAGAATTACCCTGACTCCGGTAATGACCCGCCACAATCCGACGGACGCACTTCCGGAACACTCCGAGAATATTTTTATATTCTTCTCCCAAAATTCCCTCCGGACGTACCACTTAGCACATCCCTCACCGCACACACCGGAATGCACTCTCCTTTCCCGGGCCCCGGAAAGACCGTCGGATCACGGAATTCCCCCGGACCACGAAGGGTGGCGCGAAGCGCACCTCCGCGCGCGCCCGGCGCGACGTACGCGATCTCCCCGCCCCTACGGTGAGCGGTGGCACAACCGCGAGGAGAAGAGGCAGAGATGACAGGTGGTCAGGCCCGGGGCAACCGGCTGATACCGGACGGGGCGCAGGCACCGGACGAAGAACTCGCCTGGCTGGACGCGACGGCGCAGGCCGGTCTGGTCCGCCGTGGTGTGCTGTCGCCGACCGAGCTGGTCGAGGCGGCGATCGCCCGGATCGAGCGGCTCAACGGCAAGCTCAACGCGGTGATCACGCCCCTGTTCGAGAAGGCCCTCGCCACGGCGGGCGCGGCCGGGCTGCCGGACGGCCCGTTCCGCGGGGTGCCCCTGCTGCTGAAGGACGCCCTGTGCCACTCCGCCGGCGATCCGGCCCACAGCGGTATGCGCGCGTTGCGCGACCGCGGCTGGCGCGCCCCGGAGGACGCGACGCTGACGAAACGGTTCCGGTCCGCCGGATTCGTCATCTGCGGCCGGACCAACGTCCCGGAACTGGCCACCAGCGTGACCACGGAGCCGCTGGCGTACGGACCGACCCGTAATCCGTGGGACCTGACCCGCTCCCCGGGCGGTTCGAGCGGCGGTTCGGCGGCGGCGGTCGCCGCGGGCATGGTCCCGGTGGCGCACGGCAACGACATGGCCGGTTCGATCCGGATACCGGCGAGCGCCTGCGGGCTCGTCGGCCTCAAGCCCACACGGGCCCGGACCTCGCTGGGGCCGGAGTTCGGCGAGTACTGGGGGCCGGTGACGCATGAACACGTACTGACCCGGTCGGTCCGCGACACCGCGGCGGTCCTGGACGCCACCGCCGGCATGGCACCCGGCGACCCGTACACCGCGCCCGCCCCGGCGCGGCCCTACCGCGCGGAGGTGGGCGCCGGCCCCGGCGTTCTGCGTATCGGGTTCCGTACGACGCCGCCGGGCGCGTCCGCCCCGGCCCATGCGGACTGTGTGGCGGCGGTCGAGCACACCGCGCACCTGCTCGACGCGCTCGGCCACCGCGTCGCCCCGGAACCGGCGCCCGCCCTCGACTCCCCCGCCCTCTTCGAGGCGCTGCCGAACCTGTTCGCCGCCATCGTCACCCGGGAGGTGGCGTACTGGTCGGAGCGGATCGGTGAGCGGCTCGAACCCGGCGACCTGGAGCCGATGAACGGGGCGCTCGCGGAGGCGGGCCGCTCGGTCACGGCCGCGCAGTGGCTCGCCGGCCTCCAGACGTGGCAGCGCTGGGCCCGCGGTGTGGCCGCGCTCTGGGAGGACGACGTGGACGTCCTGCTCACGCCGACGGTGTCCACGCCGCCGCGGCCACTGGGACAGCTCGCGCCGACGGCACAGGAGCCGATGGACCTGGTGGCGGGCGTCGTCGAGGGCATCGCCTTCACCATGCCCTTCAACCTCACCGGCCAGCCCGCCGTCTCCCTGCCCCTGTACCGCAACGCCGAGGGTCTGCCGATCGGCGTCCAACTGGTCGCGGCCTACGGGCGGGAGGACGTGCTGATCCGGTTGGCCTCCCAGCTCGAAGAGGCGGCACCGTGGTCGGGCGCGCGGCCGCCGTTCGCGGCGTAGTCATGTGACGGCGACGGCCGCGACCGCCCAGGCCGTGCCGACGCCGGGCACCGGGCCGACGCCCGCCTCGGCCCTGGTCCGGAACCACTACGGGGGTGTGGGCCGGGGCCAGGGCCGGAGGACCTCGGTTCCCTCGGCTCAACGGCCTGTCACGTCACGCGGCGGGCTCACCCGTGGTCCGCCGATGCGGGCCCCACCCGCGGCCGCGTGGCACCGCGTCGGGGCGCCCGTCCCTCACACCGTCAGCTCCCTCCCGTCTCCCGGGACCTCCACCCCCGCGCGGCGCACCTCATCTGCGGCATCGGACGACGGATCCAGAAGCGGATTGGTGTTGTTGAAGTGTGTGTAGAGGCGACGGAGGTCCGGGTGGCGGGCGAGGCGGGCGAGGGTGCCGCCGGGGCCGCTCACCGGGAGGTGGCCCATCAGGGACTGCCCGGCGTCCGGCGACCGGACCGCCTGCCCCAGCTCCTCCGCGCTGAAGAACGTCCCGTCGACGAGGGCGCAGGTCACCGACGCGAGGAGGTCGTCGAAGCCGTCGGCCCAGGTGGCCAGGCAGGGCGCGTAGAGCAGCGCCCCGCCGGTCGCCGGGTCCTCGATCCGTACCGCGCTCACCCAGGGCACATCGGTGGCGGGCGCCGCGACATACTTCGGGGCCTTCGTCCCGACCGGGTGCAAGGTGACGGTGAGGCCCCCGGACAGCGTGAACGGAGCGGAGGCGGCGGCCGTCCGGTCGGTGGAGCCTGGCGTGGTCAGGGGGCCGGTGTCCTGCCACCGCCAGGGTGCGTAGCGGTCCAGCAGGCCCCGCAGCGGCAGCGCCGTGGAAAGCGCCTCGTGGACGGGCGGCGCCGCGTACACCGTCAGGTCCGCCCCGCCGCGCAGCACCGCCAGGCCGAGGGTGTGGTCGGCCTCCGCGTCGGTGAGCAGGACGCCACGCACCGGGGTGTCCCGCGGCCCCGGGCCCGCGGCCAGCGCGGACGTCGCGTCCAGCTGGACCCGGATGTCCGGCGAGGCGTTCAGCAGCCACCAGTCACGGCCGTTGCCGCTGACGGCGACGGAGTCCTGGAACCGGGACGGCAGCTCGCCACGGCGGCACCGGGCACACAGCGCGCACCCGCAGTTCCACTGCGGGAACCCCCCGCCCGCGGCGGTACCGAGCAACTTCACCCTCATCGACAGCCTCCCCAACTCACCGGATACGCCGAGTTCCTGACACTTACGCGCCTCGGACCGCCGGAAATCACAGCGGGCGCAGCGGGTTTCCGTGATCGCCGGGGAGCCTCCCCGGAACGGTGCGAGCGAACACACGAGACCGGGCGGGCAGTGGGAGCGGACCGCGGCGCGCCCCGCCGACGAGCAGCGGCGCCAGCCGGAAACAGTGTGGCGACCGCGACCGTCCGGAAGCTGTGCGACCTGGCGGCGCAGCGCTACGGGCTGCGCACCCTCAGGGCGGCCACCGCCCACGGGAATCCCGCGTCCCGGAAGGTGCTGGCCAGGGCCGGTTTCCTCCCGGTCGGCCCGCGGACCCGGCCGGCCTCGGCGGCAGGCCGGGCACCTGGTACCGGCGCGACCTCACCCCCCGGCAGGGGTCCTCGGCGTCCCGCGCGCCCCGTTCACCGGGCGGCCCGCCCTACCCGCCCACGCCCCGATGCCGCACCGCCGACCCCGACCGGTCCTTCAGGACCTCCAGCTGAGCCGGGATGCGGCCCTTCAGGTCCGCGACATGGCTGACGATGCCGACGCTGCGGTCGCGTTCCCGCAGCCCGTCCAGTACGTCCAGCACCTCGTCCAGGCTCTGTTCGTCGAGGCTGCCGAAGCCCTCGTCGATGAAGAGGGTGTCCAGGCGGGTGCCGCCCGCCTCGTCCGTCACCACGTCGGCGAGGCCCAGCGCCAGGGCGAGCGAGGCGTAGAACGTCTCCCCGCCCGACAGGCTGGAGGTGTCCCGCTCGCGTCCCGTCCAGGCGTCGATCACGCGCAGTCCCAGGCCGGAGCGGCGCGCCCCGGCGCTGCGCGCGTCCGTGTGCACCAGGGTGTAGCGGCCGCCCGACATCCGCTGCAGCCGCTCCCCCGCCACCACCGCGACCTGTTCCAGGCGGGCGGCCAGGACGTACGACTCCAGCCGCATCCGGCGTACGTTCTCCCCGGAGACGCCTGCCACGAGCGACGCGACGCCGCCGACCACGCCGAACTCGGCGTACAACGGCGCCAGTTGGCGGGCCTCCGCGGTCGCCCAGTGCGACAGCCGGTCCAGCGCCGCGCAGCGCTCCTGTGCTCCCGTGCGGGCCGCGGCTGCCTCGCGCAGCCGCCGCCCGGCGGCCTCCACGGAGCGGCGCGCGGCGGCCGGGTCCACCTCCGCGCCCGTCGCCACGGCGGCCGCCGCTTCGGCGTCGGCCAGCTCGCGTTCCACCGCCGCCGCTTCCGCCTCCCGGTGGGCGACCCCTTCGGCCAGCTCCCGCCGTACCGCATCCGGCAGCTGCGCGGCCACCGCGTCCACCACGTCCGCGAACCCCGCCGATGCGACGGCCTCGGCCCGCGCCTCCTCGGCCTCCCGCAGCCGCCGGTCCGCCGTGCGGGCGGCGCCCGCCGCGTCCACCACGGCGGCCAGCATCGCCGCCCGCCGCTCACCGCGCCGGGCCCGCTCCGCGACGCTCGCGCACTCCCCGCGGGCCCGCGCCACCTCCTCGCGGAGCGCGGCCCGCTCCGCCTCCAGCGCCTCCCGCCGGGAGAGGCGGGCCGCGATGCGGCGCTCGGCGTCCTGCCGCTCCGTGCGGCGCCGCTCCGCCTCGCGCTCCGCGGCCGTCAGCGCCTCCCGCGCGGCCCGCACCCCGGCCGCCACCGTCCGCACCTCGGCGTACTCGGCGGCCAACTCCTCGGCGTGGGCGGCACGTTCGGCGGCCGGGGCGTCCCCGGCCGCGGTGGTGGCGGCGGACAGTTCACCGTGGACCTCCCGCACCCGGCCCTCCGCCGCCCGGTACGCGTCCTCCCGCTCCTGGTACGCGGCGAGCGCGGCCTCCTCCTCGGTGCGGCCGACGTGCCCCTCCCCGGGCTGCGCGGGATCCGGGTGTTCCGTCGCGCCGCAGACCGCGCACGGCGCGCCGTCGCGCAGCGCGGCGGCCAGCTCCGCGGCGACGCCCCGCAGCCGCCGGTCCTTCCGCTCCAGCCAGCGTTCGTGTGCCGCGGCGGACCGCTCCCGCGCGGCCAGGGACTCGCCGCGCAGCCGCTCCAGGCGGGCCGCCAGCTCGTCGCGGCGCCGGGACGCCGCCGCGCGCTCCCGCGCCGTGGCCACCGCCGCCTCCAGCGCCTCCGCGCGCCCCACGGCCTCCTGGGCGGTCTCCACCCGTTCCTGAAGGGCGCGGCGGTGCGCGTCCCATCCGTCGAGCCATTCCGCGCACTCCGCCACGGCGTCCTCGTCGGCGGCGCCCTCGCGCTCCGACGCCTCGCGTTCGGCGGTCAGCGCGGTGACGCGCTCCTCCGCGCGGCGGGCCGCGGCCAGTGCGCCGAGCTGTTCGCGCTCCGCGTGTTCCCGTGCGGCGAGGTGGTCCGGCTCCGCACCGGCGAGGGAGACGGGCAGCCCGGCGCGGCGGGTGCGCTCCGTGGCGTCGGCGGCCTCGGCCTCCCGGCGGGCCGTCACGCACCACGCCAGCGTCGGCGCCACCTCGGCGGCGCGGCCCGCCGCCGCCAGCCGCTCCCGGTCCCCGGCGTCCGCCACGGCCGTTTCCGCCAGGCGAGCGGCACGGTCCCGGGCCCCGGCGAGGCGACGCCGTACCCGGTCGCGCTCCTGCGCCTCCTCCCACGCCAGGGCGGCCACCCGCTCCGCCTCCCCGGCGGACCGCTCCGCGCAGGCGGCCACGGCCAGCCGCTCCCGCGCCGCGGCCCGCGCCACGGCCATCCGTACGAGGACGGAGGCGGCGAACCCGGGCTCGCCCACGCCCGGGGCGTCCGGAACCGTCTCCGCAGCCCTGCGGCCCGCGGTGCCCGGCTTCCGTGCGGCCGGGACGGTGCCCGCCGCGGAACCGGCCGGCAGCGCGGGCAGCACCGCGAGATCCGGGCAGTCCCCGGCCGCCTCCGCCGCACGGTGCGCGAGCGCCAGCAGCCGTTCGTCGCCGCCGCGGACCCGCTCGGCCGCCGCCTTCCGCCGGGCCGCGAGCCGCTCCTCGACGGCGGCGAAGCGCCGGGTGTCGAAGAGCCGGCCCAGCAGCCGTGCCCGGGACTCCGCGTCGGCCCGCAGGAACCGCGCGAAATCGCCCTGCGGCAACAGCACGACCTGGCAGAACTGCTCCTTGTTCAGGCCGAGCAGCCCGCCGATCTCCTCGCCGATCTCCTGGTGCGACCGGCTCAGCGCCTTCCACCGGCCGCCCTCGCCGGGCCCGGGCACGTACTCCCGCAGCCGGCTCTGTGCCTTCTCCCGCGTCGTGCCCGTACCGCGCTTCTTCGGGCGCGTCTGCTCGGGCAGCCGGGTGATCTCCAACCGGCGTCCGGCGACGGTCAGTTCGAGCACCACCTCCGTCGGCGTCCACGGGTCGGCGAGATCGCTGCGCAGCGCCTGCCCCGCCTGCCGGACGCCGGGCACCGAGCCGTACAGCGCGAAGCACACCGCGTCCAGGACGGAGGTCTTGCCCGCGCCGGTGGGGCCGTGCAGCAGGAACAGGCCGTCCCGCGACAGCCGGTCGAAGTCGACGGTCTGCGCGCCGCCGAACGGTCCGAACGCCGTGACCGACAACCGGTGCAGCCTCACGGCGCCACCTCTTCCGTCGCCTCGTGCAGCCGTACCTCTTCGAACGCGGCGCGCAGCACCGCCCGCTCCCCGTCGTCCGCCGCCCGGCCCTCGCGCACATGCTCCACGAAGTCCTCGGCGACCTCCTGGTCACCGCGGCCCCGCACCCTCTGGGCATACGAGGCGAAGGTGACGGCCGGGCCCTCGTCCGGGTCGAAGGCGAGGGCGAGGGTGTGCGGGAACCGCTCCGTCAGGCGGGCCATCGGCTCCGGCGGGCGCACCGGGTCGGTGAGTGTCGCCTCCACCCAGTGCTCCGCGTGCCGCTCCAGCGCCGGATCCGCCAGCAGCGCCTCCAGGCGGCCCCGCAGGCGGGCCAGCGGACGCGGGACGGGGACGTCGATGCGCTCCGCCGTCACCGCGCCGTCCGCGCCGAGGTCGATCAGCCAGGACGACTTGCGGTGCGCCGCCTCGGAGAAGGAGTACGCGAGCGGGGAGCCCGAGTACCGGACCCGGTCGGAGAGGGCCTGACAGCCGTGCAGATGTCCCAGGGCCACGTAGTCGACGCCGTCGAAGACCGCGGCGGGCACCGAGGCGACGCCGCCGACCGTCAGGTCCCGCTCGCTGTCGCTCACCTCGCCGCCGGTCACGAAGGCGTGCGCCAGGACGACGGAGCGCGTTCCGGCGGGGCGGGCGGCGAGGTCGGCGCGGACGCGGTCCATCGCGGCGCCCAGCACCTCCGTGTGGGCCGCCCGCCCGGCGCCGAGGCGGTCGCGGACGAGGGCCGGTTCGAGGTAGGGCAGGCCGTAGAAGGCGACCGGGCCGTCGGCGTCGTCGATCAGGACCGGTTCACCGCACCGCTCCGGGTCGGTGCGCAGGTGGACGCCGCCGCGCTCCATCAGCCCGGCGCCGACGCCCAGGCGGCGGGCGGAGTCGTGGTTGCCCGAGATCATGATCGTGGGGACGCCCGCGGCGGCGAGGCGGTGCAGGGCGGAGTCGAACAGCTCGACGGCGGCGAGCGGCGGCACCGCCCGGTCGTACACATCACCGGCGACGAGGACGGCGTCGACGTCCCGGGCGGTGACGGTCTCGACGAGATGGTCGAGGTAGGCGCGCTGCGCGGTGAGCAGGCTCACGCGGTGGAAGGAGCGCCCCAGGTGCCAGTCGGAGGTGTGCAGAAGTCTCACAACATCGCTCCGACCTGCATGTTCCGCCTCTCCATCGGCTTCGGCTCAGCACCGGGTCAGCACCGCACCGGGTCAGCACGAGTCTACGAGTCATCACGCGTCACGTTGCCCGTGGCAGGCACCCCGTCCGTCACGGACCTCATTTTCGCACCCGCGTCTGGAGTCAGGTGACCGTAGATGTCAGCGGTAGATGTCAGCGGTGATCCGCATCGTGGCGCGCCCCGGCCAGCGGGAGACCTCAAGCAACGACACCCCCAGCGATAGCGCTGCCGGCAACGAAGTGCCGCAGTGTATGGACTGTCCACGACTCGCCTGCGAATCGCCCGCCTCGATAACTGCACGCTTGAACTCGATCCGATAATGCGTGATGCGAATCCAGAACATGGCCACCGCGACGAGCACCGATGACGGGGGCCAGGTCCTACCGGCTCCGGAAAGGACGGATCGGCGGGTTCTGGGGCGAGACCGCCCTGTGCGGCCTCCTCCGCCAGGCCGGGCTCGTACCCGGGCAGGTTCCGCTGGACGGGATGATGCCCGGGCTTGTAGCTTGCAGTTGACCGTGACGCCGCCCGAGGAGGTGAGACCCATGAACGCTGTATCGACGTGGGTGCTCCCCCTTTCCGTCACGGCCGGCGATTGACGTAGGTGTCGCCGGGAGCGCCTCGACAACCAGGCACTCCCGAAAGGCAACACCTGTGCATTCTCTGCAATTCACCGCCGAGTCGTCGTCGAACGGCATGGTCGAGCGCGACTTCACCGTGGGCGAGGTCCCCGGCGTTCTCTGGTCGCCGGTCTCCGGCGCCGATCGGGCACCCCTGGTGCTGATGGGCCACGGCGGCGGCGCCCACAAGAAGCATCCGGCGATGGCAGGCCGCGCTCACCTTCTCGTGACCGGCTGCGGCTTCCATGTCGCCGTCATCGACGCGCCCGGTCACGGCGACCGGCCGCGCACCGCGCACGACGAGCAGGAGATCGCCGCGCTGCGCAAGGTGCAGGCGGCGGGCGAGCCGGAAGGGCCGATCGTCGTCCGTTACAACGCCCGCCTGGCGGAGCTCGCCGTGCCCGAGTACCGGGCGGCCCTGGACGCCCTTCAGGAACTTCCGGAGATCGGCGCCGATGGGCCGGTGGGCTACTTCGGCATCGGCCTGGGCACCGCGATCGGGGTGCCGCTGGTGGCGGTCGAGCCCAGGATCACGGCCGCGGCCTTCGGCCTGCACTGGCCCGATGCCCTGGTCGAGACGGCGAAGCAGATCACCATCCCGATCGAGTTCGACCTGCAGTGGGACGACGAGCGCATCCCGCGCGAGGCCAGCCTCGCGCTGTTCGACGCCTTCGCCTCGGAGGAGAAGACGTTGCACGCCAACGCGGGCAAGCACTTCGACTTCCCCAGGTTCGAGGCCGACAGCGCGGCCCGGTTCCTCGCCCGGCATCTCGGCCGGGCGGCGACCTCACCGGCCTGAGGCGAGCGGCAGCGGCGTCCGGTCTGCCGATCGGGCGCCGCTACCGCGGTCCGGGGCGAGGCTGCGTATCCAGATGATGGATCCGCGTAGCCGGCCGCCCCGGCGTTGGTCTCCCGACAGGTCTCCAGGACTTCTGGGAGGTGCTTGCGGACCAGGGCTTCGGGGGGGGCGGGAACGCGACGTGTCATGCGGGAACAACCTCTTGGCCGTTGGTGGTCAGGAGTTCCACGATCTCCGTCCGTTGCGGCCGAAGCAGGATATCGAGGCGCGGGCGCGACAGCCGACCTCTGGCCCCAGCTCGCCCCGGGATGAATCGGGGGCGGGATAGGATCCGCTGCATGGGTAAGGCAATTTCCACTGTGCATTCGGTCCCTTACTACGCCCAGTGGGCTTCAGCCCATCTCGTGGAAGGAATTGTTACCGGCCGGATTCCGGCGAGCGAGGATCCGGCATGGGCCGACTACGGAGCCACCAGTCCGGAGCAGTACGAGTGGTGGTCGTGGCGTCTGTGCGGAGTTGCGTGTCTCCGGATGGCTTTGGAGTACTTCGGGCACACAGTTCCGTCGCCGATGGAGCTCGCGGCGGAATGCGTCACTGCTAGCGCATACGTGAAGCACGACGATGGACTCCAGGGGCTGATATACGCGCCGTTCGCCTCCTGGGTCGAGGCCCGATTCGGCCTGGTCGCCGAGGTCAGGCCCACTCTCCCCGCTGCGGAAATTCCCGGCATCCTGGCCCACGGACGGCTCCCGATGCTGTCGGTCCATCCGTCGATTCGCCATCCCGACGCCGAACCACCGCGGACCGGAGGCCATTTGGTGCTCGCAGTCGGCGCCACCGAGCAGTCCCTGGCGATCCACAATCCTTCCGGATACCCAGGTGCATCCCAGGAATACGCCCAGGTGCCGTGGGACCGACTCGGCAAGTTCTACGCGAATCGCGGCGTCATCCTCGGCGCCGGTCAGTCGGGAGGTGGCACGGCTCCGGGGGAGACGGTGACTCCTGTCAGCTCTGCTTCCTGAACGCCTGCTGGGCCAGCGGGTCGTCGGCAGGGAGCACGGCCCTCTCCTCACCGGAGGCCAGGGCTTCTTCCGTCTGGGCAGGTTGCTCCGCCGGACCGGGGCTGGTCAGGCGCTTCGCGTAGGGCGAGCTGGGATGGGCGGCAAGCAGGCGCACCCGGCCATCGCCGGAGCCGCGTGGGGAGATCGGTACCACCGCAGCCGGGAGGCCGCTGTCGTCCGTCACGAACAGTGCGAAGTCGTCGTACCGGAAGTGGTCGATGTCCACGATCGGCTTGGGGTAGTGGTGGTACCCGGCGGTCTTCGGGAGCACCCCTGAGTGGGTGCCGGCGGGCAGTGGCACCGAGGCGTTGAAAATCGAGTCCGTCCATTCGGCCACCTGATCTGCGGTCTCGATGGGGGTGTCCAGGAGCCGTTGGCCGTCGTCGTAGCCGAAGCTCGCATAGCCGGCAAGGGTGTCCGGGAACGCTCCGACCACCCGCGCGGCGTAGCGGCGGACGTGATCCACCTTCGAGGGATCCGCGCAGAATTGCGCCGACCACTCGATTCCAAGTGGCAGAAACAGGCACAGCCAGCCCTCGCTGTCCTTGACCCACACTCCCCCACCGTGATGGTCCTGGTACGGTCCGGGCGCAAACACCCAATCACCAGTTGTCCCGACGAGATCGCCCATCAACTTGCGGCTGGCCTGGTACTGCGAACTCTCGGTACGCGGTGGATGGTCTGCCACGGAGATGGTCCACGGAAAGTCTTCGTGCTCTGGGTGTCCAGGTTCCGCGCTGGTCATGGCGATCTCCTTGACAGACTGTTCAGCTGAGCGGAAGAGCCCCTGGCGAATCGGTCTACTGCATCGGCTTTTCTCCGATACGTTTGCTTCGATTCCGTTGCTCTGCCCTTACGCGAGGAACAGGAATCCGCTTCTCAGTAGGGATGGGGCGGCAGGTTCGGGTTCGCCTGTTGGACACGTGAGATGTCTCCGTACCTGCGCCAGATGTAGTTGATGGCCGCCGCGATATTTGCCAGTGGGTCATAGATCAGATGGGAGGTACCCTTTTCGTGGTCCTCGGCGAATGTCATGGCAGTCACCTGTGCATAACCGCGTGAGCAGTTGAAATGCGCTCCGTCCGACTGTACGTCTCCCGTTGCGTTGACGTCGTGCAGGTTCACTGCGTTCGAGTTGAAGGACGATTCCCGGAACATAAGAGTGAGCAGGTTCGCGTGATTGCTGACCCCGGTAACCCAGCTCGACGGGGCGCCGGTCATGGTGCATACCTGTTCCGCGAATTCTCTCGCCGTAGCCTCGCCATGGGGGATACCGGAGTTTTTCGAGAACCGGACCGAACTCGTCGGAATGGCGCCCGGCTGCCGGCAATCCACCCCAAACCCCGTTTTGCGGCCGAGCTTCGTCAGGGAAGAGCAGCCGGCGAACCCGTCGGCATCCGAGTCGGTGAGGCCCAGTGATCTCTGCCAGGCAGCGTATGCGGACCGGGTCTGCCCATCATAAATTCCCGTGACTCCCGCTGGAAGGCTGAATCCCGCAGCCACCAAGGCACTTTGGACGGACTTCACGTCGTTGTTGCTTTTGCCGAAACGGACGTTGGAAAGGAAAACCACCTTGCCTCCTTTCCCCTTGCGGCCTGTGGTGAGGCTGTACCGGCCAAGCGCACCTCACTGGTGACCCACAACGGCCATGTACCGGCCGACCCCACGCAAATGGAGTGCGCAAAGAGTGCCGCGGGTTCGTCAGCATCCCTGGGATGCCGCTGGTTTGTCATTGCGTCAGGCAGGGTGAGGCACGCGCAGCCTGTCCCAGCTGGACTTACCCGGAACCCCGTCAGCATCGCTGCCCGAGAGACCGAGCTTGCCCTGCCAGACGGCGTAGGATTCCACGTCTCCCGATTCCCATACATCGGTCTCGTCGCCGGGTGGGTACCGGTTGCATCCTTCAGCAATGAGCCGATTGTGCATGGCCGCGATGACCGGCGACTTCTGGCCGGTGTGGAAGAAGGCCGGGCCGGGGAACGGCTCGGTGGCCCGCGGCTGCATCGCGAAGACAGGCCATGAGCCGGGATCGACGTGGTCGTTCTCCGGCACGTGGGCGTGCGCGTACCAGCCGCCCTCGGACTCCCACTTACTCTCGGAGCGATGCGCGGTGAAATCGGTGGGGCGGCCCATGGGCCAGGTGTTCGGCACACCCCAGGAGTGAACCCATGCGTTGAGTTCTTCCCATCCCTTGCACGGGGTGTCGGCCAGACTGGCGTACGCGGTGCCGTCGACACGACAGTGCGGGAAGAACAGCGCCTCGATCTGGATGACGACCTTGCCCGCGCGGTTGGTGCGGGTGCCGCCGGCCAAGTCGCGTAGGGCCTTGCTCCGGGAGGTGGCGGGGAAGAACTGGGCGAAGGCACCGGTGAAGGGGTTCCACAGGAGATGCGGGGCCATCCCTATCCCGCCGTGCGTGAAGAAGCGCTTCAGGTTGTCGAATGGCACCAAGTCCTGCGGAGCCGCCGCGCTGGCTACGTGGTCCGCCGTGATGTGCGCGATTGCTTTCGGCGGGAACGCTGGGTCACATGGAGCATGGTCACCGACATCTGCATTGATGGCCTGAGGCATCCATATATCGGGCATGACGAAACTTCCTCCTTTCATCGAGCCCAGGAGATGAAGCGGTGTGCGCGTACCGGATGATACCTCCAGAGCCTCATACCGGCGTTATACCGGCGTTCCGGAGCCGTCGGTACAGAGACACTTCTCTGGGCATGTGCAATGTTTGATTCAATTCTCTTACGGGGGGCGGGGTTCAGCCAGTGGTGGGGCAGGCTGGAAGATCGCTCGGGGGCCATTCGCCCCGTCCGGTGGGCAGAGATACGCGCCTCGCCCGACGTGAGGCACAGAGCACTGCCTGTGGTGAGATCTCTTGCTGATCCGCCGATTCCGCGGCTGCGGTATCGGTGTGCTGAGGGCATCGTCCGCCGGGTGGCGGCACCGGGGGCACCCACGCTGCGTCAGCGCTGCCGATCTGGTAGAGGCAGACGAGCAGGCAGTGGCTCCGGCCCGGCGCCGTGGCTGCGCTGCTCCATTCCGCCCGCCCGGGCAGGCCACCAGGGTGATACGGGGGCCGGCGCAGGGACTTCGCTGCCGGTGCCGGGGACCTCTTCCGTATGCATACGACCCTCCCCCAAGACGGGGAACGCCGAGTGCCGAAGCCGGGCAACTGCTTCTGCACCATTGTGCCGCCGTTCGTCCTCGAGAGACTCGCCGAGTCGGACGACCCCAAGGTGAGCGAGTCCGCCCGGACCACCCTTGAGGCTGACGCCGAGGCCGCGTTCCGGGCCCACCGTGCCGAATCGCCCAGCCTCATGGCGCCGGCCGCTCCAGCAGCCGAGCCCCGTCTGGAGCGGACGGTCTTCGACGCCCACCACGGCCTCGGGTTGCCCGGCGATGTGGTCAGGCCCGACGGGGCCGATCCGGTCGCGGACGGTTGCGTCAACCGCGCCTACGACGCCCTCGGCCTCACATTCCACCTCTACAAGGAGGCGTACGGCCGGAACTCGGTCGACGGCAACAACATGCCGCTGAACGCCAGCGTCCACTACCGCCGCGGCTACAACAACGCGTTCTGGGACGGGGAACGTATGGTCTTCGGCGACGGCGACGGGCAGGTGTTCAACGACTTCACCGTGGCCGTCGATATTCCCGCCCACGAAATGACCCACGCGGTCACGCAGTTCACCGCGGGGCTCGTGTATCAGGATCAGTCGGGCGCCCTCAACGAGTCGATCTCCGACGTATTCGGCTCGCTGGCCAAGCAGTTCGCCCGACGCCAGACCGCCGAACAGGCGGACTGGCTGATCGGTGCCGGCATTTTCACCCCCACGGTGCAGGCGCAGGGCCTGCGGTCGTTGAAGGCTCCGGGCACGGCCTTCAACGACCCCCGACTGGGCGGCAAGGACCCCCAGCCGGACAACATGGCCGCATTCGTCGAGACGAGCCAAGATGACGGCGGAGTCCACACGAACTCGGGCATCCCCAACCACGCCTTCTACCTTGTCGCGATCGGTATCGGCGGCTTCTCCTGGGAGAAGGCCGGCCAGATCTGGTACGACACGATCACCTCCGGCGAACTGGATCCGAACGCCACTTTCCAGGATTTCGCCCGAGCGACGCTCGCCGCCGCGGCAAGGCGCTACGGCAAGGGACTGGAGTACGAAGCGGTCCTCAAGGCGTGGTCCGAGGTGGGCGTGAGCGGGAACAGTAATGGCTGATCCGGTCTCACCTCGGCCCCTGAGCTGCCCGGTCGCGCCGGCGCCATGCGGATCCGGGTGACCAGGAGCGGCGGCCTGGCCGGGTTGACACGCCAGGTCGAGCTGGACACCTCCGGCCGACCTGACGCAGCCGAACTGGAACGCCTCGCGCTCGCCGCCCTCGCCGACAGCCGGGCCGAGTCCACCCCTGGTGTGCCGGATGGCTTCCGGTACACCGTGACCGTGGACGACCGCACTGTCGAATTCGCCGATCCGCACCTCAGTGAAGCCCAGGACGAACTGGTCGACCGTGCGCTTCGGGAAGGTGCATAGACGCCGCCTGCCGGGCCTCTTCACCTTCCAACGAGCGTCGGCGCAAGGCGCATTCCTCGCGGCGCATCCGGGCCGGGCACGGCATTGCACGCCCGACCGAAGCCACCATGGACCTGGTGATGCGGGACGTTTTCCAGCTCCCCAAAGCCACGGTGGAAGCGGTTCAGGGAGGTGTAGCAGTCCGGTTGCGGGGCATTCGGGGGAGAGTAGCCTGGAGATGATGTCCTGACCGGTTCTGGAGGTAGACGATGTTTCTCCGATTGCTGCGGCGCCGTAAGCCGCATCGGCTCGTCCTTCTCGGTAAGGGCCGTCTGATCCGCGGCTTCAGCGGCGGGCTCTACGACGGTCACGGATACCAGTCCTGACACCGTTCACGATGGAATCCTGGAGGATATGCGGTGGCAGAGGACAGTGATGCCCTGGCAGCCATGGCAAGGGTCCTTTCACCGCATTGCCGTGTCACCCGGATGTCCGACGGGGCGCTGATCGCGGACTGGAAACGGACGCGTTTTCTCGGATTGGCGACGACGGAACTCCAGAAATTCACATCCGTAAACCCTGAGGAACGCGCGGAAATCGTCACCGGTCTTGTGCGTGCCGGGTGCGCGCCGGGCCGCCGGAAGAAAAATCCGGTCGTAGGCGTCGGGCTCCGGCTGGGTGGAGTGCACCTGCTGATCCGGACCCTTGGGTTCGGGCGCGTCCTCCGGCTGCTGCCCTTGGCCGCCCCGGATTATGCCCGTGCGGACCTCCCCTCCGCGCAGGAGGTCGGACGGCTGAAACGCGCAGTGCAGACACACGGCAGCAGAAGCTGGTTCGTCAACGGCGACTGCAAGTCCGAGGCGGTGACGGCCTTCGTCCTGCTGCGGCGGTGTGGCCTGAAAGCCGTGCTCCACGTAGGCGTGCGTGAACACCCGTTCGCCCTGCACGCGTGGACGGCCTCGGGCGGCCTGTGCATCCCCGACGCCGATCCGCGAGGGCACGCCTTCACGCCGGTGCTCTCGATCGGCTGCGGAGGACAGTGACATGGATGCGCTCCGCCTCGAATGGGCCGGGGGCGCACCCAGGCTCCGGGCCAACGAGGCCATGGCGCGTCAGGGACTCGTGACGACGGTCTCCTCGCGTGCCGGCACCGCGGCCGTCGTCGGCTGGGTCGGCTCGGCCCGTGACCGGGCGGCGGGCGCGCGCGGCCTCCTCGACTCCGGCATGCAGGGGAACGCCACGCCTGTGCCGGCCGGCGACTACGCGGCTGTTCTGGTGTACCGCGACCGCATCCTTCTGACGCGCGACGAGCAGGCACGCATCCCGCTGTTCTTCAGGGAGTCCGGTGGCCGCGTGAACGCCGTAAGCACCTCGGTCCGCTGCTTGGGGAGCGTCACAGAGCTGAACCCCCGCTACTTCTGCCGCTACCTCACCGGGAACGTGGCGCAACCGCACTCGGACCTCACCCCTTTCGCCGGGGTGCACCGCGTCCTCGGCGGCGAGGTGGTCGAGCTGTCTCACACCGGGCAGATGCGCAGTCGTACGCGGCGACGCGTCCGTCGGGCCACTGACCCGCCCGAGCCGGCGGCAGACGGCCCCGGCCTCGATGAGGCCGCGCAGGAGTTGCGTCTCGCGCTGGAGAACGCTGTCGGACGCCGCATGGGTACGACGACGGCATGCCATGTCTCGGGTGGCACCGACTCCACCAGTGTCGCGCTGCTCGCCGCCCGCCTGCTGGCCACGGAACGGGGCGGCACCGGGGAGGACCTGGTCCTGCTCGCCGGGCGATTCTCCCGCGGGGAGCTGGCCGCGGAGCGGTCGTACCTCGACATCGCGATGGAGGAGATCTGCCGTCTCACGCCCGCGGCCCGCCCCGTGATCGTCGATGCCGACGACGTGGCCGACTTCGACGACTTCCGGCACCACGCGGGAGACGCCGACGAACCTCATGCCCACGCCTTCCGCGCCCCGTTCTGGGCCAGGCTGCACGCCGCGGCCGCGGAACTGGGCTGTGACACGCTCCTGACCGGCTGCGGGGCCGATCCGATCGCGGACGCCAACCCGTTCCACCTGCACAGGCTGGCCCGCACGGGACAGCTCCGGCAGATGGCCGAGCAGGCACGTGCCTGGGCCGCGGGAAGCGAGCGGGGCGTGCGGGACATCGTCCGCAGCTACGTGGTGCAGCCGGCCGTTCCGCTGGCAGCCGAACGGATCACCGCGCTCCTCCGCGGCGGAACCGTTCTCGGCGGCCTCGGCACCTTCAACCGCCCCAGGTGGCTGCGATCCGGATTCGCGCGCGCTCACGGTTATCGGGATGCGGGCATCGCGGAGAGCCGGTTCGTGTTCGGGCGCAAGCCGGAACGGTCGCTTTACGACGCCGCCAATTACGTCGCCGCTCCCGATCTGCTGTCCTGGCAGCGCGCACGACGGGACGGGTTCTTCCTCTCACACCCCTTCCTCGACCCGGAGGTCGTCGCCACGATGAGCCGTCTGCCCGCCGCGGTCACGTTCCGGCCGGGCCGTCCGAAGGCCGTTCTCCGTGAGGCCATGGCGGATCTGCTCCCGGCCCCGATCCGCGGCAGGGCGGTCAAGGTGCCCTTCAACGACCTCTACTCCCGCGGCCTGCGGAGACACGGCGACGCGCTCATCGCCCTGTGCCGCTCCGCCCGGCATCCGCTGATCGCGGATATGTTCGACGTCGAGACGCTGTGCCGGGCCGTGCGGGAGGCCCAGCTCGGCCTGGGGGACTCGTACTCCTGGGATCGCGTGAACAGGTCGCTCGCCCTGGTGGCGTGGCTGGAGCGACTGGACCGGCATTCCGGCGCGCCAGGCGCGGCGGTGTCCGTCACCGCTGGCTCTTGACGTCCCACAGGCTCCGCTCGACCGGGCCGGTGAACAGGTCGACGAGGCCGTACCGGCCCACCAGTTCGCGTGCTTCCGCCGGGGTGGCGATGCGGTCTTCCTCGCCTTTTCGCCCAATGGATGTCTGCACGCTCGCGCCGTGCGTGCCGAACCTCCAGTAGACGGTGACGAATCGCGGGTCCCTTGTGCGTTCGTCGATCGCGTTGTTCTCGTGCACCCTGGCGCGGTAGATGAGAGAGTCCAGACCGCTTTTCTGTTGCTCCTTCACCCATCCGGGGACTTTTTTCTTACCCCAGGAGTACGCCACGAAGTCGAGCGGTGGCTGCAGCACCAGCCGGTCCTTGCGCGCGAGGCTCGCGGTGGCGTAGAAGGCCACCTGGTCGTACGGCGTGTTCTTGGGCAGTTGCACCACCATTTGTGTGGCGAAGACGTCTTTCGACTCAACCCATTGTCCATAGGGCATCCACGGTTGCGCTTCGACCAACTGCCCGGGCTGGTGAATCTCCCGGCGGGAGAGCGGGTTCACTTCCGAGGACTTGCGCCACTGCTCGGCGTCGGTTCGCCACTGCTGGCGAAGTCGGTCCTTCCGAGTCAGCGGAACTTTTTTCCCCATGACGTGGAACTCGGTGCCGAGCACGTAGAAACCCACGTCGCCGTTGTTCCGGAGGGTGATGTCGATGGGTACGGCGAATGCCTTACGGTCCTTGCTCAGCACCGCCTTTCCCATGGACAACGTGATGAGCGGCCTGGTTTGTCGCTGGAACGGCTGGTAGAGGTCCTGGTAGCCGAAATTGGCGATCGCGATGACCGAGGAGACGCTCAGCGCGGCGGCCACCCGTTTCGGAGCGGGGATCACGACCGACGTCCGCCACACCGCGAAGACCGCGTACGCCGAACCCGCCGTGAGCGCGCCGAACAGCGCCGGGTAGGCAAGGGAATCGCCGTTCTTGACGGTCTGCACCAGGAGCATGGCGTTGGTCAGCAGGGCCGCGAACGTGCCGATCAGCGCAACCAGGCCGGAGTAGGGGAAGCTCTGCCGGATCCAGTGGTCCAGGACCGCGGCGGCGCCCAGGAGTGTGGTGAGCGAGACCACGAGAAGGACGGCACCGGTGATGCGACCGGCGAAGGTCAGATCGTGGGCGAAGTCCTCAAGGCCGAACTGAGCCAGCAGCAACGTGGTCGTGAGGAGGACCAGCACGATCACTGCCAGGGCCACCCGCGACTGCCAGGTTTCCAGCGAGGGCCGTCGCATTTTCGGGTGCGGGCGGGAGGGAGTCCTGGGGGGAGTCTGCACGCGGTCACCTCCTGAGGCCCGCCGGTCGTGCCCTACACGTGTGCAGCACGGACTCAGGAGATCTGCCGCCGCGCCAAGGGTTCGAGCACCATCGTCCGCGGCGATCCGTCAGGTCGCCATCCCTGGGCCCCCGGACGTGCGAGGGGCAATGCCGACGGCCTGGCGCCGGGCAGCCTTTCCCCGGCCCCTCCGCCCGGAGCCGCTCCCCTCTCACTGGGGCATTGCCCGTGCAGCGTTCAGTCGTGAAGGCCCCCGAGCCAGCGCAGGGCACTCAGGCTCGGCAGGAAGCAGTACTCGCCTCCTCGGGTGACGACGAACCGGGGCAGCGGAGCGAGGCGACGCCGCACGGGTCGCCGGGGAATGGTGTAGCCCGTATCCCCGTCCGCGGCGCCGACGACGGGGTCCGTCGTACTGCCGGCCCCGAAGAAGACGCCGTCGTTCATCCACTCCGACTGGACGAACTCGAACTGCCGCCCCACGTGGGCGCCGACGAACGCGAACATCAGACCGCGGTCCACGCCGTCGTCCTCCAGTACCCCCTCGGGCAGCGGCGGCCCGTAGACGGCGCCGCGCCGGATCATGCGGTGCAGCCGCACCTCCCCCGCCACCGAGGCGTCGCGCGGGTTGGCCCGGCGTATGTGGCAGCCGCCGGGGGTGACGAATCCCGTCGGATCGTCCTGCTCGTAGAGGAAGGTGTTGCGACGGTGACGGTCGGCGCCGAGGGCCGGGTCGTCGTGCTCCGGGGCGAGGGCCAGAGGAGCACCGCTGCGCCAGCGGCCCATGATCTTCGCCGCGATCAGTTCCTCATCCTGGGCGTCCGCGGAGTTGTCCCTCAGATAGCGTCTGAACACGGCGACGTTCTGGTGGAGTTTGCGGAAGACCACGTAGCTGCCGTTGCGCCCCAGCACGGTCGGCTGCGGCATCTGGACACCACCGATCTCATCCGGACAGCCGAGGACGAACTCCCCGCTCCTCAAGGGCGTTTCCCACGCGTTCGACCCCGGGATGCCGCTTCCTTCGATGGCCGGGTGGCTGACGCCGTCGAGATAGCCGAAGTGCTCCTTCTCCGTGGGCAGCGCGTAGCAGTCCTGCCGCCAGATTGCCGTGACGCCGGGGAGGCGGTCGTAGACGGGACGGGCGCGGTCGATGGCCGCCTCCAGGCGCGAGGAATCGGGGGCGACCGCTGTGATCACGACATGGACGCCGGGCGTGCCGAGTGGTGCTTCCCAGTGCTGTGGGCTGCTCGCTCCCTCATCGCGCAGTGCTCTGGCGCGGGCTGCCATGCCCTGCCGGAACTCCCAGGCGAACGACTCCAGCGATGCGCGCGGTACCCCCAGAGTCTCCAGGCCCCGGTACGTGACCGCGACACTGACCCAGGTGTCCCCGAGAGGGCTGGAGGGGTCGGCGGCGGAGGTGACGGCTGAGCCCGCCCGCCGCATCAGCTCCCGGCCCTGGGCCCGGTCGTCGATGCGGAAGAGCAGGTACGTCGCCGCGTACGGGGTGGGCCGCGGGCTGAGGACCCCGCGCTGAATGTCGTCGAGTTCCAGTGTGCCGTTCATGGGTGCGCTCGCTTCGCAGCCTCCCTGCGGCATCGCTACGAGACCGGCATCGCTACGAGACGAGGTTGCGCCAGAAATTCCGCAGGCTGTCGTCGGCGCCGAAGAGCGTGCTGAAGATCGTCGAGTCGGCGAGCAGCACGTCGGCCGCGCGGCCGTCGCCGGGGGGCATCCACAAGAACGTGTTGAACTCGGTGTTGCCGTCCTCGGTGAACGGATGGGGCCGGGAGGTGTCGATCGGCTGCCGGGCCAGTACGCGGATGGCCTTCGGGTCATCGGTGGTCACCGCGTAGTGCGGCAGGTGCAGGTGGAAGTTGAAGTGCGTCACTCCGGTCAACCACCCTCTTTCGTCGAGGTCTTTGGTGGTGGACAGGGGCGCGATCCGGTCCTCCTCACCGGTGGCGGGGCGCAGTCCGTAGCGGTTGACGACCGGTACGCCCAGGCCCTTCATCAGGTCCCTGACGTAGCTGGCGAAGCGCTGCTGGCGCGGCACCAGCGGGTCGCCGTGGTGGCGGTACTCCATCTCCCGCACGGACAGGTCGTCGGACGCGCCGACGTCGTGGTGGGGCCCGAGGACAAGGCGGGCGTCCTCCCTGGTGAGGAAGGCTTGCAGGGCCTCGATCTCGCCTGGCTCGGCCTCCTGCCCGGAGATCATGTGATCCAGCCCGAAGACGAACAGGACGTCCGTGTCGTCGAGCACCCGCCCATCGAGCGGGGTGGGGAAACCAGCCTGGTCGATGCGCTGGTAGACCGGGACCGCATGCCCGGTGGCCTCCTCGGCGAAGTCCTGGAACGGCGCCCAGGCCCGGAAGAACAGTTCCAGTGAGCCCGCGATGGTCTGCTGGAACCGATACGGGTCGGCCCACTTCGGGTCCTCGTAGGCCGGCCACGCCACCCGCCGCACCTCGGTCATCGTGGAGAAGCGGTTGTCCAGCTCGGCCGGGTTCCGACCCGCCTCGGCCGGATAGCTCCACGAGACATAGATGCTCACCCGCCGGCCGCCAGGGGTGTACTTCCGGGGAATGTGCCGCTGGTTGTAGATCCGCGCTGTTCTGGCCTCTCTCATCGCCCAGCTCCCAGCTCCCGGCCTCACTGCATCTGGTCGAGCATCTCGGACAGAGCCCCCTTGACCAGCAAAGCCTTCTTGATCTCGTCTGCCGTCACATACGGGTACTCTCCGTACTCGATGAAGCTCGGACAGTGGTGCTCGCGAACGAATCTGACGAATGCCTCCGGATTCGTCCGCCAGTCCTCCGGAAACCCCTCCAGATGCTCGAACGCCGTACTCACGCCCGCCTTGGTGAAGAGCGCGATGGCGTCCTCGGTGTACTTGTCGAAGTCGGTGTCGAAGATCCCCTGATACATGAAGCGCGTATCGTCATCGAAGAGAATCCAGCGCAGATAGTGCAGCTTCAACGGCGCGAGAAGGTACGGATCCTGTTCCAGCGCCCCGGCCAGTGCCTCGCCGTACTGGCGCATCGCGTCAGCGTGGCCGGGCTTGACCCGTGCGACGATGGTGAATCCGTAACACGCCGGAGTCCTGGGGAAAACGGGCCCGTACTTCCCCTGTTCGAGTTGATCCGTCTCCTTGGGGAGGACGACCGCCTGCGGCCTGATCTCCATTTCCGCGCCTCCTGCCAACCCCTACGCAGGGGCCCTTCCATCCTCCCGCCCGGTCGCCGGGAGCGCCTGCCGAGAAGCGATCCCCGGTGCAGGGAGAGGGCGACCAACTGTCGACGAGCCGGTGGACCCACGATGGTCGCCTGCGGCCGGCGGTGCGGTGAGCGTTTGCCGGACCCTCCGGACGGCGACACGCTGGGAACATGGTGCGCAAGCCGGCTTCGAACGTGCTGACGGGGTGGGCTGTTCACCGTCCTGGTCCGATCGCGGACCGGCCGCTGGCGCCCGTGCACCGTCCTGTGCCCGCGCCGGGCCCAGGCGAGCTGTTGTTGTGGGTGGAGGCGTGTGGCGTCTGCCGCACGGACCTGCACCTGGCCGAAGGCGACCTGCCTCCGCACCGGCCGTCGACCGTTCCCGGTCATGAGATCGTCGGCCGCGTGGCGGCCGTCGGTGAGTCCGTCACGCGGTTCCGGGCCGGTGACCGAGCTGGTGGGGCGTGGCTGCGGGGCACCTGCGGCAGCTGCCGCTACTGCCGGGCCGGTCGCGAAAACCTCTGCCCTGCCTCCCGCTACACGGGCTGGGACGCGGACGGCGGTTTCGCCGACACCGCCCTCGTCCCGGCGGACTACGCCTACGCGCTCCCGGACGGTCAGGACGCCACCCTGCTGGCACCACTGCTGTGTGCCGGGATCATCGGCTACCGGGCGCTGCGTCGTAGCGCCCTGCCGCCCCACGGCCGGCTCGGAATCTACGGCTTCGGGGCCTCGGCCCATCTGGCGGCGCAGGTCGCCCTGGCCGAAGGCGCCACCGTGCACGTGCTGACCCGCTCGGTACGCGCCCGTGAACTCGCCGTCGACCTCGGCGCCTCCTCCGTGGGAGGTGCGTACGACCGCCCTCCCGAACCGCTGGATTCGGCGATCCTGTTCGCGCCGGTAGGTGACCTGGTGCCCGTGGCCCTGGAGGCGCTGGACCGTTCGGGAACGCTCGCCGTTGCGGGCATCCACCTCACCGACATCCCCGCACTCCAATACGGGCGCCACCTCTTCGAGGAGCGGAACCTGCGCAGCGTTACCTCCAACACGCGGCAGGACGGCCGCGACTTCCTGGACACGGCCGCGCGGATCGGCATCCGGGTCACCGTCAGCCCGTATCCGTTGAGCCGCGCCAACCAGGCTCTGAGGGACCTGGCCGCAGACCGGGTCAACGGCGCCGCCGTGCTCGTGCCCGGATGACCCGCGCGGTTCTCTGCCTGCCGGCCCGGTGGGAAGCGACGCCGGTACCGGCCCGGATGGTGGCGGGCCGGTGACGGAGGGATCACCACGAGTGCCGGGGACGGGCGTCTGCCCGAGCGCGACGAAGCTCCCCCAAGCAGGACAGGGCTGAAGGGGTGACGATGGAATGGTCCGTATTCGACCGTGCCGTCCCATGAGAGAGGTGGCAGGCATGACGAACCCCCCCACGGCTTCGGACGACGGCCCGTCGCAACCCCAAGACGCCTCTGCGGAGAGCGACCGCCTGGGGATCCTGGCCAACCTCGGCTGGCAGGCACTGTTCACCATCGGCCTGGCGTCGATCGCCCTGGGCGTGATCATCCTGGTCTGGCCGGGCAAAACGTTGCTCGTCGTCGGTATCGCCTTCGGCGTCTACCTCTTGGTCAGCGGTGTCTTCCAACTGGCCGGCGCCTTCGGCACACACATTCCCGGGCATCTTCGGGCACTGCACTTCATCACCGGTGCGATCAGCGTGCTCCTCGGACTCATCTGCTTCCGGGGGACCCTGCAATCGACCCTGTTGCTCGCCCTGTGGATCGGCTTCGGCTGGCTGGTGCGCGGCATCATGATGACCGCGGCTGCAGGTTCGGCCCGCCAGACCCCCGCGCGTGGCTGGCAGCTCTTCCTGGGCATCCTCACCCTGCTCGCGGGCATCGTGCTGATCGTCTCGCCGTTCGGCTCGATCGCCGCGCTCGCTTCGGTGACGGGCATCATGGCCATCGTCCTGGGCGTCGCAGAGGTGAGCAACGCCATTCGCCTGCGCATCGCCATCGGACACCACGCCAAAGGCACCACCTCCAGGCATCGGCGGTCCGTCTTCCCTCCACGCCCTCACCCGCAGCACTGACACGAGGGGCTCCTGTCCGGGACGGCTTGGAGCACGCCGTCCCGGATACCCACGCTCGACCTGAAGGCCGAGCCCGCACCGGTGGACGCCGCGGGAACCCGCGCCCGCCTGGACCGCATCCAGGACGTGACCCGGCTCATCCGGGACGCCCCCTTCCCCGTCGTGGCGGCCGTGCACGGGTACGCGCTGGGGGCGGGCTGCGAGTTCGCCCTCTCCTGCGACCTGGTCGTCGCGGCGGAGGGCACCCGGTTCGGTTTCCCGGAGGTGGGCGTCGGGCTCAGCGTGACCGGCGGCGTCTCTCGCCTGCTCACCGGCGCCGTCGGCCCGATCAAGGCGAAGGAACTCATCCTGCTGGGAGAGCACTTCGACGCCCAGGAGGCGCGGCGGCTGGGCCTGGTCACCCGGGTCAGCGCCCGGCTCCGCGGACCGCAAGGGCCGGCTGGACCCCGGCCTGCTGGCGGACCTCGCGGTGCTCGACGCCGACCCCACCACCTGCGCCCCTGACCGCATCGGCGCCATCACCGTCCTGGCCACACTCGTCGGCGGCCATCCGGCCCACGACCCCCACGGTCTCGTCACGCCCGGCCGCTGAGTCCGGCGGACGTGACACCGATCCCGCCGCGGACGGCAGCCGGGGACGGCAGCCGGGGACGGCAGCCGGGGACATGACCTCAGCCCCCTCCCACCGCAGATTTCACCGGCGGGTATACATCTGCCTGGCGCTCCGTCACACTTCCTGCTCTCCACCTTTACAGTTCATCAGCATCAAGGAGCCTCATGTCTCGCGCCCGCTCGCCTCGCACGCCACGGCGGAAAACAGCAACGGCCGCCGGGCTGGTGGCGGTGTCGGCAGCCGTCGCCGCTGTCCTGGCATGGCCCGCATCGGCAGGCTCCGCCGCGAACGGCCCCTCCCGGACGGCACACGTCAGCGGCTCGGGCCCGGCCACCAGCAGCTCCTTGCCGACGACCGCCAACGGCCACGCTCTCGTCGCCGCCGCCCCGGCCGCCAAGGGCGGCCGGGTGCTGTGGACACCGCACATCACGGCCGGTCGCTCGGCATTCCCGGATGTCCAGTGCTCCGGCGGCACCTTCGGAGTGGTGAGCGACCGGGTCAAGGGGAAGGTCTGGCGCGCCCGCCAGCCCGGTGGGCGGGAGCGCTGCGAGGCGGTCGGCCCGAAGCTGAAGCTCGGTAGCACCTTCTTTCTGGGCTGGTCGTCCAAGGTGGACATCCGCGACAGCAAAAACCGTTACGTCTTTCAGTTGAAGTGCAGCCCGAGCACCGGCACGGCGAACCACCCACTTGAGCTGGACGCCACCAACGGCCGTATCCGCCTGCAGGCGTGGACCCACAAACATGCCGCGGTGCCGCTGTGGACCGCACGGGTCAAGAACGGCACCTGGCACTCCTACGCCCTGAAGATCCATGAAGGCCGAAAGGACGGCACCGTTGAATTCTGGTTCGACGGTGTGAAACAGCGGTTCACCAACGGCTCGACGCGGTACACCGGCACCACCTACGACGGCACCAGCGACTACCTCAAGTGGGGCTCCTACCACCCGTCGCCCCGCGACGCCGTGAACTGGTTCACCTCGCCCCGCATGGCCACCACGCTCGCGGCGGCGACCGCCCGTTCGTGACCACTGCCGGTGCGGTGCGGCGCGGCGCGGCGCGCGGCCGTACTCCGCAGGACACCGGCACCGTCTCGGCCGTCGGGGACCGCGGGACGGGCCGATGCGCCGTGCCGGTCATGGCGCGGTGGCGGATGTCGCGGTGACGACGCGCCCTCCATGACGATGTCCACGCCCCCGCTGGAGGGTGCTCCGTCCGTTCCCGTGCCCAGTCCGGGAGCCGGTCGGCGGCGACGACCCCGGTCTCGCCGCCGCACCCGGCCGAGGCACCCCCGGAGCGGACGGCGCACCTCACGGAGGGGGACGGCGTGCCGCTGCGGCATCGGACGCCTCACATGGTGATCAGGTGAATGACCAGAAGCCGGCGCACCCAATTTGACCTGCACAAATGGGGGTGGTGACCTCCTGCTTCCGGGTGAAAGGTGTGGCGGGCGGGGCGCGTCCGGGGCGAAAATTGGATCAATTGCCCAATTTATTACGTGTGACTGATCCCGTAGACGTGGCGATGGTCCTGGTGGGCGGCTTCCCGACAGTGCCGGTGGACGGCGGCGGGGAGGAACTCGGTACGACGCAAGGACGGGGGGACGGGCCGCACGGCACGGAGCCGTCCGGCCCCCAGCTCACCTTACGGTCGGGCGTAGAGCCTCCCGAAAGTCCCTGACCTGCGGGTTGCTCTGGTAGGGCACGAGGCGGTGCGCAAGCCGGGGCAGGGTGCCGTGGGCGGAGCCCGCCGCCAGCTGCCGGTGGTGGCGCAGCGCCTGGAAGGCGTGGTCCGCCGCCCCGTCGACGTCGTCGAGGGCGAGCAGGGTGTGCGCGATCCGGGCGTGCAGCAGGGCGCGGGCCTTGTGGTGGTCGGCGGGGCGGCAGGACAGGGAGAGTTTCAGCTCCCCCAGGGCGGTGCGGTGGTCGCCCAGGCAGGAGAGCACCTCGGCGCGTTGGTAGCGCAGCGCGGTCCCGGGATAGCTGGTGAAGGGGCCTTCGGGACCGGTGGCCCGGGCGAGGCGTGTCTCGGCCGCCAGCAGATCGGCCCCGGCACCGCGGCCCCGGCCCGCCCCGGCCCCGACGACCGCGCGCCCGGCGTGCAGATAGGCGCGGACCGCGTCGGGCACCGCGCCCCCCGCGAGATCGACGGCCGCGTCGCCGAGGGCCGCGGCCTGCTGGTGGTTGCCGAGTTGGTGCGCCTGCACGCTCAGGCAGCGCAGCACGATGGTGTACGAGGTGAGGTCACCGGCGGTACGGGCCAGGGCGAGGGCGACGTCGTAGTAGTGCCGGGCGAGGGCCGGGTGGCCGATCTCGCCGGTGCGTACGGCGAGCAGCAGCGTGAGCTGGGCGGCGCCGGTGAACAGGGCGCGGCGGACGGTGGGGTGGGCGGGGGCGGTCAGCAGCGGCGCCACTTCGGTGGCGAGGAACCCGGCGAGCACCGGTCGGCTGTGGGCGCCGCCGTACCGCTCCCCCATGAGGGCGGTGCGGAGCGCGACCGCCTCCAGGCGGGCCGGGGCGGCGGCGGACGCCCGGGGTGCGCGGGGGTCGGCCGGGGGGAGTTCGGGGCGCCGTCCGCTCCATCCGGTGTGGAGGCGGGGCGGGTTGGCGAGGGCGGCGGTGGCGAGGGCGCCGCGCCGGGCGGGGTCGGCGTCGGTGTGGCAGAGGGCGGCGAGGCGGCGGACCGGGTCGCCGCCGCGCAGCGCGGCTCTCGGTACGGGGGCGACGGACGGTTCGGTGAGTCCGGTGCCCTGGAGGGTGACCCGGCGGCCGAGGCGCTGGCCGAGGACCTGGCCGATGAGGTGGGCGACCGGGGGGCGGGGGCGGGCACCGTCGAGCCAACGGGCCACCGAGGCGCGGTCGTAGCGCAGGCGCAGGCCCTGGGCGGCGCCGAGGGCGTTGACGGCCCGGGCCAGGTCGGTGGCGGACCAGTCGGCCTCGGCCAACAGGGCCGCCAGCATACGGTTGGGGTGGCGCGGAGGCGTCATGGCGGTCTTCCTCGCTCACTGGTCGGACCGGACCGGATGGTCGGCGGCGCGTACCTGGTGTCACAGCAGCTCACCGCGGCGGCTTTCCACGCTTTCACGCTTCCCGCTGCGATCCGGCGTTCCGCCTCGGCTGGATTCATGGTTCCTTCGGTGCACGGCTCCTGTCTACGACTGCACGCCTCGCAAGGGTGCTCTCCGCCGCCGTAGGGCTGCCTCGGAGGAATTCCGGGAGCGCGGCCCATGTCGGCGCGCACGGCACCGGCGCCCCGCCCAACGAGCGTACGGAGGCGGCCGTGCCGGCCCGCCCGTTCGGCGCGGACGGGCGCCGGGGCCGGGGCCGCGGGCGGAGGTGCCGCTACCGCTGCGGCGGATCCGGGCTGACGCTGAAGGTGACCGGTGCGCTCGGCCGGGCGGGAGGCGGGCCGTCCTGCCAGCCCTCCACGGGAGACCGCAGTGCGCTGATCATCCACCAGCTGAACAGCCCGGCCGCCAGCAGCCCGAGCCCGGCCAGCACACCGCACGAGATCAGCTTTCTCCGCTGCGCCACATCGATTCCTGATCCGGGCCGCTGCACGCGGACCGCTCGGCGGGTGTCCGTGACGTCGCCTCTGCTCCGCGGCGTCACGGACTCCCTATCCGGCGGTCTGCGTCGTGCTGCGCCCCTTGACGTCGAAGTCCTTGGCCAGCCCGACCAGATTCAGCCGGGCCAGGTCCGCCTGCTCGAAGTGGAGCGGCCCCTTGTCGAGGTCGCGCCGGTGCTCGCTGGGGACACCCCAGTCGTACCGCTTCTGCACCTCGACCTGGTAGGCGACATGGTCGCCCTCCTTGTGGCCGACGAGACGGTACTGGAAGTGGTTGAGCGCGTAGTACCAGTTCAGGCTCTTGTCGCCCTCGTTGGTGTCGGGTGCACTGCTCTGCCAGGAGCTTTCGAAGGTGCCGTCCGGGAGTTTCCTCACCTCGGCGAGGGTGGTGTCCACGTCCCGGCGGAAGGCCGGCATGTCGGCGAGCATACGGTCCGCGTCGACCTCGACCGGCTCGCCGGAGCCGTCGAGGAAGTGGCCGAGGAGGTCGGCGGCGTCGCCCCATCCCTGGGCATTGAGGTAGCCGCGGACGAGCCCGAGCTGGGCCTCGTTCCAGCCGTCGCCCATACCGGCGTCGTCGCGGTCGACGCGGTCGCGGTTCTCGGTGCGGAAGGTGTCCTCCGTGCCGAAGAGCACCTTCAGGCCGCGCTCCAGGCTCCCGTCGACCTCCGTCGCCAGGCGGAGCACGTCCTTCAGTTGGTTGCCGATCTGCTGGGCACGGTCGTCGTGTTCCCGTGCGGTGCGCTGTTCCTCCGGCGAGAGCGGGCCCGGTGCGCGCATCACCACCCAGGCGACGGAGCCGTCGCCGTTGACGCTGAAGCCCTCGTCGATGGCCTGCTGTTGCAGCTCCGTCGCCTGGCGCTGCAGCTCGGCGAGGCTGCGGAAACCGTCGCCGGTGCCGTCGACGATGTCGTCCAGGAAGTCCTTGACGCCCTTCGTCTCCTTGGCGACCGCGTCGAGGTCGAGGCCGATGCCTTCGCAGGTGCGGGACGCCTCGGTCGCGTCGTCGCCGCTCCAGTGCGCCCCGGCCTTCAGGGGTGCGGTGACGGCGTCCGTGTAGCTCTCCAGGGACTGCCGCAGACGGGAGGCGATCCATTCCCAGTCGGAGGCGGCGCTGCGGATCTTCCCGAGATCCAGGTTCACCAGCCCGGTCAGGTCCACCATCGGTCGGCCTCCTATCCGAAGATGTGGTGCCAGGTCTCGGTGAGGAAATTCTCGTTGCCGTCGATATCGCTGGCGTTGAAACGCATGTTCTCCGCCGCGTCGGACAGCTCGTCTCGCACGAGTTTGTTGAGTGCCTCCCAGCGCGAGGACAGCTCGTCGACGCTGTCGGTGAACGTCCATCCCGGCGCCGCGCCTTTGAGCGCGCTCACCGCGCCGTCGGCGTTTCCGAGGAGCTTTCCCAGGGCGCCACCCGTGGCGTCGATGTCATCGGCGCATTGGCGCATCCAGCGTGTGTCGGCTTCCATCCGTACCCCCGTGCAGTGCCACCGACGGCCATGTGCGGCGAACGGTACCGGATTCCGGCCCGAGTTGACCCGTGGTCGGCCCGGGAACCGGCCAGTCGGCGGCCGGCCCCGCGACCGGCCCCGCCGCACCCGGAACGCGGGGACCACGAGGGCGGCGCGGCTCCGGGGAGCGGGCCTTCCTCTGAACGAATGGGCCGGAATTCGACGGCCGGGAAAGAGAATTCCAGCCTTTCGGTGAACCGCCGAGCGAATCGCCCTTTTCCCTTTCCTGAGGTCCTTGATCGTCGGACCGCCCACTCTTGATCCAGCATTTGCGCTTCCGTAGCGCACGCGGACATCCGGGCGTGCATCGATAGGAGTGCGCCCGCCGGAACAGGCGGCGACGGAAAGGGAACGTCCGCGATGCCAGAACACCTTCCCCACGCCTCACTTCACGCTCCGTCCGTGGGCGGCGCGCCGCCACGGCCCGCGGCTACCGGCACGCTCACCGGCGTACTGGCGGCCACCGCGCGCGGCCGTCCCACGGCGCCGGCTCTGGACGCCGGAGGGCGGGTGCTCGACTACCGCACCCTGCTCGCCGAGGTCACCTCGTTCGCGGCGGCCCGGCACCACCTCCTCGGGCTGCCGCCGCAGGCCCTCGTCCCGGTGCTGACGCTGGTCGAACGGCTGCCGACCCGCACCTCGGGCACGGTGGACCGGGCCGCGCTGCCCTGGCCGCTGCCGCATCCGGTGGGCGAGGAACGGCCGGCGGCGGTCGGCACTCCGGCGGGCCGGGCACCCGCGAGCTCGCCGCGTCGAACTGGTCCGATCTGGCCGATGACGCCCAGCGCATGCGGATCGGCGCACCCGGCCCCTCGAAGCTCTTCGACGACCGGGTCTACTCGCGCGGCGCGTGCACCCTCCACGCCCTGCGCACCGTCCTGGGCGACGCCACGTTCTTCGCGCTGCTGCGGAGTTGGACCGCCCGTTACCGCCACGGCAGCGCGGGCACCGAGGAGTTCATCGCCCTCGCCGAACGCCACGGCCGCCGCCCGCTGCGCTCCCTGCTCCACGCCTGGCTCTACGACCGGCGGCTGCCGCCGCTGCCGGAGGAGCGGGGGCCGGCGTAGCGGGTGGCGGGCGCTTCGTGGTGGGTTCTGGTGCTCCGCCCTCCGGTGTGACGTCTGTTCGCTCCGGCCCAAATTCGTGACGCGGACGGCCGGGGCGTACGAGGATGGCGGCATGTCGTACACCCACACACCCGACGAGTCGCTGCCCCGCCAGGTCGCCGACGCCTACGTCGACGCCCTCATCGCACTGGACCCGGTCACCGGCACGTACCTCGGCGACGCCGATTCCTCCGGGCGGCTGCCCGATCTGTCGCCCACCGGGCAGGAGGCCCTGGCTCAGCTCGCCCGCGCCACGCTGGAGCGGCTGACGGCCGCCGAGGCGCTGGCGGGCGCGGCGAGCGCGGCCGAGAAGCGCTGTGCGCGGCTGCTGCGTGAGCGGCTGGAGGCGGAGCTGGCGGTGCACGAGGCGGGCGAGGGCCTGCGGGCGGTCAGCAATCTGGGCTCGCCGCTGCACCACGTCCGCGAGGTCTTCACCCTCACGCCGTCCGGGACCAACGAGGACTGGGCGGCCATCGCCCGGCGGCTGCGCGCCGTGCCGGACGCCCTGGAGGGGTACCGCGCCGCCCTCGACGCGGGGCTGCGACGCGAACTGCCCGCCGGGCCGCTACAGGTCGCCACGGTCGTGGAGCAGTTGGACGAGTGGATCGGCGCGGGTGCGCGCAGCTGGTTCGCCGACTTCGTCGCGCCGGGGCCTCAGGCGCTGCGCACCGAGCTGGAGGAGGCGGCCGCCGTGGCGACGGGGGCGCTGGCGGAGCTGCGTCACTGGCTGCACACCCACTACGCACCGGCCGTCGCCGACGCCCCGGACGTGGTGGGCCGCGAGCGTTACGCCCGGCTGGCGCGGTACTACACCGGTATGGACCTCGATCTCGACGAGGCGTACGCGTACGGCTGGTCGGAGTTCCACCGGCTGCTGGCGGAGATGCGCGTCGAGGCGGAGAAGGTGCTTCCGGGTGCGGCCACCCCGTGGGAGGCGCTGGCCTGGCTGGACGGCAACGGCACGCACATCGAGGGCGTCGAGGAGACCCGGCGCTGGCTCCAGGAGTTGATGGACGAGACCATCGCGGAGCTGGACGGTACGCATTTCGCTCTGTCGGAGCGGGTGCGGCGGGTCGAGTCGCGGATCGCGCCGCCCGGCAGCGCCGCCGCGCCGTACTACACCCAACCGTCGCTGGACTTCAGCCGCCCCGGCCGCACCTGGCTGCCCACGATGGGCGAGACCCGTTTCCCTGTGTACGACATGGTGACCACCTGGTACCACGAGGGCGTGCCGGGCCACCATCTGCAGCTGGCGCAGTGGGTGCACGTCGCGGACGACCTCTCCCACTACCAGACCACCGTCGGCATGGTCAGCGCCAACGCCGAGGGCTGGGCCCTGTACGCGGAGCGGCTGATGGACGAGTTGGGCTTCCTCACCGATCCGGAGCGGCGGTTGGGGTACCTCGACGCGCAGATGATGCGGGCGGTCCGTGTGATCATCGACATCGGTATGCATCTGGAGCTGGAGATCCCGGCGGATGCGCCGTTCCACCCCGGTGAGCGGTGGACGCCGCAGCTGGCGCACGCGTTCCTGGCGGCGCACTGCAGCCGGCCGGCCGACTTCGTGGAGAGTGAGATCATCCGCTACCAGGGCATTCCCGGGCAGGCGATCGGCTACAAGCTGGGCGAACGCGTCTGGCTCCAGGGCCGCGCCGCCGCCCGTGCCCGGCACGGTGCCGCCTTCGACCTCAAGGCGTGGCACATGGCCGCCCTGTCGCAGGGTTCGCTGGGCCTCGACGACCTGCTCGCGGAGCTGTCCGCACTCTGAGGCCGTCCGGCCGGAACCTGGGCGCGGGCCCTGGTTCCGGCCCTGGTTCCGGCCCTGGTTCCGGCTCGGAGGCAGACCCCTCGGCCGGGCCCCGCCTCCGCGGTGCCGACCGTCCGGGCAGCACTTCCGTGGTGCCGCCCGGCCCCCGTCGCGTCCGCCCGTCAGCCGGACTCCGCCCGGGGCGCCACCGCGACCACGTGGTAGACGCGCTCGCCCACGGCGACGTCCCCCAGGGGCGTCATGCCGAACCCGTCGACGTGGACGCGCCAGGACGGCTGGTTGGCGGCTTCGATGAACGCGACGAGCGCATCCGCGCGGCCCGCGGCGGCGGTGCGCGCCATGGTGAACAGCCGCCGGGCGACGCCCCGCCCCCGGTGTGCCGCGTCGACGACCAGCGGCCCGTACAGCAACCAGCGCACCGCACTCAGCGGGCGCCCCTGCCACCGGAGGGAGTCCTGCGCGGCGAGCAGCGCGCGGACCGGGGGCGGCGGGGCGGGCAGGCTGTCGGGAGCGGAGAGGGCGAGGAGCCCGGCGACCTCACCCTCGTCGTCCGCGAGGAGGAGTCCGCCGTGGGCGGCCATTCCCCGCAGCGCGCCCTCGTTCAGGCTCCCTTGGACAAATCCCTGGTCGGCGCGTTGCTCCGCGGTGAGGGCGTCGTGGTGGTTGGCGGCGAAGAGCGCGGCCATGGCGGGCGCGTCGGCCTCGGTGGCATAGCGGTACTGCATACGCCGATGCTGCCACGGACGGGGCACGGCCGCGGCCGGACGGGAAGCGGACGCCGGACGGGTCTCTCCGAGGGGCGGCACGTCGCGCGATCATCTCCGTTGCACATCAGGCAACCGATGGGACGTCAATGGTGTTGTAGGAGAGAGGAGTTGGCCGGACGGGGGGCGGAGGGCGCCCCGGCGAGGACGCAGGAAGGAACAGGGGGTGCGAGAAGGACCCGATCAAGGACAGGTGCAGGCGGGCCCACTACGCTGACACCGTGTCGAGTAACGAATTGGAACGGCTGGCCCGGATCCGGATGCAGGTGACGAAGGAAACCCTGGAAGCCGCGATGGCGGCCCTTCAAGGACATCCGGTGGACCCCGAACCCGATTCCGACGACGGAAGGCAGCGCACCCCCGAGCCCGAAGCGGACGAACGGCCCGACGACGAGATCCCGCCGCCACCGAGGCTGCGCCTGCTGCCCTGACAAGGCATTTCACCGCCCGCACGCGCGGCGCCACCCCGAGCCGGCGGAAACCACCGCCGCGCGGCCGGAGGGCACCGGCAGGGCGGCGCCGCCCACCGGATCCCGCGGACGGGTGGGCGGCGCACCAGAGGGCCCGGACGTCAGGTCTCCGCGTGCAGGCGCTGGAGCGACGCGACCAGCTTGTCCACCTCCTCCGTCGTGTTGTAGAGCGCCAGCGAGGCGCGGACCGCGCTCTCCACGCCGTAGTGGGCGAGCGCCGGTTGGGCGCAGTGGTGTCCAGCCCGTACCGCGATGCCGTCGCCGTCGAGCCAGGAGGCGACCTGGGAGGGGGCGTGTCCGGCGAGGGTGAAGGTCAGCACCGCGATCCGGTCCGGCGCCGAGCCCAGCAGTTGCAGCCCCGGCACCTCGGCCAGGGCCTGGCGGGCGTAGGCCAGCAGGGAATTCTCGTAGGCGGCGACGGCGTCCCGGTCGAAGGCGGTCAGCCAGTTCAGCGCGGCCAGCAGGCCGACGACACCGGAGATGTGCCCGGTACCGGCCTCCAGGAGGTGCGGGGCGGGCGCGAAGGTGGTCCGGTCGAAGGAGACCGACTCGATCATGTTGCCGCCGCCCTGCCACGGCGCCATGTCCCGCAGGACGTCCGGCTTCGCGTAGAGCGCGCCGATGCCCGTGGGGGCGAACAGCTTGTGGCCGGAGAACACGTAGAAGTCGGCATCCAGTTCCTGTACATCGACGGGGAAGTGCGCCACCGCCTGGGCGCCGTCGACCAGCACCTTGGCGCCGTAGCGGTGGGCGAGCGCGGTCATCTCGCGTACCGGCGGGACGGTGCCGAGGACGTTCGACGCATGGCTGAGCGCGACGAGCCGGGTCCGCATGGACAACAGGCCGGCGTAGGCGTCCTGGTCGATCTGCCCGTCCGGCCGCAGCGGTACGGGCACCACACGGGCCCGGGTCTCCTTGGCGATCATCTGCCAGGGGACGATGTTCGAGTGGTGCTCCAGGACCGGTACGAGGATGTCGTCGCCCGGCCCGAGGTGGGCGCGTCCCCAGCTCCGGGCGACGAGGTTGACCGCCTCGGTGGTGCCGCGGGCGAAGACGATGCCGTCGGGCGACGGCGCCCCCAGGAACTGGGCGACGGCCGCCCGGCCCTCCTCGTACGCCTCGGTGGCCTCGCGGGCCATGGTGTGCGCGCCGCGGTGGATGTTGGAGTTGGCGGATCCGTAGAACGCGGCCAGGGCCTCGATCACCTGGCGCGGCTTCTGCGTGGTGGCCCCGTTGTCCAGCCAGACCAGCGGGTGGCCGTTCACCGTGCGGTGCAGGATCGGGACGCCCGCGCGCGCCGCCTCGGGGGAGAACGCGGTACGCCGGACGGGGAGGCCGGAAGGGTGCGCGGCGGGCGGGGTGGTCGCGGCCGGGGGCGCGCCCGCGTGCGTCGGGGACGGGTCCGGGGGCTGACCCGGACGCCAGCCCCGGAGGGGGTCAGGAGTAGTCATGGTAGTGGGAGACCTCGACGTTCTGGAGGACCGCGAGGGCGTCCTCGACCAGCACCGCCGCGTTGAAGTACGCCGTCATCAGGTACGACGTGATGCCCTTGCGGTCGACGCCCATGTTCCGCATCGCCAGGCCGGGTTCGACCTCGTCCTCGACCTTTGCGGGGCGCAGCCCCACCACGCCCTGCTCGGCCTCGCCGACGCGCATCAGCAGGATCTCGGTGGTGCCGATGCCCGCGCCGCCGGAGAACGGCACCTTGTCGGAGGGGAGCAGCGGCACACCACGCCAGGTGAGCAGCGGGCTGCCGAACCGGTTGTCGATGACCGGGGGCACGCCCCGGCGGGTGCACTCCCGGGCGAACGCGGCGATGGCGCGCGGGTGTGCCAGGAAGTAGCCGGGCTGTTTCCAGACCCGGGTCAGCAGTTCGTCGAGGTCGTCGGGGGTCGGGGCGCCGGTGCGGGTCTGTACCCGCTGCCCGGGGGCCACATTGGGCAAGAGGCCGAATTCCGGGTGATTGAGCAGGGAGGCTTCCTGACGTTCCCGCAGCGCGTGCACGGTGAGGTTGGCCTGCGCGCGGGTCTGGTCGATGGGCCCGTTGTAGAGGTCGGAGACCCGGGTGTGGACCCGCAGCACGGTCTGCGCGAGGGTCATGTGGTACTCGCGGGGCGTGTCCTCGTAGTCGACGTAGGTCGCGGGAAGTTCGGGTTCGCCGATGTGCCCGGCGCTGAGGTCGACCGGCACCTCGGCGCCCGGCAGGACACCGTCCGCCACGAGGTAGGCGTCCAGCGCTCCCCGTACCGTCGCGTCGCGGTCACACAGCCCGGAGAGCGCGGCGCGGTCGACGCAGAGGGCCACGCCGGGGGTGAGCGCCTTGACGCGGTACGGCAGGGGCGCGGCGCGGGTCCAGGCGCCGAGGTCGAAGAACTGGCCGTCGGCGATCACTTCGAGCAGGGCGTCCTCGCCGTAGCGCCCGCTCACCCGCTTCTCGGCGCGCCCCTGGGCGATCACCCACAGCCGGTCGTGCGCCTCGCCCTCCGCGGCCAGGATCTGCCCGGCGTCGAAGGGGACTTCGGTGAAGGCGTCCGCCAGCTCGGCGAGCAGCGCGTCGTCGGCCTCCCGGAGGTAGGGCAGCTCCCGCAGGTCGCCCGGGATGACGCGGGTCGTTCCGCCGTCGCTGTGGGTGCTGATGCGGTCGTCGCCGAGGACGTAGGTCCGGCGGCGGTTGACGCGGAAGACACCGGATTCGACGTCCACCCAGGGCAGGGCGCGCAGGAGGTAGCGCGGGGTGATGCCGCGCATCTGGGGTGTGGTCTTGGTGGCGGTCGCGAGTTGCCGTGCGGCATCGGGGGTGAGGCTGGTCCGGTCGCTCACAGGGGCTCCTTGCCGTAGGAGGTACCGGCCGGTGGGGCCGGCCGGTACGCGGTGAGCCGATCGTCGATTTCCGATCCCGCCGCCCGCAACCGGCCGCTGCGCGGGCGCGGCCGGAAAGTTTCGCCGTACGGGAGGTGCGGATTCCGCACCTCTGATCGAGCGCCCGCCGCCGCACCGCCGCTGCCCTGCGCGCGCTTCCGTCCAGGGCCCTCGCGGCGCCGTCCCGTAGCGCTCCGTCGAACGTTCCTCACACGACGCGATTTACCTCACGGAAGACCTTTGACCGCCCTCAAGTGCGGCTTATATCAATAATTTGACGCTTCGTCAGTTTCGCTGCCCTGCCGGTCACCGCGAAGAGGTGCGGGCGCGGCGCGGCGCCCGTGAAGCAGGGGTTGCCGGCGGAGAGAAAGGGATGCGCGGCCGAGGCTTCGTCGTGCACGATGGCTGACCAGGCACTTCTGGCGTTTTCTTGACGCCGGGGGCGTGATCGTTCTTGACTGCCACGGTCATCCCCGCCGCGGGGCACCTCTCACCGAAGGTCGTGAACATGCTGGCTGACGCCCCTTCCGCCACCGAAGTGGTCGGGCAGTTCCTGCTCGGTGACTCGTTCGCCTGCCTGGCCGGTCGTTCGGCCTGGCGGCAGGGCGGGATCACCCATCGCCATTACACCTGGCTCGGTGACCACGAGGCGGCACGGCAGCTGGCGGAGGATCTTGAGGCGTATGTGGCGGCCGTGGACTGGACGGCCAAGCCCTTCACCAGCTTCGTCGCGACGTTCTCCGGGCCGCTGGAGGTGCCGGAGACCGAGTTCGAGCGGCTGATGTGGCAGCAGCTCCAGGGCGTGCACGACCACGACAGCCGTACGCACGGCTGGGCCGAGGGGTACGACCACGATCCGCAGTCGGGGGCGTTCGCCTTCAGCGTCGCCGGGCACCCGTTCTTCGTGATCGGGCTGCACGAGACGCACGTCCGGGTCGGCCGCCGGCCCCCGTTCCCGATGCTGGCCTTCAACTCCCATGCGCAGTTCGACCGGATAAAGGCGGCCGGGCTCTGGGACCGGCTCCAGGAGAAGATCCGCAAGCAGGACATCGACCTGCAGGGCGACATCAACCCCAACCTGCTGGAGTACGAGAAGCTGTCGGAGGCCCGGCGGTACTCGGGCCGCCCGAAGCCGGCGGACTGGGCGTGCCCGTTCTCCGCCCAGGTGAGCAGCTAGCCACCACCCCGGCCGCCGTACGGCGCGGGGCCCGGCCGGGAGATTCCGACGCTGTCGGCGAATCCCTTCGGGCCTTGCTTCGCCCCGCTGGTGATCCGGCGGGGCGAAGAACAGCCTCGGGAGATTCCGGCCGGGCCCACCGCGGGATGCTGCAGGAGCGTAGCTTCTGGCGGCCGAGGACGGCTGCTCGGGCCGCTCCCTACGCAGCGTCCGCGCGCCGGATCGCGAGAACCGCCGCGTCGTCGCCGAGCCGCCCGTTGACGTACGCCAGCAGGTCCGCGTGGAGCAGCCGCAGGACGTCGCGGGGGCCGCGTCCGCTCCACGCTGCGGCGCGGCCGGCCAGCGGGTAGAAGGTGCCCTCGGCGTTCCGGGCCTCGGTGACGCCGTCCGTGACGAGCAGGAGCAGATCGCCCGGCGCGAAGGCGAAGGTGTCGACCCGGAACGAGGCGGGGCCGCCGAGCCCGCCGAGGCCGATCGGCAGGGCGACGTGCCGGGCGTCGAGGGTGCGTACCTCCCCGTCGCGCAGCAGCAGGGGTGGCGGATGCCCACAGGTGATCGTGTGGACCCGCGGTTCGCGGTCGGGGACGTCGAGCAGGGTGGCGGTGGCGAAGACCTCCTCCTCGTCCGGGGCGTCGCTCCCCCACTGCGCGGTGTCCCAGCGGATCGCGCCGTCGAGATGCCTCGCGAGGTCGGGCAGCGATGCCTGGCGGTGTGCGGCCGCCCGGAAGGCCCCGAGGAGCAGCGCGGCGTGCCCGTACGCGGGCAGCCCCTTGCCGCGGACGTCGCCGATGAGCAGTCGGGTGCTGTCGTCCGTACGGGCGGCGGCGTACAGGTCGCCCCCCATCTCCGCCTCCTCCTCGGCGGCGAGATAGAGCGAGGCGATCTCCAGGGGGCCGCTGCGGGATGGCAGCGGGCGCAGCAGCACCCGCTGGGCGACGGCCGCCACGGAACGGGTCGTGGCCAGCCGCCGTTCGATGCGGTCGCGGACCACGGTGAAGAGCACCACCAGGGTGCCGACGAGGATCAGCGCGACGATCTGCACCTGGTGGTTGCGGGAGGTGGCGTCGCCGCTGATGACCCCGATGGCGACCTGGGCGATGACGGCGAGCACCGCGATCGCCCCCGTGACCAGCGGCCCGGCGAACGCCGCGGTGAACGTGGGGGCGGCCACCAGCAGCGGCCCGAGGTGCACCTCGGGCGGGAAGAGGCTGTCGACCACGCAGACGGCGCAGATGAGCGCGAGCGGGATCAGCACGAGATACCGGGTGAGGTCCCGGCGTTCCCGCAGTACGCGCAGCTCACGAAAGGGCATGTGTCATGCTCGCACCGCGGCGGCCGATGCGCCCGGCGACCCGTTACGCGTCGGAGGCCGGCGCCGTCCCCGTTCCCTCGCGCGTCCGCAGGCAGGGAGAGGACGGCGTCCGGGACCTCGCACTGGAGGGCCGGGCCGTCGAGTCGACGGGGCGCCCGAGGCAAGGCGGCCGGGCCGGATCGGGGCGGCCAGGCCGAGTGCCGCGTGGAGGCCGAGCCAAGCCGAACCAACCGACCCGGAGCGTTACCATTGCGGGCAATTCGATCACCGCATCAGCCACTCCCCCACCCCCAACTCCCTTCCCTCACACGGAATCCAGCCCCCGGACCACCCTTCCGGGCGGTGGAAATCAAACCACCGAGTTGGTTTTATGGGGCCATGACCCGCCCTCACCCGCACCTTCCCCCCACTTCCGCGTGGCGCTCCACGGGCGCGGCGTCCGGTCCAGCCCGGCGCGCCCGGGTCCTGGGAGGTGCCCGATGAGCCGGCAGCCGCGGTCCGCGCAGACCCGGCGGGCGTTGATCCGTTCCGCCGCGCAGACCTTCGACGAGCACGGGTACCCGCGGGCGAAGCTCACCGCGATCAGCGCGGGCGCCGGGGTGAGCACCGGCGCGCTGCACTTCCATTTCGACACCAAGGCCACGGTCGCCGCGGCCGTCGAGGACGAGGCGGCGCGCACACTGCACGAGTCCGCCCGCACCGTGCGGCACCTCACCCCGGACCCGCTCCAGGCGCTCGTCGACACCACGCACGTCCTGGCCCGACAGCTGGCCACCGACGTCGTCACACGGGCCGGATACCGCCTCAACTGCCAGTCCGCGTACCGCTCCGGACCAGATTTGCGGACACGCTGGCATGTGTGCGTTCGCGAACTCCTCGACCGGGCCGGGGAGCAGGGACTGCTGGTGCCGGGCCTGGCGGCGGAGGATTCGGCGGCGGCGCTCGTGGGAGCGACGACCGGTTTCGAGGTGCTGGCGCGCGAGGACGCGAACTGGCTCACCCCGTCCGCGGTGACGGGCCTGTGGCGGTCGTTCCTGCCGATGCTGGCGGGCCCCGGGGCGCCGCAGACACCGGAGCCGTCGGGTACGCGGACGACGCCGCGGGTACAGCGGCGCACCGCGGCGCCGCAGCGGACCGCATCGGCGCTGGTGCGGTAGCCCGGCGGGTGAAACGCCCGCCGCGGCGGGTCCGTTCAGCCGCCGGTGGCGGGGGCGTCCGTACCGCCGGACCTCCGGTGGGCACGCCACATCCGGGCGCCGCGGTCGGCGGCGGTGTCCAGTCGGCCCAGCACGCCCGGGACGGCCATGCCCGGAAGCACATGGTCGTACAGCGCCGCGATCTTCGTTTCGAGGCGGCCGCCGCCGATGGCGGAATTGACCACCTCGACGCCGGTCCAGGCGCCGACGAAGAGCGCGGAGGTCTCCTGCGGGTCGATGTGCGGCAGCAGTTCGCCCTGGTCCTTGGCCTGTTGCAGCATGTCGGCGAGGTAGTCGATCCAGCCGGGCCAGGAGGTGCCGAGGAGCGCGCGGGCGTGCTGGTCGGCGGAGAGCGTGATGGAGGCTCGCAGCAGCGGCTCCTGGGGCAGGCGGTGGGCCAGCACCATGCCGACGTCGACCCATTCCTGCAGCTTGGAGTCCTGCGGCAGCACGCCCTCGGTGGTCAGCGCCTCGCCGAGCACGCCCCGTGCGAGGTCTTCCTTCGAGGTGAAGTGGAAGTACAGGGCGCCCTTGGTCACGCCCGCCCGGCCGAGGATCTCCGCGATGGTCGCGGCGTCGTAACCGCGTTCGTCGAAGACCTCGCCGGCCGCCTCCAGAATCGTGCGCCGAGTCTGGATCGCCCGTGCCTGCCGCGCCATCAGGGGACCTCATTCGTCTGTCGCCGCCGGTGTTTCCGGCATCCAACGAGCCGGCTTTCCGATGGGCCCGAACACCGGATCGTCATTACCTTCAGCGACGCATTGCAAAGAAAACCGGGCAGTACGTATCTTAGCATTTGACGGAACCGCCGGTTCAGTACCAGACCACCGCACCAGGGGAGTCGAGTGCCCAATGTTGCTCATACCGAGCCACTCCGACCGGCCTGAACTGCCGCACAGCGCACGGCAGCCCGATGCTCCGGAGCGGGCAACCTCCGCGGTGCGCAAGGAATTCCTCCACCTCAGCTTCGACGACTCCGTTTTCCTGACGGGGTGCGAGCGGCGCGGGGCGATGGAGTTCGCTCTCACGGCGCGCTGGCCCGGCTTCATCCGGGCCGCAGAGAGCGGCGGGGTGCGACACGAACCCCTGGTCGTGGCGCAGACCATCCGCCAGGCCGGACTGCTGATCGCCCATGCGGAGTTCGAGACGCCGCTGAATCACGCGATGCTGCTGCGGACCTTCGGCTTCCGCCTGGATGCGTCCTTCCAGCCGCCGGAGGGCGTACCGGTCGAGGTCGTCCTGCACGCGTCCGGCGCGGAGCAGGACCGGCGCGGTGCCCGGCTGACAGGGCTGCGCCTGCAGATGGAACTGACCACCCCGGAGGGCATGCGGATCGGCAGCGGGGCCACGGACTTCGAGTGGATCGCCCCGGCGGTCTACAGACGGTTGCGCGGCAATCACGTCGAGGCCGTCCGGGACCAGCCGCCGCTGCCCGCGCCCGTGGCGCCCGAGCGGGTGGGACGCCACGACCCGGCGGAGGTGGCGCTGTCGCCGACCGAGCGGGCCCGGCGCTGGCAGCTGCGGTGCGACTTCTCCAACCGGCTGCTGTACGACCACCCGGTCGACCACGCCCCGGGGCTGGTGCTCATCGAAGCCGCCCACCAGGCGGCGCGGTTGACGGCGCCCGCCTCGTTCGTGCCCCGGACGGTCAGGACGGCGTTCGACCAGTACGTCGAGTTCGACGCGCCGTGCTGGATCGAGGCGGAGACCTTCGGCGGCGAGGCCGGCGGGGACGGTTTCCGGGTCATGGTGCGCGGCTACCAGGACGACCGGCAGGTCTTCCGCAGCACGCTGACGTAACGGCGGCCCCGGCGGGCGGAGGCCAGTGGCCCGGGAGTACGCACCCCGGAGCGCGGCGCTCCGGGCGTCGCAGGGGCGCCGCGGTCCGTCGGCACGGACGGGGGCCCGCGCGTCACACCATCGTGAAGCCGCCGTCGACCGGCACCACCACTCCCGTGACGAACGACGCGCGGTCACTGCACAGCCAGGCCGCGGCCTCGGCGATCTCCTCGGCGCGGGCGGTGCGCGCCTGCGGGGTGGCGGCGTGCAGCCGGGGTTCCAGCTCCGGATTGCGGGCGAACCAGTCGGCGATGATCTCGCTGCGCGTGGTGCCCGGGGCGACGCTGTTGACCCGGATGGACCGGTCCGCGTATTCGGCCGCGGCGGCTTTGGTCAGCCCGGCGACGGCATGCTTCGACGCGATATAGGGCGCGGCGGCCGGAATGGACTGCAATCCGCCGACGCTGCTGTTGTTCACAATGGAGCCACCGCGAGGGTTTCCCAACATCGCCCGTATTTCGTACCGCAGGCAATTCCAGGTGCCTCGTACATTCGTTTCCATGATCTGTTCGTAGACCGTGTCGTCCATGAGATGCATGGCGTTCTGATCGCCGCCGACCCCGGCGTTGTTGAATGCCGAATCCAGACGGCCGAAGGTGTCGAGCGCGAGGTCCACGACCCTGCGCACCTCGTCGGGCCGGGTGACATCCGTCGGCGCGTACGCCACCTGGGCGCCCTTTTCCCGCAGCTCAGTGGCTACCTCGGCGAGCCGGTCGGCGCGTCGGGCGGCGAGCACGAGGGTGGCCTGTTCGGCGGCGAAGACCCGCGCCGCGGCGGCGCCGATGCCGCTGCTGGCCCCCGTGATCAGAACGACTTTGCCAGCAAGAAGGCCGTGTTCGGTAGTCACGGCCGGATTGTGCCACGCCCGTTTCGAGCACATTCCCGGAGACTTGTACGCGGCGGTCTGGTTTTGCGGTCGAGGAGCGCACACGGACACCCGGAAGGTCACCTTCGCGTACCTGATCGCCGCGTGGAGCGCCGGTTTTTCCAGACCGTACGGTTTGGAAATTACGCGCCCGGCGCATTCCGGGGATTCAGGGGCGGCGGGGTGGTATGGCGCGCGGCGCCCGCTCCCCTCACCCACGGCATGCGAACGGCGCGGTCACCGGTGTGGGATGACCGCGCCGTGGGGCCGGTGCGGGTAACTGGCGCTCCGGCGCGCGGCAGGCCGTGCGTCCGGGTGCGGCGGGCCGGCCGCGTCAGCTGAAGGTGCCGGGCTCAACCGCGGTGATGGTGAACTCACCGCCGCAGACCCGGAGGTTGCCGCTGCCCGTCGTCATGGACTCCTTCGAGCCCGGCGCGTAGACGTACACGTAGGCGCCGCGCTTCCAGCACGGGGTGTCGGAGACGCCCTCGTTGACGGTGTGGACCAGGGCGTGGGCGCTCGCGCCGGGCGCCAGGCGGACAACGCCGCCCGCGCCGCCCTCGCGGGTGGCGGGCCTGCCGATGCGGGTGCCGTCGCGGGAGATCAGCGAGACGCCGGGGTATCCACGCAGCGTGCACGCCTTCTTGCCCTTGTTGGTGAAGGTCAGCGGGTACCGGAAGTTCCCGGCACCGGCGTCGGGGGCACCCAGGCTCAGCGACATCTGGGCGGAGGTGCAGCGGTCCGAAGCGGCCAGCGCGGACGGGGCCTCCTCCTTGGCACCCGGGGTGGCCTTGCCGGGGGCGTGCCCGGGGCTCGCGGACGTCGCGTTGCCCGCTCCGGGGGCGCCGGTGGGCGCGGCGGACTCCTTGGCCCCGGCGCTCGGCCCGTCGCCGGAGGGCTGGGTGTCGCCGCCGGGCGGCCGGGTCGCGTCCTGACCGGCGGCGGTGGGCGACGAGGCCGGAGCGGCGTGCGAGCCGGAGCCGGAACCCTGGCAGGCGGTCAGTGCGAGCGCGGCGACGGCGATCAGCGACCCGGCTGCCAGACGGCGGCCGCGGCCGAGAGCCTTGCTGGTGAGCGTCATGCGGCTCCCCCTCGGGTGGTGGGTGGGTACCCGCCTTGCGTGGGTACGCACGGTCGAATCGGCTGCCCGGCCAGCGTGCCCCGAGGCGCTGGCAGGTGGCTAACGGGGCACTAACGCCTCACTAACGACGGCGCGGTGCGTTCGGTCGCCCGTCGGCCGCGCCGACCCTCGACGGCAGTATGAACCTCTCGGCCACCTGGCGCCTTCGGACGGTATCGGCCCTCGTGAAGCCCCAGGTCCCGGGCCGGGTACGCGGCCCCGCCCGGTGCCGGGTGGCCGACCGGGGTGTCCGTCCGCGGACCGGCTCCGTTGCGTAGGGCGGGTACGTCGACCGGGGATGGCCCGCACGGCGTACGCCCGCGGACGATACGGCGGGCGCACTGCCACGTCCAGGCCCGGCGGCGGGTGGTCACCACCGTCGGGGCGGGGACAACGGCCCGACGGAGCGGCCGACCACCATGGCGGATTTCCGCCGGTCCCCCGCCGTGCCGCGGCGCAGAATGCGGAGTGTGAACAGCCATGACAGGAGTCGGCGCCGCGCGGCCCGGGGCCCGGTGACGGGGTGCCGCCGGGGCGGCCGCGCGGGCACCGGACGAGGGGGCCGCGATGTCCGCGCGCAGCGGTGAGGGGCGGCGGGCGGCGAGCCCGCTGCTCTCCGCGGCGGAGGTGACCGCGCAGCTCGGTGACGTTCCCGCGCCCGCCGGTCACACGGACGCCGAACTGGCCGCGGTGCTCGGTCTGCTGACGGATCCGCCGGGCGCCGGGCGCCGCCGCACCCGGATCGAGGCGGTCGTCGTCGGGCACAGCCGGGACACGGCGTCGGCCGCGGCGGCGCGGGCGTTCGCCGGGGCGTGGCGGGCGGCCGGGCGGCAGGTGTGGGCCACCGTCGACTGGCCGGAACAGGCCGCCTCGTGGCTCCGGTTCGCGGGCCGTCTGACCGCTCCGGAGCCGGACGCCTGGGTGATCGCCGCGGCGGCGCCGGGCTGGGCGCAGATGAGCCGGCGACTGCGGCACAGTACCGGCTGGGATCCTGCCCGTACGGTCGGTTTCGCGGCGCTCGGCGACCCCCGGCTCGCCGCGCTCGCGGGCCCCGGCACCCTCGACGGCATGCGGGGCGCCACCGCCGACGGACACACCTGGGTCATCGACCGGGGCTGGGTCACCCGGTCCCTGCCGGGGCCGCCCGCGTAGCGTGCCGGGGCCGTCGGAAGTGGCAGCCTGGAAGAGGCGCGGCAACAGACCCGCCTGAAGTGAAGGGGTACGGATGACGACGCCACTGCCCGGCTTCGAGGGGCTCGACGGCCCGGCGGACGATGCGCCGCGCGCCCGGCGGCAGCTCGCGCCCGGTGCGGTGCACGTCCCGGACTGGCTGGACGTGCGGGCGCAGCGGGAGCTGGTCGCGGCGTGCCGGGACTGGGCGCGCGGCCCGGTGCCGATCCGGCACACCACGCTGCCCCGGGGCGGCGTGATGTCGGTGCAGACGGTCTGCATCGGGTGGCACTGGCAGCCGTACGCGTACACCCGCACCGCCGACGATGTGAACGGCGCACGGGTAGCCGCCTTCCCGGACTGGATGGTGGAGCTGGGGCGGCGGGCGGTGACCGAGGCGTACGGGGACGCGGCGGCGGGCGACGGCTACACCCCCGACACGGCGCTGATCAACTTCTACGACGAGGCGGCGCGGCTCGGGATGCACCAGGACAAGGAGGAGCGGTCCGGGGCGCCGGTCGTGTCGCTGAGCATCGGTGACGCCTGCGTCTTCCGGTTCGGCAACACCGAGAACCGCAGCCGGCCGTACACCGATGTGGAGCTGCGGTCCGGGGATCTCTTCGTGTTCGGCGGGCCGTCCCGGTTCGCGTACCACGGGGTGCCGAAGGTGTATCCGGGGACCTGCGATCCCGCGTGCGGACTGCGGGGCGGACGGCTCAACATCACCATGCGAGTCACCGGTCTCGGCTGACCGCGGGGCCACTTCCGGTCCGGGTGCCCGCGAGGCCCGTTGCCGTCCGGCTGCCCCCGGTGGCGCCGGGCGGAGGCAGACCGGGGGCATGTGCCGCAGCAGCATCAAGACGCTCCGCCCGCCCATGACGCCCGAGGTCACCGATGACGACATCAGGGCGGCGGCCCTGCAGTACGTCCGTAAGGTCTCCGGGTTCCGTGCCCCGGCCGCCCACCACCGCGAGGTGTTCGACGAAGCGGTGGACGCGGTGACCGCCGCCACCCGGGAACTGCTCGACGGCCTCCGGGTCCGGGGCGGCCACCCGGCCCCCGGGCACGAGGCGCCGTAGCGGCGTCCCGCACGGGCGGTCCGGCCGGTGGGGGCCGGGAGACCGCTGTCCGGCGGGCGGTCGCCGCGTACGGTCACCGCCCGCCGGATCAGGAGCGCCCGCCGCCGGTCAGGCGCCGGAGGTGGCCGGCCCCTGCCAGTCCGCGTAGCGGATGCGCGGGGTGGCGTGGACGCCGCCGACGGTGCCCCATTCGTCCTTGCCGAGGCGGCTCAGCGGGCGCAGCCGGTCGATCTCGGCGTGCCCGTCGACCAGGACCTCCTCGGAGATCGCGGCGTGCACCACGCGTCCGAAGACGACGGTCGAGTCACCGATCCGCAACGTGCTGTGCAGTTCGCATTCGAGCGCCACCGGTGAGTCGGCAACCCGCGGCGGCTTGACACGCAGGCTGGGCTCGGCGGCGATCCCGGCGGCCTCGAACTCGCTGATGCCGTGCGGGAAATCCGTCGCGGTGTCGTTGATCTGCGCGGCGAGCCCTTCGGGGGCGAGGTTGACCACGAACTCGCCGGTGGCCTCGACATTGCGCAGCGAGTCCTTGCGGCCGACGGAGGAGAACTGCACGACGGGCGGGGCGACGGCGGCGATGCTGAAGAACGAGTGCGGGGCAAGGTTCGCAGAAACGCCATACTGATCGATGGTTGACACCCAGGCGATCGGCCGCGGCACGACCGTGGCAGTCAGCAGCTTGTAGAAATCGCTACGGGGCATCTCTGCAGGGTCGAAGTCAACGCGCATGATGATCAGTATCCACGAGCGAAACCGCAGATTCTACAAAGAATCCACGGCACCGCCCAACCGCGGGGTTTGACGGAAAGTTCCTGGTATCGGGGCCATCAAGCACCAGGAGCCGACACCGTGCCAGCCACCACCCTCACCACCGCCTGCCTGGGAGGACTTCGAGGTCCCGCCCGGCAGCCTGGGTGTGATCGAGGCGAGCCTGTCCGTGCTGCTCGTACGGAACGGCCTGCCGCCGGGGTCCGCGATCGCCGCGACGCTGCTCTACCGGGCCATCAGCTACTGGGCGCTGCAGCCGATCGGTTGGGCCTGCTGGATCGGTGTGACGTTCCAGCAGGCCCAGCCTGAGACGTCCGATCCCCCTCCGTCGCACCTTGCGCTGGCTGGCTTCACTGCCCGAGGGTCCCGGCATTTCCCATCGGCTGACCGCGTCCGAAGTGCTCGTCGTCGAGGTCGAACAACCCCTGCGCGCCCAAGACTTCGATGTCCTCGCATTGACCGTGGACACCTGGCTCGGTACGCACACCGAATTGGCCGGCGTCGTGATCCATGTGCGTGAGTTCCCCGGCTGGGAGAACATCGGTGGCCTGATCCGTCATGTGCGGTTCATTCGCGACCATCACCGCAACGTCAGGAAGATCGCGCTGGCGGCTGACAGCAAGGTCGCGGCCCTGGTGCCCCAGCTGGCGAATCACTTCGTCCGGCCGAAGTGCGGCGGTTCGCCTACGACGAACTCGATGACGCTCTCGCGTGGGCGGCCGATCCTCCGATTCGCTGACGGGCTGCCCAGCAACTGATGTCGGAACGTGCCGGCCTGGGACTTCGGCTGATGGCCGATTCAGATGATCTTGCCGATCGCGCGGCCGATGGTGGACGAGCCGACCTCGTAGATCACGGCCAGGGCCTGGTGGGTCAGGCCGGTGCGCAGGTGGATCAGGGTGGCCGGTAGCCGGTCGGCGAGGACCAGTTCGTACTTCGGCCCGACCCCCTCCACGTCACGGCCACGCTCCCGGTCTTCACGTCGTTAGCCGAGGATGAGCGGGAGGTTTGCGGCGAGATCGCCCAGAGCAGCCTTCTCGGCGTCGGTCGGCGTGCGACGTCCGGTGCCGATCAGCAACACGTCCTTGTCGGAGAACGAGGCGGGAAACGCGGTCCCGGCGATCTTCTCCAGCGACGTGCGAGCCGCGACGAGGGTGTCGGCGGGCAGCGCGGCGGCCGACGGCAGATGCGCGATCAGGTCGAGGTGATGCAAGGTCCATTCGAGCACGTACGCGGACAGGTAGTCGCCGACGGTCAGCACCTTGTCCTGGGTGCTGACCCGGAGGGTGAGATCGGCGAGTTCGGCGGCTCGGCCCGCGGCGGAACCCACGTCGTCGAGGTGGAACTTGAGCCACCGCGGCTCGCCGTATGCGGCGGCAAGCCGGGGAATCAGCGCATCGAGGGGGTCCTCGCCTGTCGGTGGTTCGTCCAGGAGGCCCCAGTAGGTGACCGCGTCCGTGGTCGGTTCGGTTTCGGTGGGCGTGACCAGGGTGATCAGGACGTCCTGGGCATCGATGACCAGGTGGCAGACCAGGTCCCGCACAAGCCAGCCGGTGCAGCCGGACGGCCGCTCGAAGTCCTCGTCCGGTAGTTCGGCGACCGCCGTGCGCAATGCTGTCCAAGAGTGCGAGAAGAGATCCACTACGGCACGGTAAGCCGGCCTCGGAACGCCGGACAAGCGCATTCAGACGGCCGGCTCGTGTACCTGACCGATCTTCCATGACGTCTTACAGGCCGCCCCGCCTTCGGACGCGTTTCGGACGGCAGCACGCCGGACGGCGCACCGGCGGGGCAGCACCCTCCAGCGCGTCGTCACCGTCCGAGCACCCCCACGGCCGGTATCGACGCACCATGGAAGGGCACAGGCACGACACGGGTTCGACCCGGCAGGAGTCCGTCGGTGGGACGCGGAAGGTTGCGGATCTTCCTTGGGGCCGCCCCAGGGGTCGGGAAGACGTACGCCATGCTCGCGGAGGGGCAGCGGCTGCGTTCGCTGGGTGCGGACGTGGTGGTGGGCTTCGTCGAGTCGCACGGGAGGCGGCCGACAGCGGCCATGGCCGAGGGCCTGGAGACGATCCCCCGGCGCACCCTCACCCACCGCGGGGCGACCTTCACCGAGATGGACCTCGACGCGGTGCTGGCCAGGCGCCCGCAGGTCGCGCTCATCGACGAGCTGGCCCATACCAACGTTCCCGGGACCCGCAGCGCGAGCCGGTGGCAGGACGTGGTGGAACTCCTGGATGCCGGCATCGACGTCGTCACCACGCTCAACGTCCAGCACCTGGAGTCCCTGAACGACGTGGTCCGGCAGATCACGGGGGTCCGGCAGCGGGAGACCCTGCCCGACGAGGTGGCGCGCCGGGCCGATCAGATCGAACTGGTCGACCTGCCACCGGAGGTGCTGCGCCGGCGGATGGTGCACGGTGACATCTACCCGCCGGACCGCATCGAGTCCGCCCTGACCCACTACTTCCGCGTCGGCAATCTCACCGCACTGCGCGAAATCGCCCTGCTGTGGCTGGCCGACCGGGTGGAGGAGGGGCTGCAGCGGTATCGCGCCGAGCACGGGATCGTCGCCCCGTGGGAGACCCGTGAGCGCATCCTGGTCGGCCTCAGCGGCGGCCCGGAGGGCGAGACGCTGATCCGGCGTGCCGCGCGGATCAGCGCCCGTACGCCGGGCACCGAGCTGCTGGCCCTCCACGTGGTCCACGAGGAGGGGCTCACGCGCGTCGACCCTGCGGTGCTGGACGCCCAGCGCACACTGCTGGAGTCGCTCGGCGGCAGCTACCACCAGACCACCGGCGAGGACCCGATCGGGCCCCTGCTGCAGTTCGCGGAGGCGGAGAACGTCACCCAGATCGTGCTGGGTGCGAGCCGGCACGGCCGCCTGACCAGACTGCTCAGAGCGGGGGTGGGAGAGCGGGCGATCAAGCGCTCCGGCCCCATCGACGTACACATCGTCACCCACGAGGAGGCTGCCGGGAACACCGCGCTGCGGCTTCCGCACGCGGGCCACGGAATGGGCCTGCGGCGCCACGCCACCGCCCTGGCCGGCGCGGCGGTCCTGCTGCCCGCGCTGACGCTCCTGCTCACCGCGGTGCGCGGGCAACTGGGGCTCGCCGGCGACCTGGTGATCTATCTGCTGGTGACTGTGGTGGTGGCCTTGGTCGGCGGGGTCCGCCCCGCACTGTTCACCGCCGTCGCCGCGGCACTGCTCGCGGACTACTACTTCACCGCGCCGCTGCACTCTTTCGACATCGAACGCCCCGACGAGATCGCCACGCTCGTCGTCTTCATCGCCACGGCGGTGCTGGTCGGCACCGTGGCGGGAGCGTCCGCGCGGCACATGCAGCAGGCGGTGCGGGCGACTTCGAAGGCGCGGACCTTGAGCCTGCTGGCCGCCGGCATGATGCGCGGCCAGGACCTGACGGCGCTGGTGGAGCTCATCCGGGAGAACTTCGGCCTGAGCGCCGTCAGTCTGCTCGAACGCGACCCACGGGCCTCGCCGGTACCGCGCTGGTACGTGGTCGCCAGCGCCGGCGAACGTCCGCCGGAGAAACCGTACGAGGCCGATGTGGAGAGCCCGGTCGACGACGATCTCACCCTGGCCGCCCGGGGGCCGGCTCTGAGCGCGGAGGACCGGAGGGTGCTTGCCGCGTGCGCCGCCGAGCTGGGGCTGGTCCATACCCGGGGCCGGCTCACCGGCTCCGGCGGTCCCGATGACCTGCTCGCCGACGCTGAACGCACCCGGGCGTCGCTGCTGCTCGCCGCGGGCCGCGATCTGCGCGCGCCGCTGCGCGCCGCCGAGAAGGCACTGGTGCGGCTGCGACGCGGCGCAGGCAAACGGACGCGGGACGAGAAGCGGCTGCTGGACACCGCACACGCAGCCGTCCACCGCGCGGGCCAGCTCGTCGCCGATCTCGATGATCTGAGTCGGCTGCACGCGGGGGCACTGGAGCTCTACCTCCGTCCGGTCGATCTGAACGAGGCGCTGGGGGCGGCGCTGGACGATCTCGGGCCCGGTGGGCACTCCATCGCGCTGCAACTGCCGGAATACCTGCCCGACGTGATCGCCGACGCCGCGCTCCTCACCCGCGCCCTGACCGCCCTGGGGGCCGATGCACTGCGCCACAGCCCGCCGGACCGGCCGCCCGTCATCACGATGGAGACCGCGAACGGCCGGGTGGCGATCCAGGTCGCGGACGGGGCCGCCGACGATACGGCCACGGCGGGCGGCGCCACCGGCGCCCGCGCCGACAGCCTGGCCTTGCGGCTCTCGCGGGACCTGGCCGAGGCCATGGACGGGCGCCTGGGGACGACCGCCAAGGGGGTCCCGTTCACGGTGACACTGACCTTCCCCAGCTGCGCGCCCGGCGGCGCCCCGGCAACCGGTCACGCCCGGTGAATCTCTCGCACCGCCGTCGCTCCATCGCCCGCGTCTCACTCCCCGGCCTACGCGTACCAGCTGAACTGCGTCGCCAAGGCCCGCCACCTGGCCCACGACCAGGTCCGGCCGCTGGTCACCCACCACGTCCACGGGCGCGTCCTGCTTTCTGGGACAGCCCCATGTCAACGTCGTGGAGCTGAATCACGCTCTGGCCGCCACACCCTCGTCACGGCGGAAGCCGTTGCCCACCGCGACAGGAGCGATCCGCTCCTGTCCGCTCACGCTGTAGCGGCCTTGCTGCTCCTGGCACTTGTGCGTCGCGCGGCTGTATCGATGACGGCAGCGGCATGCCCGTGGCCAGGCCGTTCGCCGGCGTGCAGAAGGTCTCACCGCTCCTTCGCCGGTTCGGTGCCGCGGACGACGACCGGGCACGGGGCGTGCGCCGCGCAGTGGTGGCTGACCGAGCCCAGCCGCGCCCCGGTGAAACCGCCGCGTCCCCGGCTGCCGACGACCAGCAGACCGGCGCCGCGGGCCGCATCCAGTAGCGCCGCGGCCGCCATCCCGTACGCGAGGGTCTGCTCCACCCTCGGTCCGGCTCCCAGCCTCACCACCTTCCCGACCGCGTCCGCGAGCGCCTGGCCCGCCGACAGCTCCAGGGAAGCCCGAGCTCCTGTGGTGCGTCGATCCAGCCAATGGACCCGTAGAGCGGCAGGTACTCCCACGCCATCACCGCCGTGACGGTGCTCCCCGTCAACTCCGCCTGCCGCAACGCCCAGCGCAACGCCCCCTGCGACGACTCCGACCCGTCGACACCCACCACGATGCGGCCGCGCTCCTGCCGCCGGTTTCTCATGACGACCTCCGCGAGACGAGGGTCCGGCAGACCGCCGAAAGGTTGCACGCATACACACCCTCTTTCCTCAGCTTCCGCCGCACCGCGCCGCGGCGCAGCGGATCGCCCGACCGCCCCCGAAGCCACCGCCGGGTCACAACGGTGATGACCGGGCACCGGGCATGGGCGCTGCGGGCCACGCCGCCGTGGAGATCACCGCGGCGCGGCAGTCCTCCACCCGGGCGGTATGGAGCCCGGTGCCGAGCACCGAGTCCTGATCGTGGACGAGGGCGGGTGTTCCACGACGCGCCGGGCACCGGCGTTCTGATCGCGTTCCGGTGGCGTGTCGGGCCCCTCGGCCGCAAGCAGTATCCCGGCATGCAGAAGGCGCAGCACGGTATGGCGCCGATCCGCTTCCTCCGCCGCCCACTGCGCTGCCGCCAGGCTCTCGGCGGAACCGTCGAGCCCCGCGGTGATCACTTCCGGTTCCATGTTTCTCTCCTCCTTCCGGTGGGGCGGAAACGCGGCTCCGGCGATCCCTGTACGACGGGCGTGGTGCATGCGTGGCAGCACGTTTCCTGAACCGGACGGCCCCACGAGGGTCCGAAAGACTCAGGCTCCTTCCGCGTTCTCCGGGGGGCGTGGCGGCCCCACGCCGGTCAGGGCTCGATCGTCAGCACCTCGTCCACGGGGCGTCGTGGTGTGTGGGGTCCTTCTGGACCGTAGCCCAGGCGGAGGATCATCTGGACGTGGCCCGTGCCGGACACCGGGTCGCGCAGGATCCAGCGCAGGTCCGGCCATTCGATGGGCTGGGTCGCGAAGGAGCCGACCAGTCCGCGGCGGGTGGCCAGGAGCAGGACGCGTTGCAGCGCCTGTCCCGCACGCAGCCAGTCGGCCGGGGCGTCGCACCTGGTGCTCAACGTCGCGAGCTGGGGATGGCGCTCGAACGTGGCGTAGGCGCGGCCGGGCTGAGCGCGCCGCCCGGCGAAGTCCCGGACGGGCGCCGTCACGGCCGGCGAAGGGCCGAAGGCGTAGTCGGGGACACCGTCGGCGGCCGGCGGCGCGGCCGTGGTCTCGCGCGTCCAGCGGCGCTGCTCGGCATCGCGGGCCTCGTCCATCCGGTCGTACCCCTCGGCCTGGGTGATCAGGTCGAGGACGGTCCCGCGGTGCGGGCCGTCCAGGAAGGTCAGGCCCGCCCCCTCGGCCGCAGCCGCCGCGGTGAGCGCGGCGCGGACCGGCGGCGGGATCTCCCGGTCCGTGTACGGCAGCCGGCTGGTGTGCCGGGCCTGGATCGCCGCGTGGAGATCGGCAAGGTCGGCATCGGCGGATTCGCCGGAGGTCTTGAGGTGTACGGCTGCGAGGACGGCGGGCCGCCGTGGATCGGGCAGCAGGGCAGCCGCCGCGTGCATCCCTGTATGAGCCGCGGAGACCCGCAGGTTCAACAGCGCGGCCCCGCAGCCCAGATGGAGACCGCGGCCGGTGGGGTCGGCCTGCGGCAGGGCGCGGTCGGGGTCGGCGGCGAGGGTCAGCGTGCGGTCGGCTCGGGTGTAGCGGAACCGCCAGGGCTGGGCGTTGTGCTGGGACGGCGCGGTGACGGCGTCGGCGACGAGAGCCCTCACCAGAGAGTCATCGAGAGTGGGAGTGGACACCGGCACCTCCCGGACGCAGCGGACGGCGAACGGCTGTTTGCCTCCAGAGTCGTCGATACGCCCCGGCCGTACCAGGGCCACTGGTCCCCGTCTCGGCCCCGGTCGGAGGGCCGACCGGCTCATGCCGGGGCGGCGCGGAACCGGCCATGCTGAAGAGGTGGGGGCCGCGGTACCCGCGGGCGCGAAAGGCCATGCGGGGCGGCACGGAGGAAAGGAGCCGGTCATGGAGCACCGCACGGTGGGTGAACTCATGACACGGAAGGTCGTAAGCGTGCGGCTGGAGACGCCCTTCAAGGAGATCGCGCGGATCCTGGCCGACAACGCGGTGAGCGCGGTCCCGGTCCTGGACAGTCTCGGCCGGCCCGCCGGAATGGTTTCGGAGGCCGACCTGCTGCGGAAGGTCGCCGACCGCTCCGATCTGACGGGCCGGACGCCGCTGCCGCATCTGGAGGCGTGGGAGCGGGAGCGGGCCGAGGGCCGCACCGCCGGAGAGTTCATGTCCGCCCCCGCCGTGTGCGCACACCCGGAGTGGACGGTCGTGGAGGCCGCGCGGTTGATGCAGGTGCAGAACGTCAAGCGGCTGCCCGTGGTGGACGAGACGGACCGGCTTCTGGGCATCGTCAGCCGCAACGACCTGCTGCGGGTATTCCTCCGGAGGGACCAGGCGATCCGGGAGGAGATCTCCCGGGAGGTCATCGGGCGCCTCGCCCGCCTCGGCGCGGCGGGCGTCACCGCCGACGTCGTGCAGGGGCAGGTCACCCTGCACGGCTCGGTGGACGACCCGCTCCTGATCCCCGTCCTGACGCGCATGTGCGCCGGTGTCGACGGCGTCGTCTCGGTCGCCGAGAACGTGGCGGCGGGGCCGAAGGCTTGAGCCCGACCTGATGGGCGGCGCCGGTCCACCGACCGCCGTCCTTCGCCGGTTTCATGGGGAGGTGGACGTCGGCGCCCCGGTGGCGCGGATCCGCCGACCGGTGATGCGGGTCGGGTCAAGGACGATCCATTGCGGACGCTCACCCACCCAGGGGCCGGAGCGGGCGGCCCTCTCCAGCCGGCGGGCATCGGTATCGCTCGTGGCCGTCCGGGCAGATCCGATGACCAGGACGCTCCAGCCCTGCCGGAACGCGTCGTCGATGTGGTCGACCTCCAACGCGGCCTGCCGGCCGGCCGCCTCGGCCGGGCCGGACTCCGGAGCGGTGCGGAAGGCGATCTTCTCGCCGGCCACTGTGTAGTTCACCGGGAAGATCGCCGGGACGCCGTCGACGGTGACCGCGAGCCTGCCGACACCATGCGTCGAGAGGTGTTCCCAGCATGCGGCGACGCTCAGCACCAGCACCAGCACTTCGGGGCGTACCACGGCCTCCGCAAGCCCGGGAGGCAACTCCACGGTCTGCCCCGCGAGTTCGGCGACCGTGGTGTCCAGCGCGTCGGCGAGCCGCAGCAGAAAGGCGATGCCCGGCAGGGCCGCGTGCTCCTCCACGTAGCGGAGGTAGCCCGGCGAGGCCGCCGCCCGAGCGGCCACCTCCTCGCGGGTCAGCCCGAGTTGCCGCCGACGGAACCTCACCCGCCGTCCGAGGTCGCTCCCGTCCCGGGGTGGCGTCGGGCCGGGACCACGCTCCTGGCAGCTCATGGTGCACTTCCTTCACGGGGCGGATTGCGGCGTGCAGCAGCGCGTGGGGGGCGTCGTCGGCAACCAACTCGCCGGCGATGCGGAGGTCGGGATGGCGTGCCCACAGCTCTGTCCGCACCGTCTGGACGAGCCGACTCGCCGGGAAGTTGTGAGCGATCTCCGGGAGGACGTGGGCCGGCTCCGGCGCCAGCATGGGCCAGGCATGGAGCAGACGCAGTGTGCAGCCGCGTCGCTCGGCTTCGTCAGCGGCCCAGTGGGCAGCGGCGAGGGCCTCGGGTGAACCATCGAGGCCCACGGTGATGACGGGTTCCATCGTTCCCTCCTCCCCGCCATGAGGTCTCGCACAAGGTGTGCCCGGCCGGACGCTGCTGACTGCCGAGGCCGGCGCCGAGACGCTCGGTCATGGCCCGGGTCGGTGGTGGAGCCGGGGCGGCTCCACCACCGGGAGAGAGGCCATCCACCTCCAGAAAATGCCCCTTGCCCGGCACGGCGCCAGGGCCGTTCGTGGCCGCCGACGCCTTTCCGCAACGGGACGAGCAGATGGTCCGCCTCCAACGCCACGTGAAAGATCTTGTCGCCTCCCATCACCGCCGGGTTCGACGACGTTCTTGCCGGATGGGTCGTCCTCAACCGCGATCCCTACCAGCTCGTCGGACACTGGGGCACGGTCAACCACCTTCAGACTCACCCCGAATTCCGCGGCCGTGGTGTCGGCTCCGCACTCATGCGTCAGCTGCGGAAGATCGCCCGCGATGAACTTGACCTCGAACAGCTCCATCTCGCGGCCCGGGGAGGAGAGGGGCTGGAGGGCTTCTACAGCCGGTTCGGATGGCGGGAGGTCGGCCGCTGGCCTGGGGCCCTCCGACTCGCACCCGACGACACCCGGGACGAGGTTCTGATGCTCCTCGACCCCCTCTGAACGCAAGGGTATTCAGACAGTTCCAATATCCGACTCCATCATTAGCGGTCTATCCCGCCGAAACGATCGAGGCCCACCGGGCATTCATCGCCCGCCGCCGATCCTCCCGCCCCAGCGAGGAGTACCGGACCCCGACCGAGGAAGAGTGGGACGCCTTCCTCGCCCACTTCGAGAAGCGGAAGGTGTCCATCTGCACCTGCGCACGCGCCTTCGGGACCCCGTGCATTCCTGAGCACGCTTGTGTCAGATGCTCGCTCCTCCGACCTGACCCGACCCAACAGGCACGGCTTGCCGAGATCCGCGACAACTTGATCGCCCGAATCGCCGAAGCCGAACGGGAAGGCTGGCTCGGCGAGGTCGAAGGTCTCCAGGTCAGCCTGGCCGGCGCCGAGGAGAAGCTCCGCCCACTCGAATGCCACCGCGGACAGCACACGGAAGTCGACCTCGGCATCCCCACCACGCGTGGTGATCGATGAACCCGCGAAGGTCGGCTGCCGCATGGCCCTCAACCAAGATCGAGAACGAGTTCAAAGAAGCGTGCATCAAATGCCCTTCAGAACACGATCAAGTGCCGCCCGGCCTACAGGTCCCCAGTTCGGCTTGCCGCCGGGAAGGCCCCTGTCTCCGTTCTGCCCCATGAGCATCAGGAAGAGGCTCTTCATAGCAGCCAGCCCCCGGGCGCGCCGGATCGCCGCATCGTCCGCATGCGCGTACACGTCGAAGAACCGTGAGACCGTGCCCGCGGGTAGCAGCACCCATGCGGCGGCGAGGTCCCACGCCGGATCGCCGGCGAACATGTCACCGAAGTCGACGATGCCCGAGAGCGTTCCGCCCGAGACGACGACGTTCGCGGGATGGAGGTCGCCGTGCACCCACACCGGCGGCCCCTCCCACGAGTGGGCCGCAACGGCGTCGTCCCAGACGGCCCGGACGTCGGCAGCGATGTCGTCGGGGGCAACGGCCTTGAAGAAGTTCTCGAAGCCTTCCGTGCAGTTTTGGGGATGGGCACCGCGGTCCGTAGCGATCGGCGCCTCAGCGGGTGCCTCCACGTGGAGCGCCCGGAGGAAACCCGCCAGCGTGTCGGCCGCGTGGGCGCCGCGGCTGATCGAGCCGTGGTCCAGCGGCTCGCCGGGGACCCACGTCATCACGGTCCAGTGCTTGGGGAAGCGCTCGGATGGTGCGCCGAACCGCACCGGGGTCGGCACCGGGAGCGGCAGGCGCGGGGCCAGCACGGGTAGCCACCGCCGCTCCTTGAGCTGGAGTTCCGGGGTGGGGTCCATGCGCTGCATACGCACGGCCAACTCGTCCCCCAGGCGCCACATTTGGTTGCCCCAGCCGCCCGCCACCTCGCGGATGGCCAGCCCTGCAAGGTCTGGATGTTGCTCCTGCAGCAGGTCACGGACCAGGTCTGCGGTGATCTCGATCTCGGTGTCGGTCATGCGAAGTCACAGTACTGAGGTGGCAGGCGGGGCGGCTCTCGCTCTCCGGAACGTCTCGCTGTGATTCCTCTGGCATCACCAATTCGGTTCAGAGGGCTGCAGATCAGAGGCTTGGGAACGGAACGGCCCCAAAGTTCAGAGAAGCCTGTGGGCGCTGCCCGATGCTCTGGCCCGACCCCGCCAGGCGCGACCGGCTTGTAGAGATCCGCGACAACCTCCTCGCCCGCATCGCCGAGGCCGAACGCGAAGGATGGCTCGGCGAAGTGGAAGGGCTGCAGGTAAGCCTGGCCGGGGCGGAGGACACACTCGCTCAGCTTCATGCCGAGCAGAGTCGGCTTCATGCCGAGCAGAGTCGGCTTCATGCCGAGCAGAGTCGGCGTGGCACTGCCATCAACCCAGGGATGCCCGCGTTCGCCCAGATCGTGATCCGCACCAGTGACGTCAAGGAGCCCGCGGGTCTTCTTCCCCTCCGCGTTCGCCGCCCTGGCCGACCCCGTCTCCCGGGCCTGCTACGACAAGAAGATCAGCCAGGGCAAGCACCACCCCCCAGCCCTCCTCTGCCTCGCGAGACGACGAGCCGACGTGCTCTTCGCCATGCTCCGCGACGGCACCTTCTACGACCCCCAGCCCAGCCCTACAGGTTGACGAAACCCATAGGGGCACCCCCACGCCTGCTGCGCAGCCTGCGGCCGGGAACACCCCTGCTGGCCGACCGCAACTTCCGCGCTCAGCATCCATCTGCTCGCCGACGCCCCGGCTATCTGAATGGAAGATTTCATCAAACTATTGTCTGACTGTATGAATTCATGCATGCTGTCGCCAGCCCAACATCCCCAGTTGCCGGGAGGCACGCATGGCGACAGGCCTGGAAGCACAAAGGAGCGGGGGCGTGGCGGCCTCGTCGGGCGTCGCCGCGACGGAGCCGCTCACCAGCTTCCACCTAAGGGTGACGGCGACCACCTTCGGGGCGAACTTCTCCGACGGCTATGCCCTCGGGATCATCGGCGCGGTCCTGCCTGTCCTCAACACCACCATGCACCTGTCGGGTGTCTGGCAGGGGCTGCTCGGCGCCTCCGCGCTGATCGGTCTGTTCTTCGGGAGCATCCTGCTGGGACGGTTGGCGGACACGGTCGGTCGCCAGAAGGTGTACCGCTACAACTTCGTGCTGATCGCGATCGCGTCCGCCGCTCAGTTCTGGGCCCATAGCCCGATGGTCCTCTTCCTGCTGCGGCTGGTGATCGGCTTCGGTCTGGGTGCTGACTACGCCGTCGGCTCGACGCTCCTCTCCGAGTTTGCACCACGCCGCCTGCGCGGCGTCCTGCTGGGCTCGCTCACCGTGCTGTGGACCGTCGGCTACGTACTGGCCAACGTCCTCGGCACCTACATCCCGATCACCGACAGTGCCGCGCACTGGCTGCTGGCCAGCGGGGCGGTGCCCGCCCTGCTGGTTCTCCTGCTGCGGATCGGCATCCCGGAGTCCCCGAGCTGGCTGGCCGCCCGCGGCCGGTCCGCCGAGGCCGCGGAGATCCGCCGCAGGTACCTCGGTCAGTCCGAGGTCACCGCCGAGGAGGCGCGGGCCGCGGCGGCCGAACAGCCGCCGGCCGCCCGCTACCGCGACCTCTTCGCCCGTGGCCAGTCCGCCAAGACGTGGTTCGGCGTGATCTTCTACAGCGCCCAGGTGCTGCCGTACTTCGCCATCTACACGTTCATGTCGCAGATCCTGGGCACCCTGCACATCTCCGACGCCGACACCCAGAACCTGGTGCTCAACCTCGCCCTGCTGCTGGGCGGCGTGATCGGGCTGTGGCCAGTGCAGCGGATGGGCCGGAGGCCGTTCACCATCGGCACCTTCGCGATCCTCACGATATGTCTGGCGGCCATGGCCGTGTTCAGTGGCTCCTCCGGCTGGGTGCTCATGGTCCCGTTCCTCGTCTACACCTTCGTGATGGCCGGGGCGTCCAACATCACCCAGGTCTACCCGCCCGAACTGTTCCCCACCCCGCTGCGCGCCTCCGGCGTCGGCTTCCTCAACGGCACGAGTCGGATCGCCTCCGCGATCGGCACCTTCGTCCTGCCCGTCAGCCTGAGCCGGCTGGGCGTGGGCTGGTCGATGGGCTGGATGGCACTGGTGCTGCTGCTGGGCACGGCCGTCAGCCTGATCTGGGCGCCGGAGACCCGGGACACTCTCACCACCGAGGAAGGGCAGCACTGATGACGCGCACACACCTCACCCTCGACGGCCGGTCGCTCAGCGCCACCCAGGTCACCTCCCTCGCCCGGGGCGGGACGCTGCCCTTGCTCGACCTGAAGGCCCGCGAGCGGGTGCAGGAAGCCCGGGAGACCGCCCGGCGGATCACCGCACGCCGCCGGGTCTACGGCTACACCACAGGCGTGGGCGCCAACCGCACGGCCACCGTCCCGGACTCCGCCGTGGACACCTTCGGGATGCGGCTGCTGCGCAGCCACAGCGGCGGAATCGGCCCGGTGGTGCCGGACGAACAGACCCGGGCGATGCTCGCGGTCCGGCTGAACCAGCTGCTGTGCGGCGGGTCCGCGATCGACGTCGTGGTGCTGGACCGCATCGCCGAAGCGCTGACCGGCGGTCACCTGCCCACCGTGCACGCTCTGGGCGCGATAGGGACCGGAGACCTCTCCGCACTCGGCGAGCTCGGCCTCACGCTGGCGGGCGAGCTGCCCTGGCGGGGTGGCCTCGGGCCGGCCCCCGCGCCGCTGGCGCTCAGCCGCTGGGACGCGTTGCCTCTGATGTCCAGCGGTGCGCTCACCATCGGACAGTCCGCGCTCGCCGCCACCGATCTGCGGCTGCTGCTGGACCGGGTGCCGTTGGTCGCCGCACTGACCTTGACCGCGCTGCGCGGCTCCACCGAGCCGTACGCCGAGTATGTGCACGAACTCCGCCCGCATCCCGGCGCACAACTGCTCGCGGCGCAGATGCGGGAGCTGCTCTCCCCGGCGGACTGGGAGTCCCCGCTGGTACAGGACCCCTTCGGTCTGCGCTGCCTCCCGCAGGTGCACGGCGCCGCACTGGACGCCTGGTCCGCATTGGACCAGGTACTGTCCGTCGAGATCAACGCCGCCGTGGAGAACCCGCTGCTCAACGCCGACGCGGAGGACTACCACCACCACGGTGGCTTTCACCTGGCCCGGCTGGGCCTGGCCCTCGACCAGTTCCGGCTGGGACTACTGGGCACCGCCGAGCTGTCCACGACCCGGCTGGGCGTCCTCGTCGAACCGGCCTTCACGGGCTTGGCGCCCTTCCTCGCCGAGGACGAGCACGGCAGCAGCGGCGTCATGATCACCGAGTACGCGGCGCAGTCCGCGCTGGCCGAACTCCGCGGGGCCGCACAGCCGGTCACGCTCGGCCACGCGGTGATATCGCGCGGGGCGGAGGAACACGCGAGCTTCGCCTCCACCGGCGCCCGGCGCCTGCTGGAGTCGGTGGAGCATTTCAGGCTCGTACTGGCCTGTGAACTGGTCGCGGCGGTCCGCGCCCTGCGGCTGCGCGACCTCGTGCCGGCGGGCGACGGCGAACTGCGGGACTTCTACGACCGCGCGGCCGATCGACTCGACCCGTCAGCCACCGACCGCAATCTCACGGCGGACGTGGAGGCGGCCGCGGCGCTGCTGGCCGGCGGCTGACGTCAGCCGGCTTGCGGCCGGGAGCGCTCCGCCCGTCTGCACACGCGGCGAAGTTCCGGGCATTGTTTCCGCATCTGGACAAGCGTCAGCGGCGGTTGATGTCGGGGGCCGGGCAGCAGACGAAGAGCTTGTTGGTACCCAAGGGCACCGGTAGCCGCCTGCCACAGCCACGAAGCACGCCTCACCAGATGGTGACGGGCGGTGTCGACGGGGCGGAAAACTCGTCAACGCCAGGTCGTCACACAGCGCCACCTGCCCACTGCTCCCCCGCCCGTTGCGCCACCCCGCTGTCCAGCGGGGTGGCATCCCCCTCAGCCGATACCGCTTCCCTCAGAACTACGCAGGGCGTACTTCGCAGGCACGGCAGAGCGACGGCACAACACGTAAGAACCGGCGACCGCCCCCGCCCCTAACACGTAAGAACCGGCGACCGCCCCCGCCCCTAGCCCAACCCCTACCCGAACGGTGCGAACATGAGCAATATCGGAAATCCCTAAGCGAAGGCATCAAAGCTTAAATAGCATCCCATTCCAGGTGATTCCGCGGCTCCCGCGCGTGCCTGGGAACCGGCCGCATCTCGGATTACGGGCGCCGATTGCGCGCTGAGCCCTCGCCCGTATGATTCCGGGACTTCGTCCCGCCCGTATCTCCTCGGGAAGGTCATCGCGGAAATGCCCGTATTCGGACGCCGCAAAGGCAGTCACCCCCGCCTGCTACCCGAACTCGACGACACCGCCCTGGGGCAGGTCCGGCGGCGCGTCGAGTCGTGCTGGGACCGCGGTTCCCTCGACACGCCTGTCATGGCCTTGATGGCGGACGTCCTGGACGACGCCGGTGAGGACTGGGACCGCAAGGCGCACCGCCTGAGGGTGCTCGCGGGATCCGCGGGGCGGGCGCTACCCGGCATCTGGCGGGAACGCAACCCGGGCAACCAGTCCGCTGTGCTGCTGCATGCCTGGTCGGATCTGCTCCAGGCCAGGCAGGAGGGTTCCACGGTCGACCTCGACGCGACCCGGGCGTCCTGCCGGCTCGCCGCCGAACTGCTGCCCGCCGACCCCACGCCCTGGACGGTGTACCTGGCGACGCTGCGCCTGGAGCGCCGCCCGCCCACCGAACTGTCGGCGGTCTGGCGCGAGATCAAGGCCCGTGACCCGTGGAACCGGGAGGCCCACCTCCAGGCCCTGGGGTACCTCTCGCCCGACGAGTGCGGCTCCAGCGGCCAGGTGCTGGACCTGCTCGACAGCGTCCGCGTCATGCCGCCGAACGCCCCCGCGGCCGGCCTGGAGCTCACCGCGCTCGTCCGCAACCACCAGCGCACCATGGCTTCCGGAGGGGTGACCGCCCTCGGCGCCGGGGAGTTCTGGCGCCGCCATGACGCCGTCGCCATGCTCGACCGCGCGGCCCAGCACTGGCCGAGCCCTGGATTCCTCCACCACGCGCAGGCGCTCGCCGATCTGAACCTGCTGGCCTACGCGCTGATCAAGGCCGCGCGGCCGAGCGACGCCGCGGCCGCGCTGCGCGCCACCGGCGGCGTGGCGACGCCCTGGCCGTGGAACGCGGAGAACGAACCGCTGGCGGGCTTCTCGCGCCACTACGCCCGCGCCCGCGAGACCGCCTGACGCGCGGCCACCACCCCGCCGAGCAGGCAGCGCAGGGAGCGGCCCCGGCTGTGCATCCGCGGGGTGGTGATTCCACGGCGCCCTCACTACGGCCAGCTCGCTCCGGCCTCATCCCCTTGCATGCAGACATGCAATTCATAACCGGAACGAGTGGAATAGCCGACTCATTCCGATGGCTCCCGAATACCCCGATCTCTCCCCGGGGATGCCTTCTACGGAAGAGCGTTGGGAGACCTCCATGCGTGACAGCGTCAGCACCGGCCGCGGCCGCATGCTGTTGCTCCTGGCGCTGTTGACCTTGCTGTTCACGGCGCTGACCAGCACCTACTCCGATGCGGTGCCGCCCGCGGCCGCGAAGTACTCCGCCGCCGAAACGTTCGCCGCCACTGGCCTGGCGGACCAGACTTGCGACCCCGAGGCCGACGTGTGGGGACAGGCGGAGGGCGACACGCGCCACCCCGGCAACGGCTTCCGGCGGCTGTGCCACGCCACGGCCTGCCATCTGCGGCCGCAAGCTCCTACGGGGCCGAGCGGCACGGCGGTGCGGGAAACGCCCGTGATGGTGTCCGCGGCCGCAGCTGGACTCGCCGCTCCCTGGGCCGTTCTGCCGGCCGTTGACGCCGGATCGCCCGCCCGTGTGACCGTACTGCGCTGCTGAGCAGACCCGGCCGCACCCCACACCCCTGCCCCCACCCCGCCCTCCTCGTGGCGGGGCCCAAGGGGTGCCCGCGGCCTGCCGCTTCCGCGTCAACGGCCTCAGCACCGCAGGAGTTCCGGCATGCCCGCAGACATCTTCGCCGCGCTCGGCGCGCTTGTACGCGCCGAGGCCGCCCGCAACCCCACCCGCCGCCCCGAGTCCCCTCCCTCAACTCCCACCCAGCCGCAGAACGACGGTCGTCCGGCTCCAGAGAATGGGTCCGTCACGTCCGTGCCCCCGCAGGGCGCACCGCCGACCTCCCCATCGCCCTCAACCGTCCCTCCCGCTCCCGCTCCCGCTCCCGCTCCAACCTCCACTGCATCGCCTCGGGTTGGCGGGCGTCGTGGTCGTCGGCCGCTACGCACATGGCGGCTCTTGTGGGTCCTCATCTGCGCGGCCGGACGACGGCGCCGTCGCGCCGGCTCCACCGAAGGTGAGCCCGCGCCCGACGCCTGAAGGGCTTCTGGTGCGGCCGGTTGGAGCGCGGTACCCCCTCAGGCGCCGGCCTGTGTGATCACCAACACGGCAGAGGGAGCGCCGGGGACATCGTGATGCCGCGCTTCCACCGCAGGCGGCGGTACTTGTCGAAGTCGCGGCCACGGTGGGTGCACAAGCGCCGGGGTCTGCGACGAGGGCGTCCCCGCAGGCCCCGAATAGGCGGTATCACGTCCAGCAGTGGGAGGAGTTGGGTGACATCGTGGCGATTGCTGCCGGTGCGTGGCATGGCGAGCGGTATTCCGTGACGGTCCACGATCAGATGGCGCTGGGAGCCAGGGCGGGCGCGGTCGACAGGCGAGGGGCCTACGCGGTCCCGCCTTTGAGGACCCGGACGTGGGATCCGTCCCCGGCGCAGTCGCCCAGGTCCAGCAGGTCGGCGCGTCGCAACTCGCTCAGCAGGGCGGCATGCAGGCGTGGCCAGAAGCGACGCGCTCATACGGCAGGCCGTGCCACTCGCCGGTACTCCGCACAGCTCTTCGGCCTCGGCGAATCGCGTTCGGCGACTCCGTCAGCGAACGCCGGACCGGTTGTGCGGCAACCCCTTGCACCACCCCGGACGGAGTTCCGCGCGGTCCGGGCGGCGTCCGGCCTTGCGGGGCAGGGAGCCCGCGTGGACATTCTCCGCCACCGAGACGTGCGGGATGGTCTCGTTTGCCCGAGCTCCGGTTCCTCGCGTCATCCCTGCACGGGCCTTCGGAACCTGGGGGAGGGAGATGGGCTTCCTCTGTCGACGGGGTCCCTTTTCCGTCGACGAGAATCAACCAAGCCTGGACATGATTGAACATGACGACACAAGACCCAACCCCCTTCCCACTCCCTTGGCATGGGTAGCGCGTGGGCCCTGCCCCAGCCGCGCGGGGCATGGCGCGAGAAAGCCGGTAGCGCAGGAGGAGATACGACGCCCACTGCCGGACGCTGGCGAGGTCAGCCGTCATCGTGTCCACTAGAGACAAGATTCACCAAGACCGGACTGTTTCCAACGCGATCGAACAGACCTAAGCTGCACGCCATCCCACACGTCACTTTGCGAGAGGAATGGCATGCGCATGGCATCACGCGCGAGACGGCCGGCCCGTGGGCTCACCGTCGCGCTCACCGCGCTCGCGCTCTGCTCCTTCGGCGTCACCACCGCGGCGCCCGCTCAGACTCGACCGCACGCTGCACAGCCCACCCACACGGTCAGCCACGACGACACGGCTCTGACCATCGACGGCAAGCCGCTCTCCATCTGGTCCGGCGAGTTCCACTACTGGCGGCTGCCGAGCCCGGACGCCTGGCGGGACGTGCTGCAGAAGATGAAGGCGGGCGGCTACAACGCGACGTCGATCTACTTCGACTGGGACTTCCACTCCCCCAAGCCCGGCGTGTACGACTTCAAGGGCCTCCGCGACGTCGACAAGCTCCTCGATATCGCAGAGGAGGTCGGGATCTACGTCATCGCGCGGCCCGGCCCCTACATCAACGCGGAGACCGACGGCGGCGGCTTCCCCGGCTGGCTGGTCACCCAGAAGGGCAAGGCCCGCAGCACCGCGCCCGACTACCTCGCCGCCTCCGACGAGTGGCTGTCGCAGATCGACCCGATCATCGCCCGGCACCAGCTCACCAACGGCACGGGCACAGTGATCGCCTATCAGGTCGAGAACGAGTACTACCAGGACACGGCCGACGGACACGCATACATGCGGCACCTGGTCGACAAGGCACACGACGACGGCATCACCGTGCCGCTGACAGGCAATCACAACGGCACCTTCACCAAGGAACTCGACGTCGAGGGGTACGACTCGTATCCGCAGGGCTTCAACTGCTCCAAGCCGGACGTCTGGCGTGACCTGCCCGACTACTCGGACGCGAAGAAGCCCGGCGAGCCACTGTTCCTGGCGGAGTTCCAGAGCGGCGCCTTCGACCCGTGGGGCGGGCAGGGCTACGACAAGTGCCGGCAGCTCACCAACGGTGACTTCGCGAAGGCCGCTTACGAGAACAACATCGCCTCGGGTGCCACCATGCAGAACTTCTACATGGCGTACGGCGGCACGTCCTGGGGCTGGCTGGCGTCGCCGGAGTCGGTCTACAGCTCGTACGACTATGGCGCGCCGATCCGCGAGGACCGTCAGCTGACCGAGAAGTACCTGGTCATGAAGCGGCTCGGCTACATGCAGCAGTCGGTGGCGCCGCTGACGAAGACGGAGAAGGTCACCGTGGCCGCGCCGGAGAACAGCGCGCTGTTGCGCCGCGACCGGCGCAATCCGGACAACGGCACCCGTATCACCGTCGTGCGCCACAAGGACGTCAACGACAAGGCAAAGGACACCACGCATCTCGCGCTCGGCGACTACCCGGCCGTGCCGCAGAAGCCGGGCACCGCGCTGACGATCGACGCCCGCGACTCCAAGCTGCTGGTCTCCGACTACGCGATGGACCATCAGCAGCTGCGCTACTCGACCTCCGAGATCATGACGCACGGAACCTTCGGCGAGCGCGATGTGGCGCTGCTGTACGGGCGGCACGGCGAGGACGGCGAGACCGTGCTGCGCTACGCGGACCGGCCCGAGGTCCAGGTGCTCAGCGGTCAGGTCGAGCAGACCTGGGACGCGGCGAGCGGCGATCTGCGGCTGAACTACGCGCACGACGGCCTGGCCAAGGTGCTGATCACCCCGCCCGGCAGCTCGACCCCGCTCCTGCTGCTGCTCGCGGACGACGCGACCGCGGACACCTACTGGCGCCTCGACACCTCGCAAGGCCCGGTCCTCGCGAGCGGCCCCGAGCTGCTGCGCACCAGCTCCTCCGCGGACGGCGTGCTCAAGCTGACCGGTGACACCGACAAGGCGGCGCAGCTACACGTCATCACCGGCACTCCGGCGACGTCCGTCACCTGGAACGGCAAGCCCGCGAAGGGCGCCCTGGACACGACCGGGGCAAGCCTCGCCGGGCCGAAGCCCGTCACCCTGCCGACCCTGGGCGGCTGGAAGTTCCACCGCGAGACGCCCGAGGCTCAGCCCGGATTCGACGACGCGGCCTGGCGTGCCGCCGACCAGCAGGCCCTCTCGGTGGACCACTACGGCTTCCACGCCGGCTCGGTCTGGTACCGGGGGCACTTCACGGCGGCCGGCACGGAGACGGCAGTGCAGGTCGACGCGACCACAGGGAAGGGTGGTGCGTATCTGGCATGGCTGAACGGCGTCTATCTGGGCAGCAGCGGGGACGCCACGCACCGCTTCGACGTCCCCGCCGGGGCGCTGAAGCCGGGCAAGGACAATGTGCTGGCCGTCCTCTCCGCCCACACGGCGCACGAGCAGGACTGGTCCGCGGACGACCACCACAAGCAGCCGCGCGGGCTGACGGCGGCACACCTGGTGGGCTCGGACAAGCAGATCGGCTGGCGGCTCCAGGGCGCGCTCGGCGGCGAGGACCTGGTCGACCCGGTACGCGGTCCGCTGAACACCGGCGGTCTGTACGGCGAGCGACACGGCATGCACCTGCCGGGCTATCCGGATGACAAGTGGTCCTCCGTATCGCTGCCGCACAGCGGCGCGAGCGCATCCGGCGTCGCCTGGTACCGCACCGCCTTCGACCTCGATCTGCCGAAGGGTCAGGACGTGCCGCTGGGGCTGACCTTCGCGGACGACAAGTCGAAGAAATACCGGGCGCTCGTGTACGTCAACGGCTGGATGGTCGGTCTGTACGTCAACGGCCTGGGTCCGCAGACCAGTTTCCCGGTCCAGCCGGGCATGCTGCGCACGAACGGCCACAACACGGTGGCGATCGCCGTCATCGGCGAGGACGCGGACGGGGACGGCCTCGGCAAGGTGTCGCTGAAGGCGTACGGGAACCACACCACCCCCTTGCAGTACCGCGATATCGCCTCGCCGGGCTGGTCGGACGTCGCCCACAGCGATCCGAGCGCGAACGCCGATGTGCGCGTCAGCGCCCCGGACACGATCACCCGCGGCGGCTCGGGCGAGGTCACGGCCACCTTCGCTCCGCGCCGCTCCACGGCCCACGACGCCGCGCTCGAACTGCGACTGCCGGACGGGTGGAAGTCCGAGCCGGCGGCCACACAGCGGCTGGGTGACGTACGGGCCGGGCAGACCGTGACCCGTACCTGGAAGGTCACCGCGGCCACCGAGAGCGGGCCGTTGTCAACGGTGCTGTCGGCCACTGCGCGGTACCAGGAGGGGACCGCGGCGGCCGCAACAAGCGTCGCCACACCGCCTCCGGCGCCCGGCGCGGGCACGCACGACCTCGCGGACCTCGACTTCACGGCCACCAACGGCTGGGGTCCGGTGGAGCGGAACACCTCCAACGGCGAGGACCAGGCCGGTGACGGGAAGCCGATGTCGATCGCGGGCACGTCGTACGCGAAGGGGCTCGGCATCCACGCCGACAGTGACGTCACCGTGTACCTGGGCGGGGCCTGCACCCGCTTCAGCGCCTCGGTGGGCGTCGACGACGAGACGGACGGCGACGGCTCCGTCACCTTCAAGGTCCTCGCAGACGGCAAGGAGGTCGCGTCGACCCCGGTCATGCGGGGGAACGCGAAGGCCCTCGCGGTGCACGCCGATGTGACCGGCGCCAAGGTCCTCGACCTGGTCGTCGGCAACGCGGGCGACGGCTACGGACAGGACCACGGGGACTGGGCGAACGCGACGCTGAGCTGCGCGGGCTGATATCCCGGGGCATCCGGGGAGTTGTCGGCCTGACGCGATGGTGAGGAAGGGGCCTCTCGCGGCGCCCTGCGGCAGGAAGTTCTTGCCGTTGACGCGCTGCGAGAGGGCCTTACCGTCCAATTACGGCGTGACACCCGGCACCGGGAAGAGCGAGGTGGTGACGGCGGTGGTCGCCACGGCGGTCGCCGCCGGCCAGACGGTGCTCGTCGCCACCACGAACAACGAGTCCGTGCGCGTGGTCGCCGAGCGCTACGACGCGATCTCCCCCGGGCTGCTCATGCGGACGGGGAACAAGGAGGTCCAGGAGGCCGAGGCCGCGAAGCTGGAGCGGCTGCTCGCCCGGCCGGTCGAGGCCCCGGCACGCGGTTCGGCGACCGTGGCGGGCGACCTGCGAATACGGCACGCCCGAGCCGCCGTGCATGAGGCCGAAGCCGCGCGGCTGGTCGGTGAGGAGGCGCGGCTGCTGGAGCTGCTGCGGGAGCGTGCCCGCCGTGTGGATGGCCTCGGGCTGCCGGTGAGGCTGCTGGGCTGGGTGGACGTGCCGCACGGTGAGTCGGCGCTGGGTGGGGGCGGCCGGTCCTGGCGCAACGCGGCGGAGGCCGAGCACGGCGACCGATGTCCCGGGCTCGCAGGTTGCCGACCGTGCTTTCCGCCCACCGCCGCGGGGCTCGGTATGTCGGGATGCTACAGAGCGTTATGGGGAGTGTTCTCGGGGTGTTCGTCGCATGGTGTCCGTGCGCTGCGCGGAGGCGGCGTCCTTCGATGACACCACGCAGGGTGCAAGGCCGCTTCCGGAGCCGGTACCGTCGTCCGGGCGAATCCCGCGGCAGCGGGGGGGCGATGCGTGAGGTCCGCGCACCTGCTGCCCGATCGGGGAATCGGGCATATCGTTCGTAGTGTGGTCGGGCGGGGCGCGCGGGGCGGATCCCGTCGGACGCCCCCTTCCCTTCCCCTTCGCGGCTCTTCCGCCCTCCGCGTTTCCGCTTCGGCTCCGTAAATCCCCGCGCCGAAAGAAGGCTTCCGATGCATGCTGCGCTCACTTCCGCTGACCTCGCCGAGCTCCGTCAGCAGCGGCCCTATCCGGCCGTGTCGGTCCTGCTGCCCACGCACCGTCGTGAGCCGGACAACGCACAGGACCCGGTCCTGCTGCGGAACATGCTGGCGGAGGCCAAGGAGCGGCTCCAGGACGATCCGGACGTCTCCAGGCAGCGACGGATCGATGTCACCGAGCAGCTGGACCGGGCGGCGTCGGAGATCGACCTGACGCATGCCGAAGAGGGCCTGGTCCTCTTCGCGGCACCAGGGGAACACCAGGTGTGGTCGCTGGGCCGTACGGTCCCGGCCCGGGTGGTGCTCTCGGACACCTTCCTCACCCGCAACCTCGTCGCCGCGCAGGCCGCCGAGCACCCCTTCTGGGTGCTGGCGCTCTCCGCCGACCGCGTCAGCCTGTGGAGCGGTGCAGCCGACCGCGTCACCGAGGCACACCGCGGCGGATTCCCGCTGACCCGCAGCCTGGTGGACCCCGATCCCGAGGACCAGTTGCAGGTGGGCGACGTGCCCAGCACCTTCCGTGACGAGCACACCCGCAAGTTCCTGCGGGACGCGGACACCGCGCTCACGGCCGTCGTCAGGACCGACCCCCGGCCCTTGTACGTGGTCGGCGAGACGGCGGCGCTCTCCCTGTTCGAAGAGGCCGGGACGGTCGTACGGGGCGGTTCCGGTGCCAGGAGCACGGTGACGCAGGTGCCGTACACGGGGCTGGCGGGTGGCCCGCCGGACGCCCTCTGGCAGGCGATCCGCCCGTACGCCGAGAAGCGCGCGGAGGCCGAAGTCGCCGAGGTGCTGGCCGAACTGGACCGGGCGCGCGGCCGCCGGGCGTTCGCAGCCGGCATGGACGAGCTCCGGCAGAACGCCGAGGTGGGCCGGGTCGCGCTGCTGGCGGTGGAGGAGAACTACCGGGAGACCGTGCGGGACACCGGCGAGCACCTCATGCCGGCCGAGCCCGGTGACCCGGACTCCGTCGACGACATCGTGGACACGATCGTGGAGCGGTCGCTGGACACCGGCGCGGACGTGCGGTTCGTGCCCGACGGCGTGCTCGCCGAGGCGGGCGGGATCGCAGGGACGCTGCGGTATTGATCCGTTCCCGTCGGCCCTCGTGTGCGGCGGCCGGTGCCCCGACGAGGGGACACCGGCCGCCGTTGCGGTCCGTGCGCGGGCGGTGCGGCCTCCAGGGCGCCTACGGAACCGATCGGGTGGCCGGTCTCCGGAATCGCGTCGAAGGTTACTGCGTAACCGTGCAGCGTCGCGAGGCGATGCCTACTTGTACCAGTAGCGCACTCCGCCGTGGTGGGAGCAGAGCTAACAGCGTTCGGCAGGGTCGTTGCCGGTGATGCCGAGGTACGTCTCGCTCACCCAGCCCTGCTGCTGGGTGCCCGCCCGTCGGACGTGCCACCAGCCTCGGTTCCCGCCAACGGTGTCCCCGTACGTCCAGCAGTGGTAGTACACCTTCACGCGCGACCACTGCCCGAACGAGTCGCAGCTGGTGTGCGGGCCCCTGCGGTAGTTGACGTCGGTTCGGGTGACGTGGGACGAGTACGCGCTCTTGTTGCTCCATGCGTGACCGCAGCTCAACGTCCCGGCCGCAGCGGGAACGGACGCCACCGCGGGTGTTGCCGCCACGACCGCCAGCAGCGCCAGGGCTCGGGCCCCGTTGCGCGCCATCTTCCCTGATCGCCTTACCTTCCGCATATCTCCCCCTTGTTGGTGTATATGGCCGCCCACACCGTACGAGGACCGACGGTAAAGCGCACGCATGAGACCGGCCAAGAACGTCCGGGCAACTGCCTTGTCAGGCATGGAAGTTCGGGCACTCCGCCATCACCCGTGGCGGGCGTACGGGCCAGCGCGAGGCCGCCGTCATTACCGCCGTCACTGCCGCAGTCACTGCCGCAGTCGGGCCGGTGCGCGGCGCTGCCCGGCCGGGGTGCTCGTGGGCGCGACCGCGGCGCAGAGCCGGGCGACTACCGGGCGACGCACGAGTACCTCACGGGGGCGGCCCGCTGGACGCCGTTGGCGGCGCCGATCCTCACCGCCCGCGGCACAAAGGACCGGACGTCTCGGCGGCGAACCTCGCCGCATGGTCGGCGCTGACGACGGGCGGGCACACGACCGCGGCGCTCGCCGCCGGGCACAACCTGCTGCGCGACTGCCCGGAGGAGCTGGCCGCCACCCTCCGGCAGGCGCTGCCCTGACCGCCGGGCACCGCGGCCGGTCAGGGCCTGCGGTGCACGGAAACCGCGTATGGGCCGCCGGTGTAGGGCTCGCGCGACCAGGTCGCGTACCTGGCCTCCGGCGCGAGCCCCGCCGCGCGGCAGTGCGCGTCGTAGTCGTCGAGACCGTAACCGCGGTCCAGGGAGAACCCGGCGACGAGGTGCCCCCCGGGCCGGACGTGCCGGGCCGCCCCGGCCACCAGGTCGGCCTCCGTCCCGGGCGGGGTGAACAGCGGGACGTTGCCCGCCATCACCACGACGTCGAAGGTCCGCCCCAGATCGAGGCCGACCAGGTCACGGCGGTGCCAGTGGACCTCCGACGCCCGGCACCGCGCGGTGTCGAGCATCGAGGCATCGGCGTCCACCCCCGTCACCTCGATCCCGTGCCGGGCCAGCTCCACAGCCACCCGCCCCGTGCCACAGCCCGCATCGAGAACGCTCGCCGGCTCGAAGGCCCGGACGAACACGGCCTCACCGTGCACGTCCTCCCCCGCGGCAGCCATCCGATCGAACCGGGCCTGGTAGTCGTCACCGTTCCACGTCATGCGCCCCACCTTGGCACACCGGTCACCGCCGCCACAGCGCCGTTCCCGTCGTGCCCGCGGGCCCCGGTGCGGCGCCCGACCACGGCGGCGAGCCCGCTGCTGCCGAAACGGTCCGCCGGAGGGTCCGGCGGACCGTCGCGAAATGTCGAGGCTATTCAGCGAACTTCGACCTCGGCGGGCTCAGTGGATCCGGATCGAAATGATCTTGTGGACGTGGCCGGGGTTCCACGCCTGCCGCTTTTGGAGGGTGACGGTGTCGAGCTTCGGGTTGTTCATATCCTTCTGGTACTGGAGGGTCACGACGTTGTTCCCCGATTCGACCCAGTTGACGCCGTAAATAGCGACGGGCATGGACCCGGCATCGGCGAAACAGAGCATGTCATGGCCGTTGTTGTTGTGGATCGTCAGGAAGGCGCGCTCGGTACAGGACGTACGGTGGATCGAGGCGACGGCGTGCGAGGGAGACACGGCCGTGGCGGGGACGGCCGTGGCGAACAATGCAGCCACAGAGGCGGCAGCGATGCCGACGGAACGACGCACGGGCAGCTTCATTTCTTCCCTTTCCCCTACGGTTCAGAAGCCCCCACTCTTGCATATGCAGCGACCATCGAGAGTGTTCCTCCCAGCCAATTTCTCGTACCGATGAGCCTTTTCCAGCCCCGGCCAGATTTCGCCATTTGGTGACAATATGAATAACCTCGGTGTTTGATTTGAGGTGGGGTCAGTTGATTCCCCGGAATGCGAAAGTGCTTTCGCGTTGACGCTGGGCGACCGGCGGAAGCTGGGCAGGTCGGTGGTGGCGGTGGCTGCTTCGATCCACGTCGGCAGGTTGCTGCCTTGCAGGTGGGTGAGCATGTGGGCGAAGGAGCGCACGTGCCGGGCGAGTGCGTCCAGCTCGGGGCAGACATTGGAGGCTGCCCTGCTCGGTGGATCCTGATCGCCCCAGGGTGGTCCACTGCAGTTCACAGCTCCGCGGCGCGCTGGACTCGCACGGTCGAACCGCTCTGCGCGGGCTCGGTACAGAGCGGCGACGGGGGTCTTCTCGGCCGCTGAGCGCAGACTGCGGCGGAGGCGATCGGGGTCGGCTGCTTGTCCGGCACGGCGGCCGATCCTTCAGCGCCTCGGCCTTCCACGATCCGGTGTATGGATACCGAGCTGCCGGAATGGATCACCGTGCGGCGTGGAGAACTGGACGAACTCGAAGAACGGCTGGCCAAGGAGTCGGCGAAGGTGCGGGACGAGCGGGACGAACACACCGTCGCCGAACGGACTGAGCGACGCGACGCGAGGCCCTCGCCTCGCGAGCCCGCATTCAGAGGACATTCCAAGGCGCGGACATTGACCCAGCGGGCCCAGACCGCTCTCCCGCTTCTCCCACCACCCGACCTTCACTGCCGGCAGTAACGGCTCGACCAAGTCCACTGCTCGTCCGTCAGATCCGATGGATGCCCGCCCCCAAAGTCTCTCACTTCAGACTCAACAACCCCTTCAACCCAGGGACGCGAAAGATCTCAAATGCGGTCTCAGATTTTGAGGCATTCGACTGGATTGGGAATTACCTGTATCGACATCCCCGTTGAGATTCCTTTATATAGCTCCCGCACCGTTTCGGCCTTAATTCTCCTTATTGCATTGCAAACTCGGACCTTCAGGGTGGGGTTTCCTTTCGTCAGCCCGATCCCGTACTTCTCCGCCACACCGAAACCGTCCCGGGTAATCATGAGTCCTGCCCCTCCCCCCTCCCTTTCGCTGGCTTCTTTGAGACCCGTCAGGATGGGTTCATCCGTAACCACCCCATCGTATTTGTAACTGCCGAGCCCGTGCGCCGTACGCAGACCTCTCATGCAGTTATCGTAATCAGTACGGGTGGCCACATTCGTGAACCCCTGCTCTTTGAGGCGACCCACCGAGGTTGAGTTTTCGACTGTACAGAGAGGGACGTTGAGATTCTCTTTCAAGTCAGCAATTGAGTTCACTTTCGCCGATTTCTGTACCCCGTACTTGTCCCTGAAGTCTGCCTCTTCGTCCCCTTGGCCTTTTCGTAGCAGGATTTTCTGCCTGGTCTGGTAGTAAGGTCCGGCGAAGTCGACTTCCTTCTTTCTCTCTTCATTGATTCCATAGGTCCCCACAACCATGTGAACAAATTCTTCCTTCAGGGCGCCCTCGCGACTGCCACTCCCCAAGGGTTCGAAACGGATATTTTTTTCAGGGATTTCCAAAAACTTGATGACGAGTTTGGCGTATTCGATTTCGGCTCCGGTCCACTTTGGGTTTTCTTTCGTGCCTTCATTTTCACTCAGTCCGGGTTGGTTGTCCTTGATTCCGATGACGAACTCCCCCTTGCCCTCCTTCGCATTTTCAAGCGCGATCAGAGCGTTTTCTTGAGGGGGCGGTGAGGCTGAAGGACTGGAAGCGGAGGAGCCGGGTGCGCCGGAGGTCCGTCCTTGTGTCTTGTGCAGGTTGTTCCAGGTGAGCCAGCCGCCGACGGTGAGGAGGGCGAGGCAGGTGGTGCCGACCAGTGCGACGCGCAGGCATCTGTCGTTGCCAGGCCAGCCCCAGGCTCCGTTCGCCTGAGGCGCGGCGCTGCAGCCTTGCCGGTTGACGTTCTCGAAAACGGTGGCGTGGTTTTCCGTGGGGGTGCCGGAGCTGCTGTCCGTGGACAGGCCGTGGCCTTCGCTGGTGGGGGTGGTTTCCAAGCTATCCACGGACGGAGTGGGGACGACCTGACCGGGGATGTCGACCTGCTCGCCGCTGGTACCCATACGGGCACTATGAGAGTCGAGCTGGGCGTCAGCGGTCTCCAGGGAGTGGTCGTACTCCCGCGGCTGCGTCTGGGGCCCGGGCACTGAGCCCGGGCCGGTACGGATCGAAGACTGATCAGGCCATGGACGCCGGGCAGTTTCCGTTCCGGGCGGAGCACTCGCCGGCGAGGCGGGAAGAGCCGCATGATTGCGTCCGAGCGCCACCTCGGCACCGCTGTTCCGGTCCCTGGCCTGTGGAACGGGATGCCCCCGGGCGCCCAGCGTCAGACGCAGGTGCCGGTAGATGGTCCCCAGATCCAGCAGCGCGGGGCCGCCGGGGATGCCGTGGCGCAGCGTGTCGAGCAGGGTGCCGGTGAACGCGGTGTAGGTGTCCCCGACCGGCGCCAAGGCAGTGCGGGTCTCGGCTGTAGCCGCGAGGAGGAAACTGCCTTCCACGGCGGCCTGGTCGGCAAGATCGCGCGATGCGCTCATCCGCCCCAGCGCCAGGCCGCTGTAGCAGCAGTCCAGGATCACGACGTGGCGCTCGGCACGGGAGTCCAGAAGAAGGACCCGGCGGAGCCAGTCATAGGGCAGACCGGTCTCGATACGGCCGAACTCGGTGTGTGGCAGAGCCAGGCTGAGCATGTCCTGCGGGTCGATCAGCCCATGCCCGGCGAAGTAGACGACCAGTGTGTCGGTGGCTTCGGCGGCAGCCTGTCTCACCCTTCTCACCACGGTGTGCGCGGCGGCCGGATTCTCGACGACGGTCACATGCTGCGCCGGCAGTTGCAGCGACAGAGGGCCTGACAGGAGTCCGGCGAGGGCTCGCAGGTTGTTCGAGACGGCCGGCAGCTGCTCAAGATGCTGGTAGTGGCTCGTCCCCACCAGGACCGCCCGCGACGCCTCCGGGTCGGGCAGTACGCTCACCGCCCCCCGTCCTCATCACGGTCGGCGTCGAGAGCCCGGATCACCCGCTCGACCTCCTCGTGGGAACCGCCGGTGAGGACAAAAACCGTGTCCCCGCGGTGAATCTCCAACCGCGGCCGTTGTGGCCGGGTCTGCCGCCACGCGACCAGGGCCAGCACGAACGAAGCCGCGCTCCATCCGTTCCCCGTCACCAGCTGCAGCACATCCATCGCCGTGCCCATCTCCCCCGGCCGCGGCGCACTCCCCTGCACTCCGACCGTGGCAGATCTGCGTACCTCAGGGTCCGACCGCAACCAGCCCTGCAAAGACCGCAGTTCCCCCACGGGCTCGACCCGCACCTCTAATTGCACCCGGACCTCCCCATCCCCCGTGCACCCTCCTTGTGACGATGCACGCCCATTCTCCGCCACAGCACCGCGCTCGCAGAGGGAAACGCCGCACGAGACCGCCGGACCTGGATTCCTGAACAGCGCTCCACACCCTGGGCCAGCCCCGGTCGTTCATGAGTCCTCGTCGGTTCACTGGCGGGGGCTCTGTGCGTGCGGGGTGCGGTTGTATCGAGGCGGGGCAGGCTGATGACCGGCTGTCGCGTCGGGTGGGCGCCGGGTTCCCCTCCCGGGGTGGTCGTGCAGGTTGTTGGGAGGGGTGAATTTACCGGGGTCTCGCCCGAGGCCACATGGATGCGGCGCATGTGCCCAATGATCCGTTCATCGCGCAGGTGCCGGGCGGACTTGGGCCGCCCGCAGCGGGCGTTGAATGCCGAGACCGACAGGTCCAGTTCCCGGCATACGGGCTCGGCCCCGAAGTCGTCGCGGAGGCGGTTGATCACCGCGTCAGAGCCCACGGCAGTTCGGCAAGTTGGTCACCGCGCTGCGAAACGAGGGCGCGGACCCGGTCCGCAAGGGCCGGCCCTGGTCGCTGCCGCTGGAGGACCGGGTCCCGCTGGTCCCCACGTACTGGCACACGAACCTCACCCTGCGCCAACTGGCTCCGTTGTCCGGGGTGTCGAAATCGGCGGCCGACCGGATCGTCGACCACCTCGGCCCTTCGCTCGTGCTCCAGCCCCGCAGACGGTTCCGCGGCGGCCCCGCACCCGACGCCTTCACGGTGCTGGTGCGCATGCCGGCTCTCTTGCACGACGACGCCGGCGACGTCACCGAGTACCTGTTGCGTCCCGAGCTCAGCCCGTGGGGCGCCGAGGTGTCGGTGAAACCGGTTCCGGGCGCCGATGCAGGCTTCCGGACCGACCCCACGCAGTCACCCAAGGGCGTCGAGCAGCAGGTTCGCGGCCACCACCGCTCCATCGGTGCGGATCTTGGCACCCAGAGCCCTCGCCCGCTCCCGGGTCCCGGGGTGCAGGGCCGTCCTGAACGCGACGCGCAGGGACTCGGTGGCCGCCGTCGGACCATCGAGTGCCGCGCCGGTGTCCAAGTCCGCCACCCGGCCGGCCCAGTACGGGTTGTCCGACAGCTGGAGAGGTACCACCACCTGCGGCACGCCCGCTCGGGCGGCCGTCAGCGTCGTGCCCGCGCCGCCGTGGTGCACCACAGCGGCCACCCTGCCGAACAGACGCTGATGATTGACCTCGCCGATGGCGAAACAGTCGTCCCGGTCATCGACCGGTTCCAGGTCCGCCCAGCCACGGGAGACGAGTGCGCGGTGCCCCTGTGCGCGGATCGCCTCGATGGCCTTGCGGCCGATGTCCTGCGACGGGCGCATGCTGCCGAAGCCCACATAGACCGGCGGCGCGCCCGCGTCCAGGAACGCCACCACGTCGGCCGGGAGCGGGCGTTCGTCCGGCAGGTTCCACGCGCCCGTCTGGATCACGTCGAGGCCCGGGGTCTCCCGCCACGGCCCCAGGACCGGGTCCGCAGCCAGCCACGGCTGGCCGGTCAGGACGTGGTCGCGGACGTTGTCCACCGGTGGCAGGCCGAGCGATGCCCGGTGGCCGTTGAGTACCTCGCCGAATTGCGCGTTCACGTGGTGGGCGTCCAGCTCCCACAGCGTCCGGTTGTCGTTCGCCTCCGGCTCCGGCCAGCCCGGCCGCGGTGGCGGCGCATGGTGCGGCGACGGCAGGTGGATCGCCGCATAGCTCACGTACACGTAGCGGATGCCCGCAGCCTCGGCCACGGACCGCGCGGCTATCTGTGCCAGACCGGCCGCCACCAGCACGTCACATCCGTCGGCCGCCGCAGGGAGGAGGTCGAACTGTGCGTCAACCAGCTCGTTCCGGTACCGGGACAGGTCCGCCGCCGACGGCAGGGTCGCCCCGCGCATCAACGTCCGCGCCGGCGGCCCGACCGGCACCAGATGCACACCGATACCTGCCAGCCGCTCCGCGAACTCCTCGTCCGGCGGGGCGCACATCCGTACCTCCACGCCGAGCTCCCGTAGCCGCACCGCGAGTGCCACCAGCGGTGCGACATCGCCGCGCGTCCCGTATGTCGACAACAGCACCCGCATTCCGCCGCCTCTTCCGTTCGTCGTCCCATGAGTCTCAGCCCGTGCCCGACTCAGCCTTCGAACGGTCCCCGTTGACGGCGATGCGTCGGCGTGGCAGATGAGCGGGCAGCAGTGTACGTCGCGGGGCGCTGCACGCAGCGGTTGTCCCCCACACCAGGCGCCTGAGGCCCACTCACACGTTGCTCTCGCCCAGGCGTATACGCGGATGAACACCGTAGGCCCGGAGACGGACGTGGCCGACACCGGCCTGGCCGCGGCCCTGGAAGCCGTGAGGTGATCGGCCCGTTGCTCGGTGAGCCGCGTGACGGTGGTCGGTGACAGGGCCGCCGAGAAGGTCCGGTGGCGGCTGGCGCCGTCCTTGTCATGGGCCAACTCGGCGATGTGGAGGCGGATTTCTTGTTCCAGGGAAAGCCGCGAGCATCCGCCGATCCTCCTCACGGACGATCTCGTCGATCAACGCTCCGGTCTCGCATGGAGCCGTCCTCAGCGACTACGGTGAGCGCCCAGCGTGCCTTCCGGCCGATGTCGCAGCGCCGGTCCTGGGCCGCCCGTAGCCGGCGAGGCGCGCCTGGTTCCCGACCGTCCACACCACCGGAGAGCCACTCGATGCCCCGATCGCCCGCGTCCCTCCCTGATGTTTCGATCATCTTGCCCTGCGCCGGATTCGGAAAACGCTTCAGCGCGCCCTACTCGAAGGAGCTGCACTGCCTGGCTCCTGGCGTCACGGTGCTCGACCGCAGCTTGGAGGCTGTTGTCGAACTGGCCGAAAGCGGACTCAACGTGCGCCTGGTCGTGGTGTTCAGGGCACACAAGCTGGACACGGTAAGTTATCTCGCTCGCTACGCCGAGATCTTTCACATGGTCTTTGTCTACCAAGATGATGCGTTTGAACCGGGGCTCGACGGCGCGATCCGGTCCGCTTTGCCGATGACACAAGGGCCGGTGGCTCTTGTCCTGCCTGACATCGTCATCAACGGCACGGGTGGTACCGGCAGCCTTCTCGCCGCATTGCGACGAATAGGGGCGACAGGGTGGAGCGTAGTGGCCGCCGAGGAGCGGGATCCCGAAACGCTGCAGCAGGTGGGCGCACTGGCGGTGGTCGAGGAGGGCGGCGTCATGACAGTCAGGACGGCCGCCGAAAAGCCGTCAGATCCCACGGGCTTCAATGCGTTCTGGGGCATGGTCACAGCCGCCGAGGAGCAGGCACACCGGTTGCCCGATGTGGTGAGCAGGGGAGCGGACAACCCACTTGCCGGGGCGGCCGCTCTCATGGTGGAGGAAATCGTCAACTACAACACCGCCGTTGGCTGACTCCCAGGCGCCGACGAACTCGTGCGTGGCGGGCGGTGGTCCGTTACGGCACGGGCTGTTGGCGAGCTCGACCTGCTTGGGCCGACGCCCACTCGCGTAGGCGGCAGCGTCTGCGGGGCGGCGTTCCAGCGGCCGGCGGGATGCCGGTGACGTCAGTGATCAGATGATGCCGGTGCCGGTCTGTTCCGCGACCGTCGCGTTCCCGAGCTGTTGCAGGAGCCGGCATTGCGCGAGGGTCATCGACTCCAACTCATCCAGGCTGACGCTCTCGTGGGAGGCGTGGATGTGGCACAGGGGTTCTTCGCAGCCCAGCAGCAGCACCGATGCCTGCGGGTTGATCTGCTGAAGCACGCTGACCAGGGGAATGGAGCCGCCCTGCCCGGCGAACGCGGTCTTCTCACCGAGATACGCGTACTCCAGGGCGTCGGCGGCCGACTTGTAACCGGGTTGGCTGGTGTCCGCCGTGAAGCCCTCGCCGGTGCCTGCGGGCTCGACCTCCACAATGGCGTTCCACTCGTTGACGTCGGAACGCCGCAGGTAGTCGGCAAGCAGTTTGATGGCCGTCTTGGGATCCTGTTGCGGTGCGATCCGCATGCTGATCCGCGCCTTCGCCGTTCCCTGGAGCTGATTGATCGGCTTGGCCCAAGGCGGCGGACCGTCGAGACCCACCACATTGATCGAGGGCTTGACGTACAGCCGGCTGCCCAGCGAATCGGTGCCGATCAGCTTCACCCCCTCCCGCACCCCGGCATCCGTGCGGAACTCTTCCTCCGTGGGCTCGTGTCCCTTCCAGATGCTGTGATCGAGTCCCGGGACGGCGACGTTGCCGGCGGCGTCGTGCAGCCGGGCGATCATCCGCGCCAGCACGACGAAGGCGTCGGGTGCGGGACCGCCGTACATACCGCTGTGCTTCGGGGAGTCCAGGGTGGTGACAGTGACGTCCACCGCTGCCAGTCCACGGAGCGAGGTGGTGAGGGTCGGCTTGCCGAGTCGATAGTTGCCGGTGTCGGCAACGACGATGACATCGGCGGTGAACAGGTCGCGGTGTGCCGGGACGTACTCCTCCAGGGTTCCGCGCCCCGATTCCTCCTCGCCCTCCATGACGATCTTCAGGTTCACCGGAACGTCGCCGTTGAACGCGTGGGCGACGCCAAGATGCATGACGACCCCCGACTTGTCATCGGCGGCGCCCCGGCCGTGCATGCGGTGGGTGGTCTCGTCGACGTACGGCTTGAACGCGTCCGGCCAGGACGCGTCGGGTTGCACCACGTCGTAGTGCGCGTACAGCAGCACGGTAGGGGCCTTGGAGGAGGCGGTGTGGGTCGCGTAGACCAGCGGCGCGTCCTTGTCGCCCAGCTCGATAAGGCGTGCGTCCTTGAAACCGTACCCCTGGAGCAGGGTCCGAATGGCGTCGGCGGCATCGCGTACGGACTTCAGGTCAGTGGGCGAGTACACCGAAGGGATCTTCACCAGGGCTGTGAGATGGGCGGTGAGATCACCCATGATGCTTTTGACCCGGGCTCGGAGATCCAGTTCGTTCATATCTTCTCCTGCAATGAATCCAGTAGGAAGTGGATGCGGATGCGGATGCGGATGCGGATGCGGATGCGGATGCGGATGCGGATGCACAGAAAACCGGCCGGCAGGTTTTTATTTCATCTGCGAACCGTGTGATTCCGCGACCGACTTGATCAGGTAGAGGGTTTATCATGAACCCCACTCCGCCACGAATCGATCGGCGCGTCTGGGTGATCGATGGACCTGTGCGGCGTGGATATCGGCCGCGGTAGTGATATCCCCTTGCGGTACTCCGAGCGTGGTGTCCCGTCGATGGCCTGCTCGACCACCATCCGCACCCCGACGGCCTCCCTGACAGGTGCGGAGACACGGGTGGAAAAGACCACCGTGCCCTTGCCTGGCCTCTTGCACCTGCCGCGTCCCTCCGGGGCCTCGCCCAGGGTCCCGACAGATCGGCCCGCAGGTATGCCCATGCCGATGTCACGTAGGTGTGGTGACGTGTAGCCAGGTCAAGCGGTTCTCGGGCCCCACCAAGAGTCCTGCGAGCAAACCTGCCCCGCTCGGCAGACACCACGACCCTTCCGAAACTTCTTCATCGCCCTTCGACAGGGCCCCGAGGCGCAGGGTGCGCTCTCCGCTCGAAGCGGGAGTTGCACACTCGGCTCCGCTTGCGAAAGGAGCCATTTTCGAAAGAATTGAGAATAAGCCAGCAACCAAGGTTGCTTCCCTCAACCTGTATATGCACGTTCCCGCTTCTCCCAGGTATCTCAAGCGGAGGCAGCAGGGGCGGGCCAAGCGCGGAGGGCGCCGCATGTCAGCAGGGGCGTTGGTTGTGGTCGGGACGGGCATCAAAGGTGTCGGCCACGTGACCAACGAAGCCGTGGGGTGGATCGAGCAGGCCGACCTTGTCGCGTACTGCGTTTCCGATCCGGTGACGGAGGCGTGGGTCCGGGAGCACAGCAGGTCTTCCCAGGACCTGTACACGTTGTACGGCAACGACAAGCCGCGGTCCGAGACCTACGAGCAGATGGTGCATGCGCTGGTCGAGCCGGTGCGTGAGGGCCTGACGGTCTGCGCGGTGTTCTACGGGCACCCGGGTGTGTTCGCCTACCCGCCGCATGAAGCGATCAGAGTGCTGCGCGCTGAGGGTGTTCCGGCCATGATGCTGCCCGGCGTGTCGGCACTGGACTGCCTCTTCGCCGACCTCGGCGTGGACCCAGGGACGATGGGGTGCCAGGAGGTCGAGGCCACCGATCTGCTGTTGCGCCGCCGGACCCTGTTGACCGATTCCCATGTGGTGGTCTGGCAGGTGGCGTGCGTGGGGGACCCGGGCTTCCGCTTCGGTGGATTCGACAACGACAACAACCGTCACGTACTCGTCGAATACCTGGAGAAGTTCTATCCACCGGACCACCAGGTCACCCACTACTCAGCGGCTCAGTACGCGGTGTGTGGCCCGACCATCCGAACGCTCGCACTGCGCGGCCTCCGCGACGAGTACTTGACCGGCGTCAGCACCCTGTACGTTCCGCCGCTCGCCGCGGCGGATGACGACCAGGCCATGGCCCAACGCCTCGGGCTCGGCGAGAACTCGTCGCACCGCCCGCAGTCCAACGAGACCCACACCCCAGCGCACCTCGACCGCTATCTGCCCACCCGCGTTCCCAGCGCACTGGCCGCCTATCTGGCGGACTTGGCCTGCGACCCATCCAAGCTCAGTGCTCACATGAGCGACCCGCAGTCGGCAGTCGACCAAGCAGTCGGCCTGAACCAAGAGGAGCGCGCGGCGCTGCTGTCAGGCGATGCAGGCGCGATTCGCATGGCGATGAAGGACACCGAAGCAGACACAGGCATCACCGATACTCCCCCCGGCGCAGCCAAGGGGCGGGACGACAGCACGTCCCCCTGACCGCAACCAATACGACGAAAAGGATCGTGATATGTCCAGCTCCACGTTCCCTGGCAAACAGTCAGGAGCCCCGCAGCAGAGCCTGCGGCACGCGATCATGGACCCGACCCACTGCGCGGTCCGCACCGCTGTCCGACCCGATACGCCACAGGCCGCCGCGGTATACCTCAACATTCACGTCACCCACGCCGTCATCGGCAAGTGATGCAGGCTCTCGGCATCGCTCATTTCGCAAGCGCCGCAGTGTGACCTGGCCGTGGTGAAGGGTTTCAGCAGGCCGTTTCATGCGCGGGATGCTCCATACCTGATCGGCGTGCCTCCGCCAACTTCGCCAGCGCGGGATCGTACACGCGCCCCGTGCGGTCGGCTCGGCTGTTGATGTGTGCCGCGTCCTGGTTCGCGGCACCGGCCGTGCCGATCACCGTGATGCCGCGATCGCGGGCGATCTGCAACACCGCCGACTCGACACCCCCGGACGCGCCGCTGACCAGCAGCGTCTGCCCGGACCGCGCACCGACCTCGCGGATGACGCGCAGCGCGGTCTCCACCACGGAGGAGTGCCCGGCCGCCTCCTCGAACGACAGCGCCCGGGGCATCCGGGACAGGGGCCGGTCGGGCTGTTACGAGTCGCCGGCGTGCGCGAGTCGAGCACCGGGCTCACGGCGTCACTCGTCCCAGGCAGGAAAGAGTCGGTCTGTGTAGTCGACCATCTTGTCGTAGAGCTGTTGCCGACCGTCTTGTCGTAGACCTGTTGTCGACCATCTTGTCGTAGCCCTCAAGATCGACGACGGTTCGGGAGAGTCGGCTGGCCGAAGGTCGGCAGCAGCCGGAGGCCGTCGCGGAGCCGGCACAGCTCACCGGGGGGCGCGCGTACGCACGGCTGCTCGTAGCGGTGCCGGCGCGACGAGGCCGAGTTCGGCGAGCAGTGGTGTGCAGCGAGTGGCGGAGCTGCGGAGCTGCGCTGCAACCGACATCACCGCGTCGACGGCCCTCTTCGGGCGGGGCGTTCCGCTGCTCAGGGTGCCCCTCCGCCGATCTTCCAGGGCGTCCACGCTGGTAGCGTCTCCGCCGTTGTTGAGGGCGTGTCACCGTGCACGCCGGACGGGGAGGACGAACGCACCATGATGGGCCATTCGCACGCGATGAGCGGCGCGCTGCTCTTCGCAGGCACCACACCCTTTCTGCCGCCGATGGTGATGCACGCTCATCTGGCGCCGGAGGAGATCTTGATGGGCACGGTGCTCTGCGCCGGTGCCGCGCTGCTGCCGGACCTGGACCACCATGACGGCACCATCGCCAACTTCCTCGGCCCGGTGTCCAAGAACCTGTGCCGCTTCGTGGCCTGGATCTCCGGCGGCCACCGCCACGCCACGCACTCGCTGTTCTTCGTGGCCCTGATGACTGTGGGCACCTGGGCCGGAGTGACGTACCTGGGCAGGCCGTTCACGCTCGGCATGACCTTCTTCCTCCTGGCCCTGGCGGTCCGGGCGCTCAACCTCTGCCCGCCCGGACACGGCTTCTCCGCCTGGGGCACGATCGTCGCCATGGCCGGGATCGGCACCGCCGTGATCGCCAAGTTCATCCCCTCGGCCCCCGGTTGGCTGCCGTACGCCGTCGGCCTGGGCTGCCTGGCCCACCTGCTCGGCGACTCCATCACCAAACAGGGCGCGCCGTGGCTCTGGCCGCTGAAGAACCGCTACGAGATCGTCATCATCCAGCACAGCGGCAACAAGCTGGAGACAGAGATACTGACCCCGATCATGGGGATCGCCACCGTCGTCCTGCTGTGGTTCACGGCACTGTCGCCGCACCCCTTCAGCTAGTGTGATGCGTCAGAAATTCTGCGGGTCAGTTCTTCTCTAGCGCAGGTGGCGTCGAAGGGGCTCGGCGTTCCCTTGGTTCTCCTGCGGCGTCGGCGATGAGGGCTGGGGCCGTCGGCAAGGGGGATGAGCCGCCCGGTCGACGCGCACTTCGATGTCGCGCACGGTCTGTCGAACGTCATGCTGTTCCCCGCGGTGACTGCCTTCTCCGTGCACGCGGGGAACAGCAGGTACGCCTACTGCGCCCACACCCTGGGCGCCACGACCGGCACGGACATCCGTCACCCGCGCGGGCCCGGCGGCAGTGGTGGACAGCGGCCACGGCAGGGCCCGGCTGCTGCTCCCGGCGGCACCGCACCGCCTCGCTCGACGGCATGCCCGTCCGCACTTCGAGCGGGCTGCGGCTCACCCCGAACTGCGCACTGTCCGACGCCGAGACGCCGCACACCCTGCTCGTCCCGGGCGGCGAGGGCGCCCACTGCCCCGGCCCCCGGCTGGTCGACTGGTCGACTGGTCGACTGGTTACGGGAGCACGCCCGGCGGGCGGAGCGCATCGTGTCGGTGTGCAGCGGTGCACTGCTGCTGGCCGAGGCCGGGCTGCTCGACGGCCGCCGGGCGACGACGCACTGGGCGCTGTGCAAGCAGATGGCCGAGGAGTACCCGAAGGTGGACGTCGAGCCGGACCCGGTCTTCGTGCGGGACGGAAGGATCGCCACCTCTGCCGGCGTCACCGCCGGCATCGATCTCGCGCTCGCCCTGGTCGAGGAGGACCACGGCAGGGACATCGCACTCACCATCGCGCGCTACCTGGTCGTCTTTCTCAGACGCCCGGGAAACCAGGCGCAGTTCAGCGCCCAGCCGGCCGTCCAGACGGCCCGTCGAGAGCCGCTGCGGGAGCTCCAGCAATGGATCACCGAGCACCCGGAGGCAGATCTGTCGGTCGGACGCCTCGCGGAGCGTGCCTGCCTCTCCCCCCGGCATTTCGCGCGGGCCTTCCGAGCGGAGACGGGGGTGACGCCCGGCCGGTACGTGGAGCGCGCACGCCTGGAACAGGCCCGCCGATTCCTTGAGGAGACGGCCGACAGCGTGGAGCAGATCTCCCGCGCCTGCGGATACGGCACCCCGGAGGCCATGCGCCGCGTCTTCGTCAAAGCGCTGGGCACCGCACCGGCCGAATACCGCCGGCGCTTCCGCCCATAGCCCGAACTCCCAGGACCCGGACTCATCACTCGTCCTCTGAACTCTCCTGCGCAGAAGGGAAGACCATGCAGATCGCGATCGTCCTCTTCGAGGGCTTCACCGCACTGGATGCGGTCGGTCCGTACGAGATGCTCTGCCGCGCCCCCGGGGCGGAGACCGTCTTCGTCGCCGAGCGTCCTGGTCCGGTGCCCAATGACATGGGCAGCCTCACGTTCGTCGCGGACAAGGCGCTCGATGAGGTGCCGGCCCCCGGCATCGTGGTGGTGCCCGGTGGCCCCGGCCAGACCGACCAGATGGCGAACGAGACGCTCCTCGGCTGGCTGCGCACCGCCAGCGCCACCAGCACCTGGACGACTTCGGTCTGCACGGGATCGCTGCTGCTCGGGGCGGCCGGGCTGCTCAAGGGCCGACGCGCCACCTCGCACTGGCATCCGGTCCCATGGCAGCGTCCCGGGGGTGCCCTGGTCGGCGGGGAGCGCGCGCAGGGCGTCCCGAGATCGCCGCAAGGGCGGCGGGTGTGCTGCCCTCGGTGCCCGATCGCGTCGGCAATCGTGGTTGCCCGAACCCGGGAGTCGGGCTCGGGGTGGCTTCGGTCCTTCTCCCGTCGTCGGGAGCGGATCCCGGCGGCGTCGTCCCTACGCACGCCCGGCGGCGTCGTCCCTACGCACGCCCAGCGGCGTCGTCGCCCGCGTCGTGCAGCGCCTACTCGCGCTCACCGCAACAATCTGACATAACGACGTCACTGAACAAAACGCCCCACGGCCGCTGACCGCCTGTGGCCACTGGCCCCGTGGAATCGGTCATCCAGGCGGCACTCACGGCGCCCGCACCACCCCTGTCTGCCCACGGACACACTGGAAGGAAGCAATGACCACGGTAGCGATCATCGGCTTCGGGGACATGGGAGAGCAGATGGCCCCCCACCTCGTCGCCGCCGGCCACGAGGTCCGTGTCAGCGACACCGACCCCGCCAAGCGGGAGCACGCCGCCACCACCGGCGCCACCGTCCACGCCACCGCGGCCGAAGCGGCCCGCGGCGCGCAGCTGACCCTCGGCCTGGTGATGTCGGACGACATCCCCGCCGCCTACCTCGGCCCCGACGGCATCCTCGCCGGAGCCTCGCCGGGCTCCCTGGTCCTGGTCTGCTCCACCACCACGCCCGAGCTCCTGAACGCGGCGGTCGCCGCCGCCCCCGCCGGGGTGACCGTCCTGGACGCGCCGATCGTCGGCGGGGTGAAGTACGCGCGTGAGCGCGGCATCACCTTCCTGGTCGGCGCGGCACCGGACGCCTTCGAGCAGGCGCGCCCGGTTCTTGAGACGCTGGGGAAGGTGCGGCGGGTCGGTGAGGTGGGGTCCGGTGTGGCCTACAAGCTGATCACCAACGTCGCCGTCATGGCGGCCGAGGCCGGCATCCGCGAGGCCCTGGACCTTGCCGACCACCTGGGCCAGGACTACGACACCGCACTGGACCTGATGGCGCTCGGGCCCATGGCCGCCGTCGTCGCCCGCGCCCGGGACACCACCAACCCGCGCCCGCTGCGCCGTTCGGCGGAAGACGATGACACCCTGCTCGCCGCCGTCCCCGACCCGGCCCGGCAGCTGCCGATCTCCCACGCCGCCGCCGGACGGCTGTGGAACGCCGTCACCGCGGTCAAGGGCTTCGAACCGGACTTCGTGGACCTGACCCGGAAGACCACCGCCCGCGAGGGGTTCCGCCCCTGAGCCACCCACAGCACCTCCGCACCGATCCAGACGCCGAAAGGGAACACGCCATGACCGCCGATGCCGCCCACAGCAAAACGGCCCCCGAGCCGGTTCGGGACCCGGCCGCCGACCACCTGCTCACGCCGGACAACTGCACCGTGGTCTTCATCGACTACCAGGAGGGCCAGTACGCCACCGTGGGCTCGGCGAGCCGCGAGGAGATCGACCTCGGCGCCGTCACCCTGGCCAAGCTGGCTCGTGCCTACGAGATCCCGACCGTGCTGAGCACCGTCGCCGTGGGGATGGGCGTCAATCAGGCCACGGTCCCCGTGATCACCGCGGAGCTGCCCGAGGTTCCGGAGATCGACCGCACCGGGGTCAACTCCTGGGAGGACGCCGACTTCCGCGCCGCCATCCGGGCGACCGGCCGCAGGAAGATCGTCATGGCCGGGCTGTGGACCGAGGTCTGCCTCACGTTCCCCGCCCTGGACATGCTCCGCGAGGGCTTCGAGGTCTACCCGGTCATCGACGCCGTCGGTGGCGTCTCCCCGGTCACGCACGCCACCGCGATCGAACGGATGACGCAGGCCGGCGCCCAGCCGATCACCTCACTCGCGTTCGGCTGCGAACTCATGCGCAACTGGGCCCGCCCCGACGCCGACCTCTACCGCACCGTCATCAACGACTACTTCCGCCGCAAACAGGCCATCGGCGAGAAGACCGGCACGCTCTTCCGGTAAGCGGCCCCGAGCTGGTCGCCTCGTGGTGGCCCCGCACCAGGCCCTCGCCGTCCAGCTCCGGTCAGGTGACCCACCGGGCGAGGCTCAACGCCCGCCGTGACCGTCTCGGTGATCATCGCAGCAGCCGGACCGGCATCGGCGCGGGCCCGGCGGCCGGGAGGTAACGGTGCACATCCTGCTGATCGCGAGTGCGGTCAACAGTCTCACGCAGCGCGTCTTCGCCGAGCTGGGTGAAGACGGCCACTCCGTGGCGGTGGAGCTGGCGCTGGGCGAGGAATCCTTGCGGGACGCCGTGCGCCGGCACGCACCCGAGGTGATCATCGCGCCGATGCTCACCACCGTGATTCCGCGGGACATCTGGTCCGCGTATCCGTGCCTCGTCGTCCATCCGGGCCCGGTGGGCGACCGGGGCCCGTCGTCGCTGGACTGGGCGATCCACGAGGGCGCCCGCGAGTGGGGTGTGACGGTGTTGCAGGCCGGCGCGGAGATGGACGCCGGGGACGTATGGGCCTCCGTGCCCTGTGCGCTGCCGCCTCGCGGCAAGAGCGATCTGTACCGGGGGGAGATCGGCGACGCCGCCGTGGAAGCGGTGCTTCTCGCGGTCCGGCGGTTCGCCTCGGGGCGCTACCTGCCGCGGCCCCAGCGCGCAGACGGTCCGGACGGTACCCGGTGCGCGCGGCCCTACTTCGACCAGAGCCTGCGGCGCATCGACTGGGCGTCGGACACCGGCGAAACCGTCCTGCGCACACTGCGGACGGCGGACTCACAACCGGGTGTGCTGGACGTGCTCGGGGGCGCCGAGTGGTACCTGCACGGCGGCTGCGCCGAAGACACGCTGCGTGGCCGCCCGGGCGAGATCCTGGCCACCCGGGCGGGCGCGATCTGCCGGGCGACGGTGGACGGCGCGGTGTGGATCCCCGAGCTGCGGCCCCGGCGGCCAAAGGGCGGCCCGGCCACCTTCAAACTGCCGGCCACCCTCGCGCTCGGGAAGCGTCTGCCGCCCGTGCCGGAGGTCCCCGTCCCGCTCCGGTGCCCCGACCACCGGCGGACCTGGACGGACATCCGCTACCGGGAGGACGGCCCGGTCGGCTTCCTGCACTTCTCCTTCCCCGGCGGCGCAATGAGCACCGACCGGTGCGCGCGGCTGCTCGCGGCGTACCGCTCCGCCTGCTCCCGGCCGACCCGTGTCCTGGTGCTCGGCGGGGGCCGGGACTTCTTCTCCAACGGCATCCATCTGAACGTGATCGAGGCCGCCGCCGACCCCGCCGAGGAGTCCTGGGCGAACATCAACGCCATGGACGATCTGGTGGAGGCCGTCCTGACCACCACCGACCGGCTGGTCGTCGCCGCTCTCGGCGGCAACGCCGCGGCGGGTGGGGCGATGCTGGCGCTGGCGGCGGACGAGGTGTGGTGCCGCGGCGGGGCCCTGCTCAACCCGCACTACCGCCTGATGGGCCTGTACGGCTCCGAGTACTGGACGTACACCTTGCCCCGTAGAGTCGGCCCCGGACAGGCCGCACGCCTCATGCGGCGCGCGCTGCCGGTGACGGCGGCCAAGGCACTCGGCCTCGGGCTGGTGGACCGCGTCGTCACGTGCGCACCGGAGGACTTCGGTGCCGAGGCCGCCCGCCTCGCCTCGCGTATCGCCACCTCGTCGGCGGTCCAGCGGCGCGTCGAGGCCAAGAAGGCGGTACGGGAACGGGACGAGGCCGTCAAGCCGCTGTCCGCCTACCGCGCGGAGGAGCTGGCGCACATGCGCCGGACCTTCTTCGACCCCGACGCCCCCTATCACTCGCTGCGCGGGGATTTCGTCCGCAAACGACGGCCGCGGTGCACCCCGGCGCATCTGCGGGACGCCGCGCTCCGGGGCGTCCCGCGCGATGCGGCGTGCGACCGGCCACCGGTCGGCCGGTGAGGGCCCCGGCCGTGACCGTCCACCCTGACGCGACGCTCCCCGAGGCGGCGCGGTTCATGGCTCGGGGGGGGGGGAAACGGCTGCCCGTCGTGAACGACGTCGGCATGCTGGAAGGCGTCGTCAGCCGGAGCGGCCTGCTCAAGGTGTTCCTCCGTGATGACGCCGAGATCGCGGCGGGGATCCGCCGTGCCGTCCTCGGCGCGCCCGCCGCGCGGTGGGCGAGGCGCGTACGTCTCAGGGCTCGCGTCCGGTCGGCGTGCCGGGCGCTCCCTCCACCAGGACGCGCCGACCGGTGACCCGGTGCGGGGCGAGCATCACGAGCTGGTCCTGCCCGCCCCCGGCCCAGGGAGCCGAGTGCGCGGCGTCGCGGAGCTTCTCGGTCGCGGCCCGGTCCCTCCCCGTCCGTACATCGCCGACGAGCAGGACGCTCCAGCCCTGGCTGAAGGCTTCGTCCAGCCGGTCCTCCTCGAAGGCGATCTCGGCGCCGGAGACCGCGGCCTGCGCGAGCGGCGAGTCCGTCGCGGTCAGGAAGGCGATCTCGCCCTCCACGACCCGGTAGTTCACGGGGAAGATCTCCGTCCCGTTCCGGCCGGTGACGGCGACTCGGCCGATGCCGTGGTCATCGAGGAGCTCCCAGCACCCTGTCTCGTCGATCTCGACCATCCGCGCGTGGCCGCCCGCCGCGGATCCGCCGACCGGCAGGTCCGCGGTGTACCCGGTGAGATCCTGGACGGTCGTCTCCAGGGCGTTCGCGATCCGGACCAGGAATTCCACTCTGGGCGTGCACACGCGTTCCTCAAGGTCGGCGACGTAGCCGGGCGTGGCCCCGGCCCGCGCGGCCACCTCCTCCCGGGACAGTCCGAGCCGGGCGCGCCTGGCCTCAACCCGACGGCCGAGGTCGGTCATGTGGTGCCGGTGGGCCGCTGTGCTCATCAGAGGTCTCCTTCGGTGGTGGCCGAGCGCCGTTGGGGGCGACGGCGAGCGGGCAGGGGGCACAGCCGGCCACGAGGAGACTGACGGAGCCGCGCAACAGACCCGGCCGGCGCCTCTCGCCCACGGGCCCCCGAGGGCCAGGAGCAGGGCGTCCCGTCCCGCGTCGTACGGCTTCGTCGACGGCCCGCTCCGCGGCCGCCGGGCTCGCGTCGGAGCCGTCGGCCGCCCACCACCACGGATCGGGCACGCCACGGCGCCGTTCGGCCCTCGTGTCCGGACCCGACCGTACGGACCGGTCCGTGGTGCCGGGCGCGTACGACCGCGGGGGTCACCGCCGCCGTGGCGCGGCGGACTTCCTCCCGGTCGGCGGGGTGTGCTGGACATGCGCGTCCGGCCCTGGGAACACCAGGGTGACCCGGTCCGTGTCCGACCAGCGGACGTCGTAGGGCGGGGTGCCATCGGCGTGGTGCAGTCCGACGATCTCGCCGTCACGCCCTTCGTCTCCGACGGTGGCACCGCCCACGATCAGCCGGTCGCCTACGCGTGCCCACACGCCCGCGCGGGGCTCGTCGAGGAGGTGTTCCGTCCGGGGTCCGGCCATGGCTGTCTCCTCCCGGGTTGCGCGCCGGCCGCCCGTGCTTCCGTGACCGGCCCCTCCACCCTGCCGCCCTGTCGGCCACTCCGGCAGGGGCCGAACAGTCCTGTATCGGGACCATTCGGCGCCGCCCCGGGCGCAGACATGTGTCCGGGGCGCCCGGGTGCGTCACGGCCCACGAAGACCGGGAGGACATGCCCTACAGGTCGGGTACCACGGCCACCGGAGCCGGGCTGTGGTGGAGGACGGCATGGGCGACGTGCCCGATGTGCGGCACGTGCGGCCACCGTGTACGGCGGTGTCTGCCGATGACGAGGAGCGCGGCGTGCGCCGAGGCTTCCAGCAGGCACTGCGCCGGTCGCCCGACGAGCGCCTGCTCGGTGACGTCCACCGCCGGGTACCGCTCCCGCCAGGGTCCGAGCATCTCGTCCATCGCTGCTCTCTCCCCCACGGGCCCGTGGCCAGCCGGGCTGGCACCGGGTCCCCCGCCGTACCGGTGGTGCGGGAGCAGGGTCCCGCCGTGAACCGCGAGCAGCGGGGCGGTGCGCAGCGCCGCGGCCTCGAAGGCGAAGCGGACCGCTTCGTCGCAGGGCCGGCTGAGGTCCAGTCCGAGGACCACGGTACCGAGGTCGTCGGCCGCAGCCGGTGGCGACTGCTCTTCCCGGTCGCCGGCCCGGACGAGCACGACGGGACGTTCCGCGTGGGCGACGGTGGCCATGCCGACAGAGCCGAGCAGAAAACCCGCGGCCCCGCTCACACCGGCGGTGCCGATCACCAGCAGTTCGGCGTCCGTGGCCGCACCGCACAGCACCTCCGGCGGCGGTCCGATGACACGTTCCGCCGTGATCTCCAGCCCCGGGTGGCGTCGCCGCAAGCGGTCGGTGACCTCGTGTGGCACGCCCTCCGACCACCGACGTGCGGCCTCCGGTCCCTCCGGCGGGGCGTAGGCGTAGGGCTGCCATTCCCAGGCGTGCACGAGCCACAGCGGCACGTCCCTCAGCAGCGCTTCGCGGGCGGCCCAGTCCGCGGCTGCGAGACCGGCCGCTGCTCCGTTCACCCCCGCGGCCACGGGACGTTTCATGCCCGCCTCCTGGAGACACTCGGGTGCTGCCCAGGCTCACACGCCCTTGAACCCCTGTCCGTCCGGAACGGCGTGTCCGTCCGGAACGGCGTGCCGGGTTCCTTCCGCTACGACGGCCACCTTGAGCATCTCCCGGCCGACGCCCGCGCCGGTATGGGTCGCTCGGCCCCCAGGTGCGCCACCCGGCCCGGCCGGCCGGCCGCCATCGGCTTCTGGCCTTCGCTGTCGTGTGTGGGGGCGGCGAAGACACCGACGGCCGGTGGTACGTGGCGCGGCCCCGACTTTTGAAGCTGGCCGAAACGTAAGCTGCGTCGGCTCCTGGGATGCCTGAGACTGAAGGGGCACGACATCGCACTGCGGTGATGCATTCCTCAAGGGGATTCATTCCGGCCCCAGCGGATTCGCGTCGCCGGACGGAGGAAAGCGCTGTGAGTGACGGATCTGGATTATCACCGGAATTCAAACATCGGAAGGGCGCCGAGAAGGGACGGCGCCAGGGGGGAGAAAGTCGGCGGTCGGCGGCATTCTTCGATGTTGACGAGACGCTCATCACGGCAAAAAGCATGTTTGAATTCCTGCGCTACTGGCTGGCACGGAACGGGGACGACGGCACTCTGTACCGGCAAAGAGCCGACGCGCTACGGAAGCTGGCCGAACGGGTGCCCCGCGAGGAGGGCAACCGTGCCTACTACACGAACTTCGCGGGCGTTCCGGCCGCCGGGCTCATCGATGCCGGCCGGGACTGGTACGCCGCTTATCGAAGAGGGCCGGACGCATTCGTCACGGCGACCGCCCGCGCACTCGTTCGTCACCAGGCCGCGGGTGACCGCATCGTACTGGTCTCGGGCGGCTTCGCGGCGTGTCTGAGACCGCTCGCCGACGACTTCGCAGTGGACCTGACGCTGTGCTCGGATCCGCTGATCGCCGACGGAACGTTCACCGGCGAGGTCGGAACGGCGATGATCGGCAAGGCCAAGGCCGTCGCCGTCGCCCAGGCGATCGAGGAGTTCGGCCTCTCGGCAGCGGACTGCTGGGCGTACGGGGATCACTCCAGCGATCTCGACATGCTGTCCTCGGTGGGGAACCCGGTGGTCATCGGCGACGACCCGGTTCTGTGCGGATACGTCCGAAGTCAAGGCGGGAGCATTCTGCCGACGACCGGCGGGCGACGGGACGGACTGAACGAATTCGGGAGATCAGACGCCTGAGCAAACCCCCTTCATGAAGCCCGACCAAACCCCCTTCACGAAAAGGGGGAGAAGAGCGACCAAGACGCGGATATCACGCACCGCCCCATGAGGGGCATACACCTTCGCCGCCCATGACTTCCTGTCGGGGGCAGGCTGGAGTCGGGCCTCGCTGGTGCCGCCGGAGCACCCTTGCGACCTCTCCCGGAATTCAGTGGCGCACACCATGCAAGGGCGCATGGGTGATGACGCCTGCCAGTCATGTGATGAATGGAATTCTCGCATGCCAGAAAGCAAAACGACCACGTTATTCATCGTCGGCGACCGTTTCGACGCATTTGCCGACCAGACATCGGCCGTTACCGTCTCCCGGTTCATCGACCGGCTGCGGACCGGCGTGTACCGGAGCGCGGCCGACAGCAACACCCTGGTCCTCGCCGAGGGGCAGGGGGTCACCGCATACGACTGGGACCGCATCCAGGAGGAGTTGACACGCTGCGGCCCGCGCGGGCGCACCGTGATCGAACGAAGCCCACGGGGGCGGCCCGGCAGTCACACCGAGACGCACAAACACCGCGAGAGCAATGTGCTCATCGCGGGGCTGACCCGGCGTTCCGAGACGTCCTTCCGCGCCTCCCTGCGGCTCCACAACGATCAAGAGATGCAGCTTGATCACCAGGCGAGCCATGTGCAGGGCATGGTCGTGCTCGAAGCCGCGCGGCAGATGTACGTCGCGGTGTGCGAGCGCTACCACACCTGCCGCTGGCCGGAACGCCGCTACAGCCATGTGTTCGACCGTCTGGAGACCAGTTTCCGCAACTTTCTGTTCCCGTTGGAGGCCACGATCGATGGCGAGGTCCTGCAGGCGGACCTGAGCGATCCCGATCTGCTGGTCTTCGACATCGAGGTCACGTTCGGGCAGGCCGCCCTGCACGCCGCCACCGTGCGCATGACAGGTACGGCGCTGCCCAGTGCGGTGATGGCGCGCAAGGAGCGCCGGGGTGCCGAGCGGGCCGTGCGGCACGCGCTCAAGCGTGTCCCCGCGCCACCCGAGCTCGCGGTCGCCGAGTGAACCGGCGGACGCAACCAGCAATCTCTTGCCGTGGAAGGGAACACGTGCGATGACTTCCCCGCTGCTTCTGGTGACAGAGGTACCCGTCGAGCGAGAAGCTTCCCAGGAGGCGCTCGCCGTCTGGCAGGACCGTACGCCCGCCGCCGCGGGCCGCGGCAGCGTGCTCTACGAGAGCACGGAGGCACCTGCCGTCCTGGAGCTGACCCCCTTGGCCGGACTCGCCGACCTCGCCGCCCTGACCGACCGCTGGCGTGACCTGCGCAGAGCGCTGGCCCCGCTGTCCACGGGCGATGTCCGCCGCCAGGTGCTGGAGTTCGTGGGAGCGCCGAAGCCCGCGGCCGATGAGCTGCCGGACACGCCGTACATCCAACTGCGCCACGTCGAGGTCAAGCCTCCGGTGTACGAGGAGTACCTGTCCTGGCGGCAGGGGACCATCTTCGCCGAGGTCCTCACATCCGAGCGGATCGAGACGTTCCTCGCGTACCACTCCCTGCTGAGCACGGAGCCCGGAGTCATGTTCGTCTCGGGGTTCTCCTGCCCGCCGCAGGAGTACCTTCCGACATTCGCCTCGGAGCGCTACGCGGAGATCGCCCGGCAGGCGCATCCCCGGTTCGTCACCGACGAGGGGCTCTACACCCGGATCTACCGTCGGGTGTCCGGCGGGGAGGGCGCGCGATGACGCGTTCCCGGTCGTACGAGCTGAGCATGACGACCCAGGGCCCGCTCTACCCACCGAGCGAAGTCATGAACAGTGACGGACACTTCGTGGTGATCGGCGGGATCAACCGGGCCCTCCCCGGCGGCGAGGTGAAGACCGAGTGGGGAAGCGCGCTCGTCGCCGCCGACAGTGTCCTCCCGCCCTTCGGCGAGAACGCGCCGTACCGGATCATCCGGGAGCTGCCACCCGAACTCTCCGCGAAAGACAGGGAGATGGTCCTCTGTACCTTGCCGCTTCCGCTGCCGTGCTCGAACTACACGGCCGTGATGGCCCCGGAGCAGCAGCCCGACCCGTTCACCGTGGTGCGCCCGAGCTACCCGTTCCACCAGGTTCCCATCCCGGACCTCCAGCCCGAGGACGGCCCCAAGGTGACCGAACCGGTGACGCTGGGGCAGTGGATCAAGGCGAGCGGAAACCTGACCGTGGCGCTGGCGGAACAGGACACCGCGGCGGACTTCCGCGGTGAGTTCCACGGGCTCATCCCGAACAGCCTCTACACCGTCATGGCCATCCGGCGCCGTGATCTCGATCCGGACGGCCCGTCGCATCCCAGTCCGTTCGGCGTCCCCAACGTCTTCGTGGCCGACGAGGAGGGCAACGGCAGTTACCACGCCAGGCTCCCCCACCCCTTCCCTGCGCCCGACTCCGCGGCGGCCGGGAACCGGATCGTCAACTTCGTCGTGCTCTGGATGAGTTACCAGATGAACTACGGCGGCGCCGTGGGACACCACGGCCTGGGCTCGGACATCCACGCCCAACTGCGGCTTCCCGGGCCGGGGTTCGGCGAATTCGTCACCCACGCCTGACGACGGACCGGAAGCACCCCCGATACGGGTTTCCCCACCTGGCTCCCGGCACATCGGACACTCTGCACCCCGCATGCATGTGCCGCGCGCCGACCCCCGGGCGCGGAGCCGTCGGTCCCGTACGGCTGCCCGGGGGTTCCGGTTCCCCTGCCGCGCGCGAGCCGCGGCAATGACGCACCGCACCGATGCCAGGACGGCACGAAGCCCCCTCCGGCAGCCGTCGCAGCTGTCCGAACGCATCGGAATTCCCCTGGTTCCCGCCATGGAAACAAGACGGCCCTTTCGCTGCCTCGCCACCCATCTCACAGATCGGAGTTCCACCATGCCGCACGGCTTGATTCCGGCAACACGAGATATGCCCGACGAAGCCCCGGCCTCCCGGCCGTTGAATGCCGCGGCGGGACTCAAACGCCCCGTCGGCATTCGTTCGACCGGGCTCTATGTGCCGCCACGTGTGGTGACCAACGAGGAGCTGACCCGGACGCTCGACACGTCCGACGCCTGGATCACCTCTCGTACCGGCATCAAAGAGCGGCGCTTCCTGGAAGCCGGCATGGCCACCTCGGACATGAGCACCGAGGCGGCCCGGCAGGCGCTGTCCCGCGGCGGCGTCGACCCGGCCGAGCTGGACGCCATCGTCCTGACGACCTTCACCCCGGACCAGCCGCTGCCGTCCACCGCCCTGATGGTCAAACAGGCGCTGGGCGCGCACCGCGCCATTCCGCTCGATCTCACCCAGGCAGCCTGCGCCGGTGGGATATACGCGCTGCTCGTCGCCGCCCACCTCCTGCAGAACGACTCCTACTCCCGCGTCCTGGTCATCGGCGCCGACGCCGGATCGCGTGCCACGGACCCGCAGGACCGCGGGACCCGCGTCTTCCTCGGTGACGCCGCCGGGGCCGTGCTGCTCGGCCCGGGGGCCCCCGGCTTCGGGCTGCTGTCCTGGGACACCGGTGACGAGCTCTCCTACGACGTGGAGATACCCGCGGGCGGCTCCCGCCTGCCCACCAGCCAGGCGACCGCCGACGGCCGTGGCCAGTACTTGAAGATGCTGGGCAAATCCGTGTGGAACATGGCCACCGGCCGGTTGCCGGACAGTATCCGGCAGACGGCGCTGCGCGCAGGGGTCGAACTGGACGAGGTGCGGTACTTCCTGCTGCACCAGGCGAACCTCAACATCATCAACGAGGCGATGCAGAGTCTCGGGGTGCCCGCCGAACGCGCGCCCACGACCGTCGGCCGGTTCGGCAACACGGCCGCGGCCAGCATGTTCACGGTGCTGCACGAAACCATGGAGCACGGTGTCCGGCACGGCGACCACCTCATCATGTCCGGGATCGGCGCCGGTTTCCTGTGGGGTTCGGCCTGCTTCCGGTACGACGGGCGGGAGTGAGCATGCTCGCCGTGTCGGCCGTGGGTACCGACGCCGGAGACCCGCTCGGCTGCCTGGATGTCGGCGAACGGGCCGAGCCCACGGCCGTCGACGGCTGGACGACCGTGTCGGTCCGCGCATCCGCTCTGAACCGGCACGACCTGTGGACGTTGCGCGGCGTCGGCCCGCCGTTCCAGCGCATACCGATCATTCTGGGCTCGGACGCGGCCGGAGTGGACGAGGACGGCAACCCCGTCATCGTCCACTCGGTCATCGGGGACCGTGCGAACCGCCGTGGGGAGGAGGATTCCGGCCCGCACTGGTCCGTGCTCGGCGAGCGGCACGACGGAACGTTCGCGGAACGGGTGGCCGTTCCCCGGCGCAACCTCGTGCCCATGCCTGCGGGCATGTCCTTCGAGGACGCCGCGTGTCTTCCCGGGGCCTGGCTGACGGCTTACCGCATGCTCTTCGACCGGGCAGCGCTGGAGCCCGGCGGTACCGTCCTGGTCCAGGGCGCGGGCGGCGGGGTCTCGACCGCCCTGATCGTCCTGGGGTCGGCCGCCGGGTACCGCGTCTGGGTGACGAGCCGCAGCGCGGGGCGCCGCAAACAGGCCGAGGCCCTTGGCGCAGAGGCCGCCTTTCCGCCCGGCGCGCGGCTGCCGGAACGGGTCGACGCCGTGATGGAGACGGTGGGCGAGGCCACCTGGGAGCACTCGTTGCGCAGCGTCCGTGACGGTGGTCGCATCGTGGTCAGCGGCGCGACCACCGGAGCGTTGCCGCCCGCGGGGCTGACACACGTCTTCTTCCGCCAACTGACCATCGCCGGCTGCACTCTCGGCACCCTGGACCAGCTGGCGCGGCTCTCCCGCTTCTGTGCGCGGAACCGGCTCGCCCCGGTCATCGACCGTGTGCTGCCGCTGTCCCGGGCCCCCGAGGGCTTCCGGGCCATGTCCGACGGTTCGGTCTTCGGGAAAGTCGTCTTCGCCTCATGAGACGGATGGTCCGGAAAGCCGACTGAAGGGAGGACGGCCCACTCGTTGCACAGAAATCGCGGCACCTTGCACAGAAATCACGGCACCGCCGCTCACGCATTCACATGACGCCTTTTCCCTTCGGGAACGGGTTGTTCAGCATGCGATAAAAGATCACTCAATGCGCCGCGGGCAGGGCTTGACGGTCAATTATTCACCGGTATAGCTTCACCTTCGAAATCCACGCCGGCCATCGAATCCACACTCAAGGAGCGTGACTTTTCATGGCAGTTCCCTCTCCCACCAAGGAAGCCGTCGAAGGATTCGTCGTCGATGTGCTGGAGAAACTCGGCATCGATCGGGAGCAGATCACACTTGACGCGTCGTTCGACGACTTGGGGGTGGACTCGCTTCATGTGACCGAGCTGGGGCAGGCGGTCAACAGGGAATTCGACATCCACGTGCACGCTGCGGACCTGGAGGAGACCCAGAGCCTCAGGGAGGCGCTGAATGCCATTTACGGGAAAGCCGGCCTCTAGGACAAGGTAGCCATGACCGTCACACTTGCCGGTGCCGGAGCGGCGCTGCCCGAGCGGGTTCTGCGCAACGACGACTTCGTTCACCTCGACACCTCCGACGAGTGGATCGTCCAGCGCACCGGCATCCGGGAACGCCGCCGGCTGGCCGCGGACGCGAGCCTCGCGGAGCTGGCCACGGACGCCTGCGCACGGGCACTGTCGGACGCGGGCATCGCCCCGCGCGACATCCGGCATGTGGTCGTGGCCACCTCCACGGCCGACCGGATCAGCCCGGGGATGGCCGTCGAGGTCGCGACCCGGCTGGGCATCGACCGGCCGGCCGCCTTCGATGTCAGCGCGGGCTGCTCCGGGTTCCTGTACGCACTGGACCACGCGATCGCAGTGATCGAATCGGGACGGTCCGAGCATGTCCTCGTCTGCGGCGCCGAGGCGCTTTCCCGCATCACCGACCACACCGACCGCAACACCGCGGTGCTGCTCGGAGACGGAGCGGGCGCGGTCGTCGTGTCGAAGGCGAGCGGCAGCCTGCGCCCCTCCTTCACGCTCGGCTCCGACGGCACGCAGATCGGACTCCTCTACGTGGGGCAGGACCGGTTGCTGCGCATGCGCGGGCGGGAGATCTTCGAAAACGCCGTGGACCTGATGGCCGGGCACACACAGCTGGTGCTCGAAGAGTGCGGCCTCGGCCCGGACGACCTCGATCTCTTCGTCGCCCACCAGGCCAACGTCCGTATCATCCAGGCCGTCAGGCGTCGGCTCGGTGTCTCCGCCGACCGGGTGTTCCTCAACGTCGACAAGGTTGCCAACACCTCCTCCGCCTCCATACCGCTGGCCCTCGCGCACGCGAACGAACAGCGACTGCTGCGCCCCGGTGCCGTGCTGGGGCTCACGGCGTTCGGCGCGGGGCTCTCCTGGGGCGCCGGGATCATCACCTGGAAGAGCCCGGCGGTGCACGGCGTGGACGAGCTGCCCGTCAGCCGGGGTGAGAGGTGAACATCTCGGGCAGCGTCGCGCTGGTCACCGGTGGCACCTCCGGTCTCGGTCTGGCCACCGCGGAGAGATTCCTTGCGGCCGGCGCCCGCGTCGTCCTCGTGAGTCCGACGCGCGCCAAGGGCCGGGCCGCCGCCGAACGGCTCGGCAGCGGAGCCGTCTTCGTCGCCGCCGACGTCAGCAGCGAAGAGGACGTCGGCGCCGCGCTCGACGTCGCGCAGGAACTGGGCACGCTGCGCACCGTCGTGAACTGCGCCGGCGTCAGCAACGCCATCAAGACCGTGGGCAGTCGCGGCGCGTTCCCGCTGGCGGAATTCACCGACGTCATCCGGGTCAACCTGATCGGCACGTTCAACGTCATCCGGCTCTTCGCCCAGCGCGTGGGCCAGGCCGACGACGTGGACGGCGAGCGCGGCGTCGTGGTCAACACCGCCTCCATCGCCGCCTTCGACGGCCTGATGGGCCAGGCCGCCTACGCCGCCTCCAAGGGCGGCATCGTCGGCCTGACACTGCCCGTCGCCCGCGATCTCGCCGCCCTGAAGATCCGCGTGGTCACCATCGCTCCCGGGCTGTTCCACACCCCGATGCTCGCGGCCGTACCCGCGGCGGCCCGCGCCGAGCTCGGCTCCCGGACTCCGCATCCCGCCCGGCTCGGCGACCCGAGTGAGTACGCGGAGCTGGCGCTGCACATCGTGGCGAACCCCATGCTGAACGGCGAAACCATCCGTCTCGACGGAGCCATCCGCATGGCTCCGTGCTGAAGCACCGTCCTGACGACCCAGAAAGGCACGGTCCCGATATGACCGGCAAAGACGGCATTCTGTCCGGCAAGGTGAGCCTGATCACCGGCTCCAGCAGCGGCATCGGCGCGGCCGCGGCGCGGGTGTTCGCGCGCGAGGGCTCCGCTGTCGTACTGACCGCGCGCCGCGAGGACCGCCTGGCGGCTCTGGTCAAGGAGCTGCGGCAGGCGGGGGCGGACGCGGAGTACGTGGTGGCGGACGTGATCCGGGCCGATGACATGCGGCGCGTCGTGGACTTCACCGTGGAACGCTTCGGCCGGCTCGATGCGGCGTTCAACAACGCGGGCTTCGCGGTCGGCCGCACGCCGTTGCACCTGATGGACGACGAGCTGTACGACCCCATCATGGACACCAATGTCCGAGGGCTCTTCAACTGCCTGCGGCCCGAGATCGCGACGATGCTGGAGAAGGGGACCGGTGGCGCGATCGTCAACACCAGCAGCGTCGGCGGACTGGTGGCATCACCGGTCGCGGCCCCGTACGTCGCCTCCAAGCATGCGGTCATCGGGCTGACCAAGGCCGCCGCCGCGGAGTACGGCGGCGAGGGAATCAGGGTCAACGCCATAGCCCCCGGCACCACACGCAGCGAGCTGGTGGAGGAGTGGTACGCCCAGAACCCCGAGATCGAGAAGGAGCTGCACCGGACGACGCCCCAGCCGCGTACGGCGGACCCCGAGGAGACCGCCGAGGCGGCCGCATGGCTGTGCAGTGACCGCAGCTCCTATGTCACCGGCGTGACCCTGCCGGTCGACGGCGGCTTCACCGCGCTGTAGCCGACTGCGCGCGCTCCCGTTCACCCTCACCGTCAGGCAAAGGAGAATGTCGTGGTTGGTCGCCTCGAAGGAAGCGTGGCGGTGGTCACCGGCGCCGGGTCCGGCATCGGCAGAGCCATCGCCGAACGGTTCGCGGCGGAGGGCGCCACAGTCTCCGTCTGGGACCTGGACGAGAAGGACGCCGCCGGTACGGTCGCAGCGCTGACGGAACGCGGCGCGACGTCCACGGCATGCGTGGTCGATGTCGCCGACGGGGCGTCGGTCGGCCGGGCCGCCGAGCGCTCCCTGGCCGCGTTCGGGCGGGTGGACGTTCTGGTCAACAACGCGGGGATCTTCGACTCTTACGCGCCGGTACTCGACACGAGCGAAGAGCAGTGGGACCGCGTCCTGGGCGTCAACCTCAAGGGGATGTTCCTCGTCACCAAGTCGCTGCTGCCCGCGCTCCTCGACGGCGGCGGAACGGTCGTCAACACCTCCTCGATCTCCGGAGTGGTGGCGGGCGGCGGCGGGATCGCCTACACGTCGTCCAAGCACGGCGTGATCGGGTTCACCAGGCAACTGGCCGCCGACTACGGCAAACAGGGGGTGCGGGCCAACGCGATTCTGCCCGGCGCCGTGGAGACACCGATGACGAGGCCGATCCTTGAACAGGGGGACGCCGCCATCCTGGAAACCGTCCGGAGTGTGCCCGCCCAACGGCACGCGCAGCCCGCGGAGATCGCGAACCTCGCGCTGTTCCTCGCGAGCGACGAGTCCTCGTTCGTGCACGGCGCCAGCTACGTCATCGACGGGGGCTGGACCGTTCTCTGACCCGCGGCACCGCCGACTTCGGGGGCCGCGGCCGCCACGGCGCCCATAAATGGACAGGTAGCCTGAAGAGATATACCGTGCAGGCTACCTGTTCACTTGGCGAAGTGGTGATGACGGACCAATGGATCTGGCAGCGTTGGCCATGGACCTGGATTTCGCGATGCGGCTGCTGCGCGGCCGCATCCGGGCGGAGTCGGGTGTGGATGCCGAAGGGTTGTCGCGTCCCCAACTGACGGCGCTTTACCGCGTGGTGCGCGAGGGGCCGATCACCACGAGCGAACTGGCCGCCTTGGAGTACATGCGTCCCCAGTCGATGGCGCAGACGCTGGCAGGGCTGGAGAAGGCCGGCCTGGTGCAGCGCAGCCCCGACCCGACCGACGGCCGCAGAGTACTGCTCTCCGGTACGGAGCGGGGCAGCGAACTGGTCACCGATCTGCTGGGTCTGCACGCCCGTTGGCTCAGTGCGGCGATCGCGGAAGAGCTGGCCCCCGAGGAACAAGAGGAGCTGGCAGCGGCCGTGAAACTGATCGGCCGACTCGTCGACAGCACCGTCGGCCCGGTCGTGAGCACGCGCCGCAGGGGCGCCCATGGGGGTGCGCGGTGAGCGGCGAGTTAACCCGCGACAAGGCTGCGGCAGCAGACGGCTCGGCGCGGACGCCCGGGTGGCGTCTGGTCGCCCCGCTGCTGGTGGGATCGGCCCTGAATCCCATCAACAGCTCCATTCTGGCGACGGCGCTGGTGCCCATCGCCCGGTCGCTCGGGGTGAACATCGCGGCGACCGCGGTGTTGGTGTCGTCGCTGTACCTCGCCAGTGCGATCGCCCAGCCCACCATGGGCAGGCTGGCCGAGCGGTTCGGCCCGCGGCGGGTCTTCCTCGCCGGCCTGAGCCTGGTCGGCGCGGGCGGCATCCTGGGAACCCTGGCCCCGAACCTGACGACCCTGACCGTGGCCCGGGTGCTGCTCGGGATCGGCACGGCCGGCGGCTACCCCACGGCGATGATGATCGTGCGGCGGCTCGCCGAGCGCCATCCGGAGATGAAGGTCGGCGGCACACTGGGCGCGCTGTCGGCCGCCGGGCTGGTGACCGCGGCCGTGGGGCTGCCGATCGGCGGCGCACTGGTGGCGGTGGCGGACTGGCGGGCGACGTTTCTCGTCAACGTGCCGATGGCGCTGATCGGCATCGTGATGACCCTCCGCTGGGTTCCGGCCGACGACGGCTCCGGTACGCGCGCTTCGGCGTCGTTGCTCAGCGAGCTGGACCCCCCGGGCATGGTGCTGTTCGCCTCCACGGTCACCTGCATGCTGTTGTTCTGCGGCGATCTGGCCCATCCGGACTGGCTGTTGCTGGCCGCGACCCTCGTGTCGGCGGTCGCGCTCGTGCTCTGGGAGCGCAGGGCCCGACTGCCCTTCATCGATGTGCGGATGCTCGCCCGGAACCGGCCGTTGAGCATGACCTATCTGCGCGTCGGGGCCACCCTGTTGGTGCCGTACTGCATTCTCTACGGCCTGTCCCAGTGGTTGGCGGAGAGCCGGGGGATGTCGGCCATCACGGTCAGTCTCCTGCTGCTGCCCATGTCGTTCCTGGCCTCGGTGGTCACCATCCCCTTCTCGCGTCGGCAACTCGTACGCGGCCCGCTGATCGCCGCGGCAGCCGCCGCGCTGGTCGGGTCGCTGGCGATGGTGAGGTTCAGCCATGACACTCCCGTGGCCGTGATCGCGGCGGTGACGCTGGTGTTCGGAGTGACGACCGGCCTGGGCTCCGTGGGCAACCAGACCGTGCTCTATGCGCAGTCCCCCGCCGAACAGGTCGGTGTGGCCTCGGGGTTGCTGCGCACCTCCACCAACCTCGGCGCCATCATGTCCTCCAGCCTGGTGAGCCTGGCGCTCGGCAACACCGCCGGCGACGCAGGTCTGCACGTCCTGGGACTGGCCCTGGCCGGGCTCGCCACACTGCTGTTGCTGGCCACCGTCTTCGACAGGCTGCCGGCGCACACCCGTTGACCCGGGTGCGGGTCACCGCTCTCGCTTCGGCGGCGACCGTCACCCCTGCCCCGCCCGGCGGGCTGCTTCTGTCGGGCCCGTGCCCGATGCCGGGACTGTTGTACATCCGCGAGAACGACCGAAAGGAAAGACCACGATGACTGACGCCATCACCTTTGTGCCGAGCCGCACGGCCTTGCTGCTCATGGATGTGCAGGCGGGCATCCTCGGCCTCCTCTCCGACCCTTCCGAGTTGGTGCAGCGGGCCAAGGAGGTCCGACAGGCGGCCACGGCCGCGGGTATCCAGGTCGTCTATGTGCGGGTCGCTTTCACCGAGGAGGACTTCAAGGGCATCTCGGAGAACAACAAGACCTTCGCCCCCGTGGCCGAGAACCACCTCTTCGCGGAGGGTTCTCCCGAGACCGTCATCGCTCCCGAGGTCCAGCCCGGGCCGGACGACAAGGTCTTCACCAAGACCCGGACCGGCGCGTTCAGCACGACACCACTCGACGATTTCCTGCGCGAGCGCGGGATCGACACCCTGGTTCTGGCCGGGGTCAGCACCACCGGAGTCATACTGTCCACCGTCCGCGACGCGGCCGACCGTGACTACCGGGTGGTCGTGCTCTCGGACGTCTGCGCCGACCCCGACGCGGCCGCCCATCGCACGCTGCTCGAATCGGTCTTCCCCTCGCAGGCCGACCTTCTCGACAGCAAGTCCTTCGCCGACAGCCTGGTCGCGGGCCACGCGGACGGAGCCGGCCCGGCGGAGTGACCGACGTGACGCCGGCCGGGGGCCACACGGTCCCCGGCCGGCACCCACTCGTCGGACAGCGTCGCGCCCCTCCCACAGGCGTCGCTCTCGCCACCGTCGGCCTGGCAGCGGCCCGCCCGGGGACCACGCGGAGCATACGGGGCACGGCCGTCGGGCGGTGGCACCCAACTACCGTGGAGGCGCCGCATGGCGATCCGGATCAGGATCGGTGACTACGAGCGGGTGACGGACGACGCACTGGGCCGGCACGCGGTCGGCTACTTCCCCCGTATGACCGAGCGCGAGGCATGGGAAGCCGGACGGGGAGTATGGCGCTTGGACCTGCGGATGGTCCGGCGCGAGCGGTACGCCCTCATCGTGGGCGAAGGCCGGGTGAGGGCGATCGCCGAGATCACCGACGTGACCGTACACGGGACCGACCGGGGCCGGAAGAAAGCGCTGTGGGGCACGCTCCTGACAGCCGGGCACCCGATCTACGACCACTACGTCCACCAGATCGATCCGCTGCGCAACGATTCGCGCAACAGCGTCGCCTACGGCGACCTGCCGGAGGAAGTACGGTTGCAGGCCCGGCACTGCGCGTGCGGCTGCGGGCAGCCCACGGAGCAGAACTTCGTTCCCGGCCACGCGCTGCGTGCCATCCAGGCACGGATTCGTGAGCACTTCGGCGGCTCGGCGCTCTCCTTCATCGCCTGGCTGGACAACGAACTTCCGGCCGAGGAGCCGCAAGCCGATGTGCTCACCGCCGACAGGGCCGGAACCTGAGAGCGCGGGCAACACCTACGACGGTCAGCCGCTGAAGCCGGTGCCGTCCCCTTTTCCCATGGGATACGAAACTTTCTCCATGGGGTACGAACCGGCCGCTCCGTGTCCGTCCGTGGCTCCCGGATCGCCCTCCTCGGCGTTGGCGTACGACGGTGCTCGAAGCGCCATGCCCGGGCCGTCGGCGAGCGAGTCGGCCGCATCGGTATCGTCGAGTCGTTCGAACGTTCGGTGACCGGAGCGACCGGCGGCCGGACGCACTCGTCGTCGGCGGTGGACTCCGCGCAGGTACGCCCCTGTTGACGTCCGTGAACCGGAGTGCGTCGGCCACGCTTGCTTCGTGTCATTTAGCGACATAGCGTCGCATGACGACACCGCAGGGGAAGGGTGGCGAGGTGCCTTGGTGACGGAGAGACGTAGCGGAGGGGGGATGAGTGAGGCGCGGCGGGCGCGGTTGCGGCTGGAGATCTCCCGGGAGGCGGCACGGCTGTTCTGGGAACAGGGAGTGGCCGCGACGAGCGGGGACCAGATCGCGGCGGCGGTCGGCCTTTCGACCCGCACGATCTGGCGGCATTTCCGCAGCAAGGAGAGCTGCGCCGAGCCGATCGTCCTCCAGGGCACGGTCACGCTGATGAGCGTGTTGCGCGGCTGGCCCCAGGAGCGGTCCCTTGAGGAGCACCTGGATGCGGAGCTGGTCAGGCTCCGTGAGGAGGGGCCGCCCGTCGGTCTTGCCGACGAGATGCTGGGGATGAAGATGATCCGGCTCGCCGACACCGAACCGGCGCTGCGCACGGCGTGGTTGATGGCGTGCGATCAGCTGGAGCGGCAGCTGGCGGCGGTCATCGCCGGCCGTCTGGAGCGTCCCGCCGGTGATCTGGAGGTGCGGATGCACGCCGCGGCCGCCGCCGCGGTGGTGCGGGTGCTGGACGAGCACCTCGGCGCCGCCCTCCTCGCCGACGCCGGCACCGCGGAGTTCCAGGGCGCGGTGGCCGTCTCCCGGCGCTACGCCCAGGCCATCCGGGAGGCGACCGGCGGAGCCATCGGCGATCCCGTCACCTGAGCCGTCCGCGACGTCCCGCGGTGACTGCGGTACGAGCAGGACGGCGACGGCGACGGCGACGGCGACGGCGACGGCGACGGCGACGGCGACGAGAACCGGCACAGTGGGACGCCGAAACGGGGCGCGTCCGCCCGGCCTGCACGTCGATGCCGGCCGGCAGCATCAGACGTGCTCGACATCGCCCTCGCCGTTCCGCTCCGGTGCGGGCTCCGCGTCGGCGAGGTGGTTCTCGCCGGTGGCCGCGGCGCGCCGGATGCGGCGGAAGTAGACGCAGCCCATCGCCCCCTCGTACAGCGCGTAGACGGCCCAGATGAACGTCAGGACGCCGGAGTTGCCGCGGTGGGTCAGGGCGAGGGCGAGGAGGGTGGGGACGCTCAGTCCCCAGACGACGCCGATCCGGGTGAGCAGGACGAAGCGGGTCAGGCCGAAGCTCTCCAGGACGGCGCCGCCCACCATCGAGAACAGGAACGCCACCGCGTACATCCACAGCACCCGCGACGCCCCGATCGCGGCGTCCGTCGTCGCCGCGTCGGCGCCGTCGAGGCCGAACGGGGAGAGCAGCAGCGTCGGCAGGAAGACCTGGAAGAAGGCGATGACCAGGACGTACGCGGAGCCGACAGCGAGGGTTGCACGGAGGACGGACGGGACACGGGCGTGCTGGTTCCCGCCGACGGCGTTGCCGGTCAGGACGGAGCAGCCGACGCCCAGGCCGATCAGCGGGATGATCGCCACGTAGTTGAGGGACAGGGCGACGTTGTTGGCGGCGAGCGCGACGGGCCCGAGGAGGCCGGTGATCCAGACGACGGAGGTGTGACCCAGCTCCTCCAGTCCGCTGGAGCCACCGGCCGGGGCGCCCTTGCGCAGCCGCCGTCCGAGCAGCACGGGCAGCTCCCGGGTGCCGCCCGCCACCAGCCGGGCGAAGCCCGCGTGGAAGGAGCGGGGCAGGCACACCAGGTAGCCCGCGAGCATCACGGAGACGGCGAGGAAGGTGGCGATGCCCGAGCCGCGCATGCCGAGTTCGGGCAGTCCGAAGGTGCCGAAGACCAGGCCGATGTCCATGATCACGCCGACCCCCTGTCCGATGAGGCCGACGACCATCGGGATGCGGGTGCGGCGGGTGCCGTTGAAGTACGACGCGAGCGCCATGTTGACGGTCATCACCGCGCCGAACCGCACCGACCAGGCCAGGAACACCGATTCCAGCGCGGTGCTCGCGGCCGGGCGGTTGCTCAGCTCCGGGATGCGGACGACCAGCGGGGTGGCGAGCAGCAGCGCCGCGGCCAGCCCGAGGGCGAGGAGGACGCCGGCGGCGCCCTCCTCGGCGGTCCCGTCGCGGTCACCGCGGCCGTGGGCCTGGGCGACGTACGAGCGGGTGATACCGGCGATCCCGGTGGCGAACATGATGAGCGTCATACCGGTGAAGACGGCGGGACCCGAGGCCATGAGGGTGGCGTCCGAGTAGCGGGCCAGCGCGATGCGGTCGACCAGCATCATCACCAGGTTGCCTGCCATGCCGAACATCAACGGCAGCGACACCCGGACCACTTCGCGGGCGAGGGACAGATCGGCCCGGGTCCACACCGCCCTCACGCCGTCGCTCCCCGCCTCTACTCGAAGCGCCCCGGGTCCCCCGCGCCGTGGCGGACGACCTCCGGGGCGCCGCCGGAGAAGTCGATGACGGTGGTGGGTTCGGTGCCGCAGTCACCGGAGTCGACGACCGCGTCGAGGACGTGGTCGAGGCGTTCCTTGATCTCCCAGCCCTGGGTCAGCGGCTCGTCCTCGTCGGGCAGCAGCAGGGTGCTGGAGAGGATCGGCTCGCCCAACTCGTCGAGGAGCGCCTGGGCGACGGTGTGGTCGGGGATGCGGACGCCGACCGTCTTCTTCTTCGGGTGCTGGAGCTGGCGCGGCACCTCGCGGGTCGCCGGGAGGATGAAGGTGTAGCTGCCGGGCGTGGCCGCCTTGAGCGTGCGGAACACGTCGTTGTCGATCTGTACGAGCTGGCCCAGCTGCGCGAAGTCGCGGCAGACGAGGGTGAAGTGGTGCCGGTCGTCGAGCTGTCGGATCGACCGGATCCTGGCGACACCGTCCCGGCTCCCGATCCGGCACCCCAGCGCGAAGCAGGAGTCCGTCGGGTACGCGATGAGCCCGTCGGAACGGATCAGCTCGGCGACGCTGCCGAGGGTGCGGCGCTGGGGGTTGTCGGGATGCACATCGAAATACTTCGCCATTCGGCGAGTGTAGGGGGTGGGGCGGGATGGGCAGAGCCGCGGCGCAGGGGCCGGTTCGCGTGTGGTCAGGAGGGTGCCGCGATCCAGCGGGCCATGGCGGCGTGGCGCGGGGCGGGCGCGGGCGGCGGCCCTACGGTGTGGGGATGGACGAGGCCGAGGAGGACGCGGGGTTCCCGGCGTACCGGGCGGCGCGCTGTACGCGCGTGGCGGAGCTGGACGCGGCGGTGACCGGGTGCCGGGCCTGCCCGCGGCTGGTGGCGTGGCGGGAGGAGGTCGCGGTGGTGCGGCGGGCGGCGTTCCGGGACGAGGAGTACTGGGCGCGGCCGGTGCCGGGGTTCGGTCCGGCGGACGCGTCGTTGGCGGTGGTGGGGCTGGCACCGGCGGCGCACGGCGGGAACCGTACAGGGCGGATGTTCACCGGGGACGACGCCGGGGACTTCCTGTTCGCCGCGTTGCACGCCGCGGGACTCGCGTCGCAGCCGACGGCGACGCACCGCGGCGACGGGCTGGAGCTGTACGGCGTACGGATCACCGCGCCGGTGCACTGCGCGCCGCCGGGGAACCGGCCGACCCCGGCCGAGCGCGACACCTGCCGTCCGTGGCTGGCGGCGGAGCTGGCGCTGCTGACGCCGGGGCTGCGGGCGGTGGTGGCGTTGGGGGCGTTCGGCTGGCAGGCGCTGCTGCCGGTGCTGGCGGCGGCGGGGTGGCTGCTGCCGCGGCCGCGTCCGGCGTTCCGGCACGGCGGGCTGGTGACGCTGCCCGGCGGGGAGGACCGGGGCCCGCTGCACGTCCTGGGGTGCTACCACCCGAGCCGCCGCAACACCTTCACCGGGCGGCTGACCGCGCCGATGCTCACGGAGGTGCTGGCGCGGGGCGCCCGGCTGGCCGGGGGCGCGGGGTGAGCGGCCGGGCGGGGGCGGGCTCACGGCGGCCGGTTCCCGGGTGCGGCCGGCGGCCGGTGACGCGGCGGCCGGTTTGCGGGAGTCGCCGACGGCCGGTGGCCGCGGGTCGCGCGGTCCCGGTGCCGCGGCCCACGGCACCGTCCACATGCGGACCGCCTCGGTGACCCTGATCCTGAAGCAGGGGCCGCCGTCCGGCGTGTGCGCGCCCGCGGTGGCCGGTATCGGATCCGACAGGCAGCATGTCGCGGCACCGTGACAGCGGAACGGACACTGATGAGCGACGGATTCATGGGCCCGGAGGGCTTCGAACCGGACCCGTTCGGCGACTTCCTGGGGCGCGTCTTCGGCCGTCCGGGCGGCTCCAGCCGGGCGCCGATGCAGGCGGACATCGCCCGGCTGATGAGCGCCGGGGCCCGCGATCTGGTGACCTCCGCGGCGACGTACGCCGCCGATCACGGCAGTACGGAGCTGAGCACCGAGCATCTGCTGCGGGCCGCGCTGACCACGGAGCCCACCCGCAGCCTCGTACGGCAGTCCGGCGCGGACCCCGACGCGCTCGCCGCCGACATCGACCGCAGCGCGGGGACGGGGCCGCAGCAGCCCCGGGTGGCGGTGACCCCGGCGGTCAAGCGGGCGCTGCTGGGCGCGCACGACATGGCGCTGGGCAGCGGCGCGTCGTACATCGGGCCGGAGCACGTGCTGGAGGCGCTGGCGGCCAATCCGGACTCGGCCGCCGGGCGGATCCTGAACGTCTTCCGCATCGACGCCCAGCACGCCGAGCGGAACGCGGCCCCGGGCCATCCGCCGGTCCCGCCGGAACCGGGTGCGCCGCCGCGGCACGAGACGCCGACGCTGGACAAGTACAGCCGCGATCTGACGGAGGTGGCGCGAGCCGGGCGGATCGACCCGGTGATCGGGCGCGAGGCGGAGATCGAGCAGACCATCGAGGTGCTCTCGCGGCGCGGCAAGAACAATCCGGTGCTGGTCGGCGACGCGGGCGTGGGCAAGACCGCGATCGTGGAGGGGCTGGCGCAGCGGGTGGCCGACGGCGAGGTGCCGGAGACGCTGGCGGGGCGGCGGGTGGTGTCGCTCGACATGACGGGCGTGGTCGCCGGGACGCGCTACCGCGGCGATTTCGAGGAGCGGCTGAACGCCATCATCGAGGAGGTGCGGGCGCACTCCGGCTCGTTGATCGTCTTCATCGATGAGCTGCACACCGTGGTGGGCGCGGGCGGCAGTGGTTCGGAGGGCGGCAGCCTGGAGGCGAGCAACATGCTCAAACCGGCGCTGGCCCGCGGTGAGCTGCACGTCATCGGCGCCACCACGCTGGAGGAGTACCGGCGGTACATCGAGAAGGACGCCGCGCTGGCCCGCCGCTTCCAGCCGCTGCTGGTGCCGGAGCCGGACGTGGCGGACGCGGTGGAGATCCTGCGGGGGCTCCAGGACCGTTACGAGGCGCATCACCAGGTGCGGTACACCGATGAGGCGCTGCGGGCGGCGGTGGAGCTGTCCGACCGGTATCTCACCGACCGGTTCCTGCCGGACAAGGCGATCGATCTGATCGACCAGGCGGGCGCCCGGGTCCGGCTGCGTTCGGGGACGAAGGCGGCGGGTGTGCGGGGGCTGGAGCGGGAGGCCGAGCAGCTGACGCGGGACAAGGACCAGGCGGTGGCGGCCGAGCAGTACGAGCGCGCCACCGAGCTGCGGGACCGGCTCGTCGAGCTCACCGAGCGGATCGGGGCGGGCACCGGGGAGGTGCCGGGCGACGGCCGGATCGTGGAGGTCACCGCGGCGGACATCGCGGAGATCATCTCGCGGCAGACGGGCATCCCGGTCAGCAATCTCACCGAGGAGGAGCGCGAGCGGCTGCTGGGTCTTGAGGAGCGGCTGCACGCGCGGGTGATCGGGCAGGACGACGCGGTGTCCGCGGTGGCGGAGGCGGTGCTGCGCTCGCGGGCGGGGCTGGCCGATCCGCAGCGGCCGATCGGCAGTTTCCTGTTCCTTGGGCCGACGGGCGTGGGCAAGACGGAGCTGGCGCGGGCGCTCGCGGCGGCGCTGTTCGGCAGCGAGGACCGGATGGTGCGGCTCGACATGAGCGAGTACCAGGAGCGGCACACGGTGAGCCGGCTGGTCGGGGCGCCGCCCGGGTACGTCGGCCACGAGGACGCGGGGCAGCTGACGGAGGCGGTGCGCCGCCATCCGTACGCGCTGGTGCTGCTGGACGAGGTGGAGAAGGCGCACCCCGATGTGTTCAACATGCTGTTGCAGGTGCTGGACGACGGGCATCTGACCGATGCGCAGGGCCGGACCGTCGACTTCAAGAACACGGTCATCGTGATGACCAGCAATCTGGGGTCGGAGGCGCTCAGCGGCGGCCGGGGCGCACTCGGGTTCGGGCCGTCGGGCGGGGGCGGCGACGACGGGGCGCGGGAGCGGGCGATGGCCGCGCTGCGGACGCACTTCCGGCCGGAGTTCCTGAACCGGCTCGACGAGATCATCGTGTTCCGGCAGCTCTCCGACGCGCAGCTGCGGGAGATCACCGCGCTGCTGCTGGGCGCGACGAGCCGCCGGATGCGGGCGCAGGACATGACCATCGAGTTCTCTCCGGAGGCGGTCGACTGGCTGACCCGGCGCGGTCACCGCCCGGAGTACGGTGCGCGGCCGCTGCGGCGGACCATCCAGCGGGAGATCGACAACGCGCTGTCGCGGCTGGTGCTCGACGGGGCGCTCTCCCCCGGTGACCGGATCCGGGTGGAGATCGAGGACGACCGTCCGGCGTTCCGGACCACGCCCGGCGGGGAGCCCGCGCCGGGCGCGGAGCCGCCGGGCGGCGCCACGGCGGACAGGAGCCCCGAGCGGCCGTCGGCCGGGTGAGGGACCGGCGGCCGGGCGACGCTTGAGGTCCGGATTCCTTGTGGATTTCTCCCACTTCACCACCGTTTGTCGACATTGCGGCCGGGTACCACAGAGGCACGGGGCACGACCCGGTACGAGCGCCGGGAGGCTGTCGTGATCGTTCTCGGTCTGATCCTTCTGGCGATCGGCCTGGTGACGGGTGTCGCGGCGCTGTGGGCCGTCGGCGCCGCCCTGGCCGCCGTAGGGGCCGCGCTCCATGCATCGGAAATCCGGCGACGGGCCGTCGGCAGGCGGCGCCACTACTGGTAGGCGGCGGGCCGGACGCCCGGCCCGCGCGGTACGCGGAACGCAGCTTCGGAGCACCTCATGTTCGTCATTCTCGGACTCGTCCTTCTGACCGCCGCGGTCGTCGTCGGCGTCGCCGCGGTGGTCGGCAACGTCGGCGGTGGACACGAACTCCTCATGGCGTTCAAGGTGTTCGGCTACCACCTGACGGGCTCCGCGGGTGCGCTGTTCCTGTTCGGGGTGATCGTCGGCGGGGTGGCCGTGCTGGGGCTCGGGCTGCTGGTGGCCGGGGCGGGCCGCTCCTCGCGGCGGGCCCGGTCCGAGCACCACGACCGTCCGGCGGCCCCCGGTGAGCACCGCCATCGCCGGCATCCGTTCGGTCACCGCACCGCGCCCCACTGACCCGCCCGGGGCGCCGGGACCGGGACAGGATGCGGGCCCCGGGCGCCCGCCCGCGGAGTGGCCCGCCGCGCCACACGTCCCGTGCCGTGGGCGGGATTTGGCCATCGATCGCGGAACGCACCGCGGCCCGCGGGTCGCCGCGGCGGCGAGCGGGACGGGTCCGGGGCGGCGCGTGGGTGAAGGTCCGCAGCTCGGCGGGGTGCGCCGGGCGGGCGGTGGTGGCCTGCGGCATTGTGCCCGCCATGGCCGGGATGCGCTTGATTGTGCCATGTTCCTTTGACATGACCGCGATGGCGGTACTTTTCTGTGGCAGTCCGCGCCGCAGCCGGGCGGAGCCGGGCCCGTCGGCCTCCGCCCGTTCGTGCTGCGGCCGCGCGGGCGGGAAGGGCCGCGCCGCCCGGCGGGCGGCCCGATTTTCGAGGGGGCTCGACTTTCATGCATACAGCTCGGATGAAGAGACTTTCGGCCATGGGCGCGGTGTCCGTGGTGGTGGGGGTGGTGGGCGCCGCGCTCCCGGCATCCGCGGCGTCGGCCGCCGACCGGGAGGGACACGAGGGCCGGGCGGTCGGCTGGCATCTGCGGACCGGCAAGCACACCGCGATGTGGACCGGCACCCACGTCCTGGACGACGGCAGCCACGCGCTCTGCCTGGACCTGGCGCTGTACGGCCCGGACGGCAAGGACAACGGGTACACCCGCACCGGCGCGCCCAAGCAGCTGTCCGAGGACACCAGGGCGCGGCTGGCGGAGCTGGCGTCGCGGTACGGCAAGCTGCCGGACACCGTCGAAGGCCGCAACACCTCGGCGGCCGCCGCGCTGGTGACCTGGGCGCTCGCCGCCCACGACGGGATCGACGAAAGCGGCTACAACGGCGAGAAGATCCCCTGGCAGCAGTGGCTGGACAAGGGCATGCCGAAGGGCGCGGTGGCGGGCTACGGCGGCGACGCGTCGGTGGACACGGCGCCCGTCGTCGAGGGGTTCAACCGGTTGCGCAAGGAGATCCTGACGGTCGACGCGGCGCCGTACACGCTGAGCGTCGAGGGCTCCGGCACGACCTTCCCGTACGAGCGGACGCCCCAGGAGAAGGAGCTGACCGTCAAGGTCGCCCAGGGGAAGAAGCCCGCCGAGGGCGTCGCGGTGAACACCACGGAGCTGACCAACGTCGCGCGTCCGGCGAAGCCCGGCGCGGTGGGCACCACCGACGCGCAGGGCCGGACGGTCTTCCGCTTCACGCCGGACAAGCCGGGTGAGAGCGCGGGCGCGGCGTTCGGCGCGGAGGTGTCGGTGAACTCGCCGACGTTCTGGCACACCGACCGCACCGTGCACGGCAAGCCGATGCAGCGGCTGGTGTACTTCGTGGCCGAACGCAAGCCGCTCAAGGCGTCCGGCGAGATCCGCTTCCAGCCCGCCGCGGTGGTGATCGCGGTGAAGAAGGACCGCGCCACGGGCGAGGCGGTCACCTCCCCGGCGACGTACGAGATCCGGGCGGACGACAAGGGCGCGCCGGGTGCGGTGGTCACCACCGTCACCACCGGGAAGGACGGCCGGTCCGCGGCGGTCGATCTGCCCGCCGGGACGTACTGGATCGTCGAGACGAAGGCGCCCGAGGGCTATCAGCTCGACAAGGAGCCGCGGAAGATCGTGGCGGTGGCCGGGGAGCGGCAGACCGTGACGGTGTGGGACAACGCGGTGCCCAGCCCGTCGCCGTCCCCGTCGGTGCCCACCACCCCGGCCACACCGCAGCAGCCGGTCCCCAACCATCCGGCGCCCGCGGGCGTCACCGGTGGGTCGTTGGCGCACACCGGCTCCGACGGCACGCCGTATCTCGCGGCGGGCGCGGCGGCGCTGGTCGTGGCGGGCGGCGGTGCGGTGGCGTACGCGCGGCGCCGCCGGTCGGCGGAGGGTCGCTGACCTGCGGGAACGGGTGACGCGGGGGCGTGGGCGGTGGGGCGTGGTCCAGGGGGCCGCGCCCCACCGTCGTCCCCGGGGGCGGCCTGTCGTCGCGCCCGGGGTGGCGGCCCCCGGAGCGGCGCGCGGGTCCGGTGACGGCCCGCCCCCGGAAGCGGCCCCGTCGCTCCGCAAGCCGCCGTCCCCGTACGGAGCAGCCGGTCACCCGTCCGGGCCCTCATCCGGACGGTGGGCGGCGGGCCGGGTGGCGCGGGGGGCCGGAGGCTGATGACGATCGTGCGACGTCCCGTTTCCACTCCGGCGGGGCGTGACCGCCGAACGCCGGGGAGACGCCGACATGAGCGCACCGCCTCGCACACCCAAGCTGGTCCATGAACTCCTCGCGGAGTTCCTCGGCACGATGGTGCTCATCCTCTTCGGCTGCGGCGTGGTGGCCCAGGTCAACGCCGGTGGCGCCCTGACCGAGCCCAAGGGCGGGCTCGGGGGCCACGACAGCATCGCCTGGGCCTGGGGGCTGGGCGTCACCCTCGGCGCCTACGTGGCGGCGCGGGTGACCGGCGCCCACCTGAACCCGGCGGTGACGCTGGCGCTCGCCACGTTCAAGGGCTTCTCCTGGGCGAAGGTGGTGCCGTACGCGCTGGCCCAGACGGTGGGCGCGTTCTGCGCCGCGCTGCTGGTGCGGTGGAACTACACCGAGGTCATCGCGCGGGCCGACCCGACGCACAGCATCAAGACCCAGACGATCTTCTCCACGCTGCCGGGGAACGGTTCGACGACGGCCGGGGTCCACGAGTGGGGCGCCTTCCGGGACCAGATCATCGGCACCGCCGTCCTGCTGATCCTGATCTTCGCCCTCACCGACCTGCTGAACACCCCGCCCGGCGCGAACCTGGCGCCGTTCGTCATCGGCCTGGTGGTCGTCGCGATCGGCATGGCGTTCGGCACCAACGCCGGGTACGCCATCAACCCGGCCCGCGACTTCGGCCCGCGCCTCGCCAGCTTCCTCACCGGATACCGCAGCGCCTGGCGGGACCAGTGGGGGAATTTCTACTTCTGGGTGCCGATCGTCGCGCCGCTCTGCGGCGGCGTGCTCGGCGGCGCGATCTACAAGTTCCTCATCGGCAACTTCCTGCGCCGCATCGTGTCCGAACCGGAGCCGCCCGGCCGCATCCCGACGGCCGACGAGGCATGAGCGCGCGGGCGCCGCGGCCGGTCGCGGCGCCCGTCAGAGCGCGGTGCGGATGGCGCGTTCGAACCCCTCGACATGGGCGGCGGCGAGGGCGGCGGCCTTCTCCGCGTCACCGGCGACCACCGCGCGCAGCAGCGGGCCGTGCTCCCCGATGTGCCCGGCCACCCCGGGCAGCCGGTCGACGAAGAGGCACCACACCCGGGTGGCCAGGTTGTCGTAATGGACCAGGGTGTCTTCGAGATACGGGTTGCGGGTGGCGGCGTAGACGGCGCGGTGGGCCTGGAGGTCGAGGCGCATCAGCGCGCCGGGGGTGCGGGACGCGGCCGGGCCGCCCTCCAGTTCGTCCATGAGAGCGGTGAGCGCGGCGCGGTGGGCGTCGGTGGCGCGGCGGGCCGCCTGCCCCGCCGCCATCGGCTCCAACTCCCGCCGTACCTCGGAGATATGGGCGAGGTCGGTGATGTTGACCTCGGTGGCGAAGGTGCCGCGCCGGGGGTAGACGGCGATCAGCCGCTCGTACTGGAGACGCTTGAGGGCCTCACGGACGGGGGTGCGGCCGACGCCGAGGGACTGGGCGAGCTGGTCCTCGCTGAGGGGGGCGCCGGGGCGGATCTCCAGCATGATCAGCCGGTCGCGGAGGGCGCGGTAGGCGCGTTCGGCGAGCGAGGGCTCCCCCGCGTCGGGCGGTGCGTCCGCCACCCGGTGCTGTTCCATCCGGCCCCCTTGACTGGCTCCCGATCGCTCCCCTACGTTACCGCAAGCTACTGATATATCAGTTGGCCATCAGCTGGTTTTCAGGAAGGCGCGCAGGTCAGGAGGGTCCGGGCGGGCGGCGCAGGCGCGCGGCACGGCGGGACCCGCCCCTCCGGCGCCGCCGCCCGCCTCCGCGACACGAAGGGAACCGCCGGATGAGCACCCCCCTTCCGGAACACCCCGCGCACCTGTGGCGCACCCCCGATCCCCGCTCCTCGTACGACGTCGTCATCGTCGGCGGCGGCGGGCACGGACTGGCCACCGCCCACTACCTCGCGTCGGTGCACGGCATCACGGACGTCGCCGTCCTGGAGAAGGGCTGGCTGGGCGGCGGCAACACGGCACGGAACACCACGATCATCCGGTCCAACTACCTCTGGGACGAGACGACCGCCCTCTACGAGTACGCGCTGAAGCTGTGGGAAACGCTCCCCGACGAGCTGGACTACGACGTGATGTTCAGCCAGCGCGGCGTCCTCAACCTCGCGCACACCCTCCAGGACGTCCGCGACTCCGCCCGCCGGGTGGGCGCCAACCGGCTCAACGGCGTCGACTCGCACTGGCTGGAACCGGAAGAGATCGCCGAGGTCTGCCCGATCCTCAACACCTCCCCGCGCAGCCGCTATCCCGTCCTCGGCGCCACCTACCAGCCGCGCGCCGGGATCGCCAAGCACGACCACGTCGCCTGGGCGCTGGCCCGCAGCGCGGACGCGCACGGCATCGACCTGATCCAGGGCTGTGAGGTCACCGGCTTCGTCACCGACGGCGGGCGGGTCACGGGCGTGGCGACCACCCGCGGCCCGATCCACGCCGGGCGGGTGGGGCTGACCGTCGCCGGGCACAGCAGCGTCCTTGCCGAACGGGCCGGGTTCCGGCTGCCGGTGCAGTCCCATCCGCTCCAGGCCCTCGTCTCCGAACTCCACGAACCGGTCCACCCCACCGTCGTGATGTCCAACCATGTGCACGTCTACGTCTCCCAGGCGCACAAGGGCGAGCTGGTGCTGGGCGCCGGGGTCGACGGGTACAACGGCTACGGGCAGCGCGGCGCCTTCCATGTCATCGAGCGGCAGATGGCCGCCGCCGTCGAGCTGTTCCCGGTCTTCGCCCGCGCGCATGTGCTGCGCACCTGGGGCGGGATCGTGGACGTCACGCCCGACGCCTCCCCCGTCATCGGCGCCACCCCGCTGGAGAACCTCTTCGTCAACTGCGGCTGGGGCACCGGGGGGTTCAAGGCCACCCCGGCCGCGGGCTGGGCCTTCGCCCACACCCTGGCGACCGGCGCGCCGCATCCGCTGAACGCGCCGTTCTCCCTCGACCGGTTCACCACCGGCGCCCTCATCGACGAACACGGCGCGGCCGCCGTGGCCCACTGAGAGGAGATCCCGTGCTCCAGCTGACCTGTCCGTGGTGCGGCCCGCGCGACGAGACCGAGTTCCATCACGGCGGGCAGGCCCATGTGGCCCGGCCCGCCGACCCCGCGGCGCTCGACGACCGGGAGTGGGCCGCGTACCTCTTCTTCCGCGACAACCCCGCGGGGCCGTTCGCCGAGCGGTGGGTGCACAGCCTCGGCTGCCGCCGCTGGTTCCACGCCGTACGGGACACCGTCACGTACGCGGTGCTCGCCACCTACCGCCCCGAGGAACCGCGGCCCGGCGTCGCCGCCGCGGCCCGACCGGAGGGAGAGAACCGATGACCGGACGGCCCGACCAGCCCGCCCGGCTGCCGCACGGCGGCCGGATCGACCGCACCACCACCCTCCGCTTCACCCTCGACGGCCGGGAGCTGACCGGCCACCCGGGCGACACGGTGGCCTCCGCGCTGCTCGCCCACGGGCTCATCGGCATCGCCCCCTCCCCCTACCGCGGACGGCCGCGCGGCATCGTGGGCGCGGGTGTCGAGGATCCCGGCGCCCTCCTGCGGGTCGAGGGACCCTGCGCGGAGAGCATGCTGCCCGCCACCACCGTCGAGCTGTACGACGGGCTGCGCGCCACCACCCTCTCCGGGCGCGGCCGCCTCGACCCCACGCCGGACCCCGCGGTGTACGACAAGAAGTACGTGCACACCGATGTGCTGGTCGTCGGCGCGGGCCCGGCGGGGCTCGCCGCGGCGGCCGCCGCGAGCCGGGCCGGGGCGCGGGTGCTGCTCATCGAGGACCGGCCGGACACCGGCGGCGCGCTGCTCGCCGCCGCGCCCGGCGACGGCCCGGAGGCGGCCGCCCTGACCTGGGCCACCGCCACCCGCGCGGCGCTGGACGCGGAACCGGAGGTCCGGGTGCTGACCCGCACCTGTGCCTTCGGCGCGTACGACGGCAACTACGTGCTGGCGCTGCAGCGGCGCACCGATCACCTCGGGGCCGCCGCGCCCGCCGGGGTCTCCCGGCAGCGGCTGTGGCACATCCGGGCGCGCCAGGTGGTCCTGGCGACCGGCGCGCATCCGCGGCCGCTGGTCTTCGCCGGGAACGACCGGCCCGGGGTGATGCTCGCCCACGCCGTGAGCGCCTATCTCCGCCACTACGGGGTGCTGCCGGGTCGCCGCGCGGTGGTGGCGACCACCGACGACAGCGCGTACGCCACCGCGGCCGACCTGGCCGCGGCGGGCTGCGCCGTCACCGCCGTCGTCGACTCCCGGCCCGAACTCACGGATACGGCAAGGGAGTTCGGCGAACGTACCGGAGTGCCGGTGCGCACCGGCAGCGCCGTGACCGCCACCTCGGGCACCGACCGGATCGACGGGGTCACCGTCCGCCCGCTGGACGCGGCGGGCCTCCCCGCCGGGCCCGGCGAGGCGCTGCCCTGCGACCTGCTGGCCGTCTCGGGCGGCTGGAGCCCTGTGGTGCCTCTGCACAGCCAGCGGCAGGGCTCTCTGCGCTGGGACGCGGACCTCGCCGCGTTCGTGCCCGGCACGGCGGTGGACGGACAGCATCTCGCCGGTGCGGTGCGGGGCACGTACGACACCGCCGGGTGCCTCGCCGAGGGGGCCCGTGCCGGGGCGCTGGCGGCGTCCGCCGCGGGCCTTCCGGCCACCGTCCCGGCGCCGCACCGGCCGCAGGCTCCGGCGCCCGTACGGCCGCTGTGGCTGGTCCCCGGCGACGGCGACGACCCGGCCACCTGGGACACCCACTTCGTCGATCTCCAGCGGGAGGTGACCGTCGCGGATCTGCACCGCGCCGCGGGCACCGGGATGCGCGGCGCCGAGCACATCAAGCGGTACACCACGCTGGGCACCGCCCACGACCAGGGGCGGACCTCCGGCGTCAACGCGCTCGGCGTGCTCGCCGCGCTGCGCGGCGCCGACTCCCCCGGGGCGCTGGGCACCACCACCTACCGGGCGCCGTACACCCCGGTCGCGTTCGCCGCGCTGGCCGGGCGGGAGACCGGCGCGCTGTTCGACCCCGCGCGCCGCACCGCCCTGCACGAGGGGCACCTCGCGCGCGGCGCGGTCTTCGAGGACGTCGGGCAGTGGAAACGGCCGCGGTATTACCCGCGGCCCGGTGAGGACATGGACGCGGCGGTGGCGCGGGAGTGCCGGGCGGCGCGGGAGGGCGTCGCCTTCATGGACGCCTCCACGCTCGGGAAGATCGAACTCCGCGGCGCGGACGCCGGGGAATTCCTCAACCGCGTCTACACCAACGGCTTCAAGAAGCTCCGCCCCGGCCTCGCACGCTACGGCGTGATGTGCGGGGAGGACGGCATGATCTTCGACGACGGCGTCACCCTCCGCCTCGCCGACGACCGCTACCTCATGACGACGACCACCGGCAACGCCGCCGCCGTCCTCGACCGGCTGGAGGAGTGGCTACAGACCGAGTGGCCGGAACTGGACGTGACCTGCACCTCCGTCACCGAACAGTGGGCCACCGTCGCCGTCGTCGGCCCGCGCTCCCGCGACGTCGTCGCCCGCCTCGCGCCCGGACTCGACACCGGCCGGGAGGCGTTCCCGTTCATGGCGGTCCGCGAGACCGCCCTCGCCTGCGGCGTCCCCGCGCGGATCTGCCGGATCTCCTTCTCCGGCGAACTCGCCTACGAGATCAACGTATCGGCGTGGTACGGGCAGGCCGTATGGGACCGGGTCGAGGAGGCGGGCCGCCCCGAGGGCATCACCCCGTACGGCACGGAGGCGATGCATGTGCTCCGCGCCGAGAAGGGATTCCTCATCGTCGGCCAGGACACCGACGGCACCGTCACACCACTGGACGCCGGGATGGACTGGGTGGTCTCCCGCCACAAGGACTTCATCGGCAAACGGTCGCTGACGCGTCCCGACACCGTCCGCGCGGACCGCCGGCATCTCGTCTCCCTGATCCCGGCCGACCGCCGCACCCGGCTGCCGGAGGGCACCCAGATCGTCGACCGGGGCGTGTCGCTGACCCCGCAGGACGGGCCGGTGCCGATGCTGGGCCACATCACGTCGGGCTACCACAGTCCGGCGCTCGGGCACCCCTTCGCGCTGGCGCTCCTCACCGGCGGGCGCGACCGCATCGGCGACGAGGTGATCGCCGTCGTCGGCGACACCCCGGTGCCCGTGGTGGTGTCCTCCCCCGTGCTGTACGACCCCGAAGGGACCAGGCGTGATGGCTGAACCGACCGCACCGGGGCCCGCCGCGCTGCGCCGCGGCCCGCTGGACCATCTGACCGGCGCGCTGCGCGCCGCCACCGTCACCGGGCCGCGCGCGGTGGCCCTGGCCGCACTCCCCTGCCGGACGATGACCACGCTACGTGCCACGCCGGACGGCCCGGCCGCCACCCGGCTCGCGGAGGTGCTGGGCGCGCCGCTGCCCAGGCGGTGCGGGGACACGGCGCGCGGGGAGCACGGCACCGCGCTGTGGCTGGGGCCCGACGAATGGCTGCTGGTCGCGGAGGACGGTGACCCTGCGCCGCTCGACGCCCTGAGCGCGGCGCTGGGCGGCGCGCCGGGCCAGGTGGTGGATGTCTCCGCGCAGCGCACCGTCCTGGAGCTGCGCGGCCCCTCGGCCCGCGACGTCCTGGAGAAGGGGTGCGCCCCGGACCTGCATCCGCGCGCCTTCCCGCCGGGACGGGCCGTCAGCACCGCCGCCGCCCAGGTCCCGCTCGTCCTGTGGCACCCCGCCGCCGACACCTATCGCCTGCTGCCCCGCGCCTCGTTCGCCGACCATCTGGCGCACTGGCTGATGGACGCGATGGGCGAGTACGGGCTGCCGGAGGTGGGCTGAGGGCGGGCCGGGCCCGGGTGGCATGCGCACCGCACGCGCCACCCGGGCCGGGGCCCCGCCCGCCGTCACTGCGTGAAGACGATCTCCGCCTCCGGCGCGAGCCCCAGGTCGGGGCCGGTGCGCGGGGCCGGCGTGGTGAGCAGGATGTTGTAGTGGTTGGGGAAGTGGCAGGCGTCGAAACCGAGGACGGTGCCGAGGCGGCGGCCGTCGGCCCAGACCGTGTCGCCGCGGTCGAGGACCCCCGCGCACTCCAGCTCCACGAAGCCCAGGAAGCCCACCCGGTCCACCGGCCCCTCGGCGGCGGTCCCGGTGTGGTCGGTGGTGACCAGCTCATGGACCTCCCCCGCCCGCACACAGCGGGAGGCGAACGGTTCCAGGGTCATCCCGCGGTCGTCGCGGCGGTGCGTGAGGACCTTCACCAGCCGACCGCGCACCGCTCGCTTGGCGCCGTCCTCCGCCGGGTTCACGAGCGGGCCCCCTGCCGGGCGCCGTGGGCGTAGGCGTCGGCGACGAGTTCCGCCGTGGCCAGGCCGTCCGGCGCCGTCGGGCCGCCGGTCGTCCCGGCGCGCACGGACCGGGTGAACTCCCGCAGCACGCCCTCGTACTCGTGCCAGAGCGAACCCTTGAACTCCGGGTGCCCGGCGAGCATGTCGGCACCGTCGGTACGGCCGTCCGCGCACCGCACCTCGACGGTCTTCCGCTCCCCCGGGTACGACCAGTCCAGCACGATCCGCACGGCGGTCCCGGCGGGGGTGTCCAGCAGGATCTGCGCCGAGCGGTCCACGCCGTGGGCGTCCAGGCGCAGGTCCGCGCCGGTGACGTGGACCTCGCCGAGGAGGAGGCGGGTCACGTCGAGGGCGTTGGGCCCGTTGTCGGCGAGGCAGCCGCCGCCGCAGCGCGCCGGGTCGAGGTACCAGCGGTCCCGCCCGGCGTGCTCCTCGATCATCTCCTCGTACCGCACCGTCAGGGAGGCGACGGGCACCTCGCGGGGCAACCGGTCGCGGAGCGCGAGGACTTCGGCGTTGTAGCGGCGGTGGAAGGAGGTGAAGAGCACGGCGCCCGTCCCCCGCGCCAGGGCGACCAGCTGCCGGGCGTCCTCGACACTGTTGGCGAGCGGCTTCTCCACACAGACGGAACGCCCGGCGGCGAGCGCGTCGCGGCAGACGGGGAAGTGCAGGTCGTTGGGGACGTTGACGACGACGGCGTCCACGTCGGCGGTGGCCAGCAGTTCCCGGTGGTCGGTGTGGCGGGCGACGTGCGGCGGCAGGCCGCGGTGGGTGGTCGTGTCCGGGTCGCAGACCGCGACGAGGTCCGCCTCCGGGGAGCGGTCAAGGGCGGCCAGGTAGAAGCGGGAGATGACGCCGAGTCCGATGATGCCGATCCGCAGCGGTGTCATACGGCGCCTCCGGACGGAGCGGCGTCGGGGAACGCCAGCCCGGCGGCGTCCGCGACGGAGCGGAGTTCGGCGTGGAGCGCGGGGGCCAGCGGGACACCGTGGGCGGTGCGTTCGCGGGTGCGGCGCTGCTCGTGCCAGCCCGGATAGCGGACGGGCTCGTCGGGGCGGTGCGGCGGGCAGTCCAGCAGGGCGCCGAAGAGGCCGGTGGCGGCGGTGGCAACGTCGGCCGGGGAGCGCAGCGCGGACGGGGCGACGGCAAGCAGGAAGTAGCCGACGTCGTCGTCGGGCCGGGCGGACGGCGTCTTCCCGGCGGCGGACCGCGGGCCCACCCCGGAGCCGGAGACCAGCGCGGACAACACCTCGACCAGCAGCCCGAGCCCGAAGCCCTTGTGGGCGCCGTGCTCCGGGTCGCCGCCCAGCCACCGCAGCTGGGCGTCGCCGCGGTCGTACGCCGCGGGGTCGGTGACGGGGGCGCCGTCGGCGTCGGTGAGCCAGCCCGGCGGGATCGTTTCGCCGGCCCGGGCGGCCGCGCGGATCCGGCCGGTGGGGACGACGGTGGTGCTCATGTCGAGGGTGAACGGCGGGTGGTCACCGGCCGGGGAGGCGAGGGCGAGGGGGTTGGTGCCGAGCATCGGGGCGGCGCCGCCGGGCGGCGGGACGAGGCGCTGGTGGCCGCAGTTGGCGGTGGCGAGGCCGATCATGCCGTGGGCGACGGCGCGCAGTGCGTGGAATCCGGCGCAGCCGAAGTGGGTGCCGCCGCGGACCGAGACCATGCCGAGGCCGTGGGTGCGGGCGCGTTCGACGGCGAGGTCCATCGCCTCGGCGGCGGCCCACAGGCCGAGAGCGCGGTGCGCGTCGAGCAGGACGGCGGCGCCGGTGTCGGTGACGGTCTCCGGTTCGGCGCGCGGATCGCAGCGCCCCGCGTCGAGGAGCGGGAGGTAGAGCCGGGCGAGGTTGGTCAGACCGTGGGTGGTGAAGCCGGTGAGGTCGCCGTGGCACAGGGCTTCGGCCGCGGTGGCGGCGCGCCCGTCGGGCAGGCCGCGGGAGCGCAGCACCTCGGTGGTGAAGGTGAGCAGCGCGCCGTACGGGACACGGACCTCGGGGGCATCGGCGGCGGGCTCGGGAGCGGCGTCCGGGGCGCGGCCGGTGGCCGGTGCGGCGGGGGTCGGGGGCATCGTGGCGGGGTTCCTCTCAGCGTGGGCGGGACGGTCAGCGGGGCGCGCTGGGGTGGGCGGGCCGCCGGGCGGCGAAGGCGGTCAGGACACGGGCGACCTCCTCGGCGTAGCGGTCCAGATCGGCGAGGTCGGCGAACTCCCCGTCCGCGTGGGCGCGGTTGGCGCCGAGGTCGCCGGGGCCGAGGACGGCGGTGCAGGTGTCGGGGACGTCGGCCATCCAGATGGCGTCGCAGGTGAAGGCCGGTTCGGTGTCCGGCCAGCGGACGAGTCCGGCGCCCTTCGCCAGCAGGTCGTCGGCCCAGGCGGCACGGCTGTCCAGGGCGGGCAGGCCGCGTTTGTGCCAGCGGACGGAGGTGAGGGCGGCGGCGTCCTCGACGGTGCGGGCGAGGGTGGGTTCGGCGGCGGCCGAGGCCCGGAAGGCGTCGATCCCCTCCCGTACGGTCGCGTGGAGCGCGGCTTCGGCGGCGCGGGCGGTGGCGCGGGTGCCGTAGGAGAGGTTCAGCAGCAGGCGGCCGGTGCCGTAGACCTTGTTGTGGCGGTCGCCGGTGTGGAGCCCGGCGACGCAGACGCCCGCGCCGGGCACCCGTCCGGGCAGGACGGTGGCGAGGTGGTGGGCGAGGTGGCCGAGGAGCGCGGTGGCGTTGTGTCCGGCGGCCGGGCAGTCGTCGACGGCGTCGGCGCCGGCGACCTCGACGCAGGCGGTCATCGCGGCGGTGGCACGCGGCAGATAGCGGTGGCGGGTCGGTTCGCAGAAGAGGTTGAGGGCGCCGGTCAGCCCCTCGCGGACGAGCGGCCGGGTGCCGTAGGTGCCCATCGCGCCGCCCTCCTCGCCCGCGACCGCCTGGACGAGGACGGCGATGTCGGCGCCGACGGCGGGGTCGCGGGCCATGGCCGCGCGGATCCCGGCGAGGAGGGCGACGGCCGGGCCCTTGGCGTCGATGGCGCCGCGGCCGTGGAAACGGGTGCCGTCGAAGGAGGCGGGCCACCAGCCGCCGACGGTGTCGAGGTGGACGTTGAACATCACGGTGTCCGCGCGCGGCAGCGGCGGTCCGAGCCGCAGGACGAGGGAGGGCTGGCAGGCGAGGAAGCCGGGCCGCCCGGCGGCGGCCTCGCGGACCGTCAACGGCACATCGTCCAGGTCGAGTTCGGCCGGAGCGGGCGCGGCGTGGCGCACGGTGGTGAGGCCGAGCGGGGCGGCGGCCGCGGCGTAGGCGCGTCCGGCGTCCCACAGGCGGACGCCGGTGGTGTCGCCGCCGGTCTCCAGCGGTCCGGCGGTGGGCGTGTCGAGGAGGCGCAGCAACAGGTCGCGGTCGGCGGGGCCGAGGCGGGCCGGGTGGTGGGGTGCGGTCACGGGCGGTCGCCGTGTTCCGCCGGGGCCGCCGCGGGACGGACCTCGCGCTCCACCAGGCGTTCCAGGGCCCGGCCGTACGCGGTGAATGCGGCGATGCCGTCCAGCTCGCGGTCGTCCGTGCCGTCGTGCGGGCGCAGCCGGGTGTGCGGTTCGACGGACCAGGTGCCCTGCCAGCCGCGGCGGGCCAGGGCGGTGAGGCAGGCGGCGACGCCGGACTGTCCGTGGCCGGGGAGGGTGTAGACGATGTCGCCGTCGGGGCCGGTCACGGCGTCCTTGACGTGGACGTGGGCGACGTGGTCGATGACGGCGTCGAGCAGCGCGGGGGCGTCGTAGCCGTGCGGAACGCCGTTGCCGATGTCGAAGAGCAGGCGCAGCGCGGGGCTGGCGACATGGTCGAGGAGTGCGAGCATCCGGTCGGCGCGGGTCCCGGCCCAGCCGTGGCAGTTCTCGTGGAGCAGGACGAGGCCGTGGTCCTCGGCGAGGTGGGTGAGGGCGGTCATCCGGTCGAGGACGCGGCGGCGCCACTCGTCGTCGGGGAGTCCGCCGTCGGGATAGGACATCACGCGGACGTGACGGGTGCCGAGGGTGGCGCAGCGGGCGGCGAGGGTCCGCAGTTCGGCGAGGTCCTGCTCGAACGGGTCGGTGGCCGGGCGGCTCCAGTTGGCGATCCGGGAGTCGACGCAGACGACGTCGGTGCCGGTGGCGGCGAGGCGTCCGGCGAGGGCGTCGAAGGCGGCGGGCGGCAGGTCGGCGAGGGCGACGCCGTCGACGGAACGGAGTTCGACGGCGTGCCAGCCGAGGCCGTGAAGGGCGGCGAGCTGGCCCTCGGCGCCGGACGCCGCCTCGTCGCCGATGCCCGCGTAGCGGATGCCGGGGGCGGCCCATCCGGTGCCCGGGCCCGGCGGTGGGTGGGGGGTGTGTCGGACGGACTCAGCCGGCATGACCGGCCACCTCTTTCCGGTCGGTGGTGAGGGGGTGGTGCGGCCGGGCCATGGCGGCCAGCCGTCGGGCGTCGTCGAGGAGTTCGACGGTGCGGATGTGGAGCCCGAGATCGCCCGGTCCGCCGGGGAGGGCCGCGTCGTCCGGGGCAGTGCGGCCCGCGGCGTGGCGGTAGGTGCGGATCAGGCAGCGGGTGAGGGCGTCGTCGGGGAGCAGTTCCCGGGTGACGGTCGTGGCACCGCCGCCGGGCCGGTGTTCCACGAGGAGCTGCGCCACATCGTCGTCCTCGCTGATCGGGTAGTCGCCGGTCAGGCGGGCGTGGTCGGTGTCGATGACGATGCGGCGGCGGCGGACGGGCGAGGTGAGGTCGGAGTACACGTCGCTGCGCCCGCCCGTGTGGTGCGTCAGGTGCAGCCGGGCGGTGCCCAGGCGGGGGGCGACGGCGTCGCCGAGGCGCACGTCGCTCCAGGAGGCGTCCTCGGCGTGGGCGTCGCCGAGCAGCCGCAGCAGCACCCCGACGGCGTGCGGGACCTCGACCTCGAAGGCGCTGGTGTGGCTGGATGCGGTCAGGGAACGGCGGAAGCGCGGTTTGTGCTGGGTGACGCCGATGTGCCGGACGGCGCCGAGGGTTCCGTCGCCGAGGAGGGTGGCGAGGCGGTCGGTCAGCGCGCTGTGCAGCCAGGGGGCGACGACGGTGACATCCAGGTGGTGGCGGTCGACGGCGGCGCGGACCCGGCGGAGCGCGGCGCGGTCGGCGGCCAGGGGTTTCTCGACGACGAGGCGGCGGAAGCCGAGGGCCGCGACCTCTTCCAGCACGCCGTCGCGGACGGCGGGCGGGGTGCAGAGGTGGACGACGGTCCGGTCGGGGTCGAGGAGGCGGCGGGCGTCGCGGAGGCCGGCGGCGACGGTGAGGCCGTCCGGGGCGGCGGGCGTGCGGCCCGGGTCCACGCCCACGACCGGTCCCGCGGCGAAGAGACCCGGCTCGGCTCTGCGGGCGCGCAGCAGGACCGGCAGATGGAGCCCCGTTCCGGACCTGCCGAGCCCGACGAGCAGTGTGCGCAGCACGGTGGGTGTGCCTCCTTCGTGTGTTCCGGGAGCCCCGGACCGGGGACCGTTCCCTTTTCCGGCGATCGCCGTTTTCCTGGTAGGCCCTCCCCTCCGTCCGTTTTTCCGGCGGAATTCAGCCAGAATCCGCACGGTGCGAGGCATCTGGCAGGAAGGTGGGCGACGCGTATCCACGCCGGATCATCCGACGGAAAGGAAAACGTGTTGTCACCCCATGACGAGGCGTCACGCTACCCCTCCCCCACGATCCCGCCCTCCCCCGCCGAAACAATTGATCACATTCGACGAAGGCCGATCAAAAATGCCGAACGATGATCATCGTCAGGCGAATGGAGAGTGGCCGCGAGCGAGAGTGAGCACTTTCACCAATCCGAGTGAACCCTCTTCGGCTGCCCCCTTCGAACGATTCCACTCATTTAAGGTTGAGCCGAAAATCGGGGGATCGTACGGAAGTCCGTACGGAAGTCCGTACGGGGTCCGCAGCGTGAGGAGTGATGGTGGAAAGACTGGCCGTGATCGGTCTCGGTTACACGGGGCTCCCGCTGGCACGCGAAGCGTGCGCCGCGGGAATGCGGGTCACCGGGGTGGACACGAATCCGGCCGTGACGGCAACGCTGGAATCCGGCCGCTCACCGCTGCCGGACGTCACGGAAGCCGACGTCACGGCCATGCGCGCCGTCGGCTTCCACGCCACCACCGACCCGGGAGTCCTGGCCGAGGCGTCCGTCACCGTCCTCTGCGTCCCGACGCCGCTGGACGACGCGGGCGGTCCGGATCTGACGCATGTACGGGACGCGGCACGGGCACTGGGCGCGCATCTGAAGCCGGGCACGCTCGTCATTCTGGAATCCACCTCATTCCCCGGCACCACGGACGGACCGGTCCGCGCGATTCTGGAAGAATCCTCCGGTCTCACCGCCGGTCCGGATTTCTCCCTCGCCTTCTCACCGGAGCGCATCGACCCCGGAAATGAAACCTTCGGCGTACGGAACACTCCACGCGTGGTCGGCGGTTACACCCCCGCCTGTACGGACGCCGCCCTCGCCTTCTTCCGGCGATTGTGCGACCGCGTGGTCCGGGCCGGTTCCGCGCGCGAGGCGGAGCTGTCCAAATTACTGGAGAATGTCTACCGCAGCGTGAATATCGCCCTGGTCAACGAAATCGCGGTGACCGCCCGTTCCTGGGGTATCGATGTCTCCAACGTCATCGACTGCGCCAGCAGCAAACCCTTCGGTTTTCAGGAATTCCGCCCCGGTCCCGGCGTGGGCGGCCACTGCATTCCCGTCGACCCCGCCTATCTGACGCACTGGGCCCGCGAGATCGGATCCCCGCTGCCGCTCGTCGAACTGGCCCAGCGGATCAACTCCGCCATGCCGTCCCATGTCGTCCGTCGCGCCGGGCAGCTCCTCAACGGCACCGGCAAGGAGCTGGCGGGCTCCCGGGTCCTGCTCGTCGGCGTGACGTACAAGCGCGACAGCCGCGATCTGCGGTCCACGCCCGCCGCGCCGCTCGCCCGGCTGCTGGACGAGGCCGGGGCGTGGGTGACGTACCACGATCCGCTCGCCGACGGCTGGTCCCCGGGCGGCACGGCCGTTCCCGCCGAGCCGCATCTGCGCGCGGCCGCGGCCGCGGCGGATCTGACCATCCTGCTCCAGGACCACCGGGTGATCCCCGTCGACGATCTGCCGGGGTGGGCACCACTGCTGCTCGACACCCGGGACCGGCTTCGCGGCACCTCCGCCCAGCCGCTCTGAGCCGACCGCACGGCCCGCGGCCGTACCAGACGGCGCAGCTCAAGGCGGCGGACCTTGCCGGTCTCGGTGCGCGGGACCTCGTCCCACTCCCGTACCACCGGCTCCGCCATCGCCGGCAGATCGCGCACCGCCACGGCCCACGCCTCCGGGTCGAGCGTGCCGTCGGCGGTCACCAGCACCGGCAGCAGCTCCGGTCCCGGCACGCCCAGGACGGTGCATTCGACGACTTCGGCGAGCCGGTCCTCGATCACGTCCTCCAGCTCCACGCAGCTCGCCCCCGGGACGGTGTCGACCTCCCGGTCGGTGAGGATCAGGCTCCCGCCGCGGGTGAGTACACCGATGTCGCCGGTGTTCCACCACGGTCCATCGGCCTTCGCCGCCCAGCGGTCCTGCTCGCCGACGTACCCCACGCACCGCGCCTTGGTACGGGCGAGAACCAGCCCGGGGCGGCCCCGGCCCACCGGGCGCAGGGTCTGCGGGTCGACCACCCGCAGCCGGGTCCGTCCGGGCACCGGCCGCCCCAGGTCACGGGTGGTGGGGTGACGTTCCCCGCTGCGCTCCAGGGACTTGCGGGTCAGCAGCCGGAACGTCAGCGGGCCGGTCTCGGTCTGTCCCCAGCCCTGGAGCCAGCGCGGCTGCCGGTGCCGGGAGGCCGCCAGGAAGCCGCGGACGGTCGGCGGATGGACGGCGTCGAAGGTGCTGATGTAGAGCCGGACGTCCTGGAGGGCGGCGCTGCGGCGGGCGGCCAGATCGCGCCAGGTGACAAAGGTGGTGGGGGACGCCTCCAGCGTGGTGGGCGGGGTGCGCAGCAGCGTCTGCTCCGCCGTCCGCGGGTCGTGGTCGGCGAGGAGGACGACGGCGCGGGGCTCCAGGTGCAGCACGCTGATCGTCCAGGGCACCGCCCGGCCGTGGGTGAACGGATCGGCGGTCGCCACCGTGTCGGAACGGCGGCTGGCGAGCACCGGGACCCGATGGCACTCGAAGTGGGCGAGCCGGTGGACGATCGTCCGGGTTGAGTGCTCCACGAGCTTCGGCAGCCCGGTCGTCCCGGAGGTGTGGTGGATGACCACGGTGTCGTCGAGCGCGCGCGACACCACCGGCGGGACGGCGTGCCCGTCGACGTCGGCGGGCGTCAGGATCTCCCCGGCGGCGGGGCCGTCGTACGGTACGCCGCCGACGAGGAGGGTGCGCGCGGCGTACGCGGTGAGGTCGGTGCCGGGGCGGGCGGTGAGGGTGGTGGCCGAGGTGACCAGCAGCGCCGGGTCCAGCCGCCGCAGCAGGTCCCGGAGGGCGTCGCCGCGCAGCCGCGGGGAGAGCAGCGCCGGTACGGCGCCGAGGCGGGACGCGGCGCAGGCCAGCAGCACGGTGTCCCAGTGGTTGGGCTTGACGACGGCCACCCGGTCCCCGGCGCGGACGCCGGAGGCGGCGAGCCGGGCGGCGGTCTGCCGCACCAGGTCGGCGAGTTGCCCGATGCCGTACTCCGTCGGGCCGTCGGGCGCCAGGTCGAAGGGGCGGCTGAGGTGCACGGCGGTGCGGCTGCCGCGGTCGGCCAGCACATCGAAGAGGGTGCCGAGAGCGGGGGGTTTCACGGTGCCGTACACCCCTTCCGGAGGGTGTCGGAGGCGGGCCGCCGTCCGTGGACGGTGACCATCACCTGGGAGAGCCAGCAGTGGGCGGGGTCGGTGAGGTCCACCTGGGCGCGGGCGAGGCGCTCCTCGGTGACGGCGCCGCGGGCGAGCATCGCGGGCGCCAGATGCTCCAGCCACAGCGCGAACCAGCGCGCCGCGTCGCTGCCGCCGCGCACCACCGCGGAACGCCCTTCCGCGACGATGTCCATCAGCCCGGCGTCCGTGGCGAGTTGGACGTCGAGCAGCCCGCTGCGGGGGTGGTAGCCGGACGCGCACATCACGTCGTAGGCGGCGCGTTTGACGTCGTTCAGGAAGTCGTCCTGCGCGGGGTGGCTGAAGAGGGAGGCGGTGTCGGTGTCCTCCAGGACGAGGTGGCCGCCGGGTTTGAGGGCGCGGTACAGGCGGTCCACGGCCTGCTGCCGGTCGCCGACGTGCTGGAGGACGAGACGGGCGTGGATGAGGTCGAAGTGGGCCTCGGGGAGGTCGTCGGTGACGACGTCGTGGTGGTGGACGGTCACACCGCGGCCGGTCAGCCACTTCAGGCGCTCGGTGTCGAGGTCGGCGGCGACCACCTCGCCGGCCGGGCCGGCCCGGTCGGCCAGCCACGCGGCGACGGAGCCGCGCCCGGCACCGATCTCCAGGCAGGACCAGCCGGGCCCGACGCCGGTGGCGGCGAGCCGTTCCCTGGTGCCGGGGTCCCAGAGCGCCTCCCCCAGCGCGAGACGTTCCTCCTCGCGCGCGAAGGCGGTGGCGAAGACATAGCGGTCGGCGGCGGGCGTCATCGGCGGGTCCCTTCCGTGACGAAGGCACAGACGGCGTCGGCGACGTGCTCGACCTGAGCGTCCGTCAGATGCGGGTGAACAGGCAGGGCGAGTTGCCGTTCCGCGGCGCGCTCGGCGTGCGGCCAGCACCGCCCGGCCGGGGCGTACGGGGCGAACGCCGGCTGCTGCGGCAGCGGCAGCGGATAGTAGACGTGCGAGGCCACCCCGCGCTCGGCGAGGTGGTCGCGGAGCGCGTCGCGCCGCTCGGCGAGGAGCGCGTAGACGTAGAAGCAGCGGCCGTCGCGGCCGGGCGGCGGGGGCAGGACACCGGCCTCGCGCAGCGGGGTGAACCGCTCGGTGTAGTACGCGGCGATGCGGGCCCGGCGTTCCAGGCGGGCCGCGAGACCGGGCAGCCGGTGCAGCTGGAAGGCGGCGAGGATCTCATCGAAGCGGCTGTTGAGACCCAGGCGCTGGTGGACGAAGCGCGGGCCCTCCTGACCGTGGTTGCGCAGCGCCCGTACGGTGCGGCCGAGCACCGGGTCCGAGGTGAGGACGGCGCCGCCCTCCCCCGCCGTGCCGAACGTCTTGACCTGGACGAACGAGAAGACCCCGGCGTCTCCCCAGGTGCCCGCGGGGCGGCCGTCGAGGACGCCGCCCTGGGCGACGGCGGAGTCCTCGACGAGGCGGACGCCGCGGTCGTCGGCGAGCTTGCGCAGGGCCGGCATGTCGGCCATCACGGAGAACATGTGGGCGGGCATCAGCGCCTTGGTGCGGGCGGTGACCGCGTCGTCCATCGCCTGGGGGTCGGCCACCATCGTCCAGGGGTCGATGTCGGCGAAGACGGGGGTGGCGCCGAGCCCGGCGACGGTGTTGGCCAGCGGCGCGCAGCCGTAGGCGGGGACGACGACCTCGTCGCCGGGGCCGATGTCCATGGCCCGCAGTACGAGGGTGAGGGCGGAGGTGCCGCTGGAGCAGGCGATGACGTCGCCCGCGCCGTACAGGGTGCGCAGGGCATCCTCGAACGCGGCGGTGCGGGTGCCGAGGATGAACTTCTGGTCGGGCGTGGTGCCGATCTCGTGGACGAGGTCGATGAGGACGTCGCGGTCCTGCTCGAAGAGGTCCGGCGGGAAGAAGGGGATCAACGGGCGGCCCTCCCGGTGGCGAAGCGGCGGATGAGGTCGCAGACCCGGTCGACGTCGTCGGTGCCCAGATCCGGGTAGAGGGGCAGCGCGACGGTCCGCTCGCAGGCCCGTTCGGCGTGCGGGAACTGCCCGCGGCGGTATCCGAGGTGGGCGAAGCAGGGCTGGAGGTGGAGCGGGACGGGGTAGTACGTCTCGGTGCCGACGCCGTGGCCGGCGAGATACGCGACGAGCGCGTCGCGGCGCTCCACCTCGATCAGATAGACGTAGAAGACCGGCTCGGTGGGGACCTCGCGCTGCACGAGGGTGGGCAGGCGGAGCACGCCGGGGGTGTCGCGGAGCCGTTCGCTGTAGGCGGCGGCGAGGGCGGCGCGGCGGCGGATGTCCTCGGCGAGGGCCGGGAGTTTGCCGAGGAGGACGGCGGCCTGGAGGTCGTCCATCTTGCTGTTGACGCCGATGAGGTCGGTGGGGCGGGAGATGCCCGGGAAGTGGCCGAGGGTGCGGCCGTGGCGTCCGTGGTGGCGCAACGCCGCGACGGTCTCGGCGAGTTGCGGGTCGTCGGTGAGGAAGGCCCCGGCGTCGCCGAGCGCGCCGAGCGTCTTGGTGGGGAAGAAGGAGAGCACGCCGCCGGCGCCGAGGAGCCCGGCGTGGACGCCGCCCCAGCGCATGCCGATGGCCTCGGCACTGTCCTCCAGGACGGTCAGGCCGTGCCGTTCGGCGACGCGGGTCAGGCCCCGCATGTCGGCCAGCTGGCAGAAGAGGTGCACCGGCATCAGCATCCGGGTGCGGGCGGTGACGGCGGCGTCCGCGGCGGCGGGGTCGAGGCCGTAGCCGACGGGGTCGATGTCGGCGAAGACGGGCGTGCCGCCGGCGAGGGCGACGGAGGAGGCGGTGGCCACGAAGCTGAAGGCGGGGACGACGACCTCGTCGCCGGGGCGCAGGCCGCAGGCGCGCAGTGCGAGGACGAGGGCGTCGGTGCCGCTGTTGACGCCGACGGCGAAGCGGGCGCCGGTCCAGGCGGCCAGCGCCTGCTCGAAGCGGCCCACTTGGCTGCCGTGGGAGAACTTGCCGTCGTCGGCGACCTCGGTGAGGCGGTCGCGGATGGCTGGCCAGCGGTCCTCGAAGGACCGGGCGTGGGTGAAGAAGGGCACCGGGCGGGGCGGGGCGGTCGGCGCCCCGGTGCGGCCGGTTGTGGTGTGGTGGTCCATGGGTCCTCGGGGTCGGTACCGACGGGGCGGGCCGGTGACGGGCAAAGGCCGGGCCCCGCACCCGTCGGCGGGGGTGCGGGGCCCGGGGCGGGTCACAGCAGAGCGACGTCGAGTTCGCCCGCGTGGTACTTGTGCACGGCCTGGACGAGTTCCTCGACGGTCAGCTTGCCGTCGCCGTCGGCGTCGATGGCCTGGAACGCCGTCTCGGCGGTCTCCTCGGGGCTGCCGATCGCGCGGATCCAGGAGCGGAACTCCTCGGGGTCGACCTGGCCGTCGCCGTCGGTGTCACAGAGCCCGACGATGGAGCCGATGGTCGGGCGCAGCACCTCGTCGAAGCCCTCCGGACCGCGGGCGAGGAGCTGACGGCCGGCGAGGTCGCGGAACTGGTCGAAGCCGAGCGAACCGCCCTCCCCGATCCCGGCGTGACCGGCGAGGTAGTCCCACATGCCGAGGTAGGCGGTGAGAACGGCCTCACCGCGGTCGGAGGACGGGGCGGCCTCGAAGGCGCGGAGGATGCGCTGCGCCTCGTTCTCCCAGTCGCTGCGGTCGATGCGTCCGTCGCCGTCCCGGTCCCACAGCTGGAAACGGCGCTGGAGTCGCTCTTCCTGTACGGCGTTGGTCATGAGGGTCTTCCTTCTCAAGAGAGGGTCATGGGTAGGGCGCGGGGGTACGCACGGCCGTGCCGTGGTCGCTCCCGTCGCGGGCCGAGGCCCACAGGAGGTACAGCGCGACGACGACGGGCAGCACCAGCGTGATCAGCTGGGCGACGACGTCGGCGGGCGAGAACATCGCGAGATGGTGCAGATGGAAAAGAAGGTGCGGCACGGAGAAGACGAGCTGTGCCAGCGCGGCGGCCCGGACGAGCGGCGGCCGTGGCGTGCGGGCGGCGCAGAGCAGCACCGCCGCCAGCGCCACCACGAGCGAGCCGAAGTCCCGGACCAGATGCTCGTTGTACGGGGCGAACACCGCGACCCACCGGTGGCCCGGCAGCGGGAAGTTCCGGAAGAAGCTGTGGGGCAGGAACATCGCCCACGCGCCCGGAAGGCCCTGGGCCAGGGCCGACAGGAGCAGCGCCGCCCGCATCCGTGCCGCCCGCATCCGTGCCGTCCGCGGGCCGGGCCGGCCCACGCACAGTGCGGGCCGGAAGGACCGGACCGCACTGCGGGAGCGGAACACCACCCAGGTCAGACGCCGAGCAGCGGGGCGTCCAGCTCACCGGCGTGGTAGCGGCCGACCGCGTGGACGATCTCCTGGACGGAGAGCTGGCCGTTGCCGTCCGCGTCGACGGCCTGGAAGGCGGCGTCGGCGTCGGTGTCGGCGTTGATGGCCTGGAGCCACTTCTGGAACTCGGGCGGGCTGATCTGGCCGTCACCGTCGGTGTCGGCGAGGTGGACCATGGCGTGGATGCTGGGCTGCAGGACGCGCGCGAAACCGACGGGGCCGTCGGCGAGCACCTGCTCCTCGGCGACCTGCAGGAACTGGTCCTTCGTCAGCGTGTCGCCGGCACCGGCCTTCTCGCTGAGGTAGTCGAACAGCGTCGGGTAGGCGTGCAGCAGCAGCTGGGCGCGAGGTGAGTCGGCCGACTCACCGAACGCCTCGACGATGCGGCGCGCCTCGTTCTCCAGGTCCGTGCGGCTGATCTGGCCGTCGTTGTCCGTGTCGTACAGAGCAAAGCGCTGCTGGAGGCGTGACTGCTGCAGGTCCTTGTTGGACATGACACTCCTTGAGGAATGAATGACGGGCTGAATGAGCGACGAAGGACGTCGGAAATGCGGCCGCGGAAGAATTACGCGGACAACTTGCGTAGCAGGCGTGACTCACGCAAGGAACGGTGCCGTGGATACGCACGACGCCTCTGGGAAACCCACCGCTCTCACGGCGCTTCGTGCAATCCAAGAATGTCCCAGCGCGGCCGACGTATGCACCGGATGGAGCAAGGACGATCCGTACGAGTGACGCCGGCACCCGTTTCACGCCACCGGCCTGTACTGGACAGATGGGTTGGAGAAACGTTTCCAACTGGCTGCTGGAAAAAGCCTGTCGCACCGGTCGGCCATCCGGGCAGCGCGGCCCGTTCGAGGTCGCGCCTTGAAAACGATCACCTGATCTGATGAACATGCACAACGTGGCCCTCAGTGGGTTCGGGACGTCTCATACGGTCACTTCCGATTGATATTCGGCGGGCCGTTTTCGAGGTCCGCCGTGACCACGGAGAGTTCTGTGACCCACGATTCACACGGCGCCGTAGCGATCGCGCCACCCGTCTCCTCGGGAAAATTCGCCGCTTATTGCAGACTGGCCAAACTCGACATCTTCGACTATTACCTCAGCCTCGCCATTGTCTGGAGCCTGCTGGCCGCGCCGCTGCGCGCGGATTCCACCACCCTCGCGGTGCTCGCGCTCTTCGGCCTCGGCATGCTCTGCCTCGTCGCCGCGATGACCACGTTCGACGACGTGACGGGGTTGCGCGACGGCAGCGACGCGGCCAACTACGGCCCCGACGCGCCGCTGCGCAAGATCCGCCGCAAGCCCCTGCTGGCCGGGACACTCACCGAACGGGAGGCGATCCGCTTCGGCTGGGCCACGGCCGCCGGGTGCGTGCTGCTGTGGGGCGCGGCCGTCGCCGTCGCCCCGCACGCCCCATGGTGGGCAGTGGCGACCGCCGCGCTGTGCCTGGTCACCTCGGTGCAGTACTCCTACGGGCTGAAGATCAGCTACCACGGCTGGCAGGAGATCTTCATGGTCGCCCTGGGCCTCGGCCTGGTGGTGGCGCCGTACGGTCTGCTCGCCGGGCAGGTCACCGGCTTCGCGCTGGTCCAGGGCACGCTGTTCGGTCTGGGACCGCTGCTGTTCGGCGTCTACTCCAACACCAACGACCGGGCGGGCGACGCCTCCGTGGGCCGTCCGACGGTGGCCGTCCTCACTTCTGAGCGCGGCAACAAGGTCTTCATCGGCGCGGTCTCCGCCACGGAGGGCGCGCTGATCGCCGTGGCGACGGTGGCGGGCCTGGCACCGTGGTGGTTCCCGCTGGCGATGCTTCCGGTCGTCGCGCTGCGCGTGACGCAGTTCGTGACGGGCGTGGTCCGCGGCCGGATCCTGACGGCCCGCAAGCTCGGCACGTACACCCATCGCGTCTCGGTCGTGGCGCTGGTCGTCACCAATGTGCTGCTCGCCGCGGCGGCCGGCGGTGGGGCGTGAGCACCGTCCACGACGTCATCGTCGTCGGTGCGGGTATATCGGGGCTGGCGGCCGCGGACACGCTGCGGCGGGCGGGCCGTTCGGTCACGGTGCTGGAGGCGGCCGACGCCGTCGGCGGGCGGATGCGCACCCACCGCGCGGACGGCTATGTCATGGACACCGGCGCCGAGGTGCTGTCCGTCGCCGGATACGACGCGACCTGGCGGCTCATCCGCCGTTCGGGGCTGGGCCCGGCGGAGACCACGCGGATTCCGCACCCCGTCGCCACCTGGCGCAACGGCCGGGCGCACCGCCATGTCGGCGCGCCGCGCGCCCTGCTCAGCGGCGGCGGCCTCTCGCTCCGCGGCCGCGCCTCGCTCGCCCGTTTCCTGACGACGGAGGGCCGCCGCCGGGCCGCCTACGACCCGGATCTGCCGGAGCGCACCCCGCTGGGCACCCTGACGCTGGCGGAGTACGCCCGGGGCTACCGGTCCGAGCTGCACGACTACCTGTTCCAGCCGATCGCAGGCTGCTTCTTCGGCTGGGACACCACCCGCTCGGCCGCCGCGCCGTTCGTCACCCACATACTGGCCTGCGGCTCCACCACCCGCTGGCGCAGCTACACCGACGGGATGGACACCCTCGCCCGCCATCTGGCGCGCAAGGCGGACGTCACCACCGGCTGCGCCGTCCGTGAGGTGATCTCGGCCGCGGGCCACGCCCGGGTGGTCACGGACACCGGCACGCTCACCGCCCGCGCGGTGCTGCTGTGCGTCCCGGCGCCGGTGGCGCTGCGGCTGCACGTCAACGCGCCCGAGGCCGAGGTTCCGTACCTCGCCGCCTGCGGCTATGTCCCGCGACTGAAGGTGAGTTACACGCTCGACCGGCCCCTGGCACCCCGCGCGGGCGAGTCGGTGTACAGCGTGCTGCTGCCCGCGGCCGGGGAGCCGGACCTGTCGGGCCTGATGATGGAGCACAACAAGGGCTGCGGCCGGGCCCCGGAGAGCCGTGGCCTGGTGTCGCTGATGGCGGCGCCCGAGGCGGCCCGGGAGCTGATCGGCGCGCCCGAGGGCGAGATCCTGGCCCGGATCGGGGACGCCGCCGCCCGCTATCTGCCGGAGCTGCGCGCTGCCACGCTCCGTACCTTTGTGCACCGCTGGCCGCACGGCATCCCGGAGGCCACGCCGCGGGCGCTGGCACACCGCGGCGCCTTCCTCGCCCGCGAGGCCGCGCCCGTCGAGTACGCCGGCGACTGGCTGATGCTCCGCCCGAGCAGCGAAGGGGCCGTGCGCTCCGCGGAGTTGGCGGCGGCGCGCGTCCTGTCGCGGCTGCCGCAGACGGCGCCCGCCCTGCCGGGCCGCTCCCGCTGACCCGTCGTGCGCCCGCCGCTCCGGCCCGGGGCGGGCGTACTGCGCACGCCACCGAGCCGGACACCCCCCGTCCGCCGTACGGCACCCACCGTGCCGGACGCACCGTCACCATGCGAAGGACCCTCATGACCAGCACGGTCGAAGAGAACATCGGCGAAGACAACCCGGTCATCCGCAACACCTACGAGCGGCAGCTCCAGGGCTACTGGGACACCAAGACCACCGACGACATCAATCTCCTCCTCGGCGCCGAGGACGGTCTGTACCACCACCACTACGGCATCGGCGGGTACGACCCCGCGGTGCTCGCCGCGCCGCCCGAGCGGCGCGAGGCGCTGATCCTGCGGGAGATGCACCGCATGGAGAACGCCGAGACGGAGCTGATCCTGGACGCGCTGGGCAACATCCCGGCCGGGGCCCGCGGTATGGACGCCGGGTCGGGCCGCGGCGGCACCTCGTTCGTGGTCGCCGAGCGGTTCGGCTGCCGGATGGACGGCGTCAACTTCTGCGCCCACCACATCGCGTTCGCGGAGCGCGTCGCCAAGGAGCGCGGCTGGGACGACCGGGTGCAGTTCCACTACGCGAACATGCTGCAGACGCCGTTCGCCGACGAGTCGTTCGACTTCATCGTCAGCAACGAGACGACGATGTATGTCGACCTGCACGACCTCTTCGCGGAGTTCGCGCGCCTGCTGCGGCCCGGCGGCCGGTACGTCTGCGTCACCTGGTGCCGCAACGAGACGGTCGCGGACCGCTCCGATGCCTCCCGCCGGATCGACGAGCACTACGTGAGCCGGATGCACCGGCGGGGCACGTACTTCCAGGCAATGGCGGCCAACGGGCTGGTGCCGTTCCACGTGGGGCGGCACACCGCCGAGGCGATCCCCTACTGGGAGCTGCGTGACCATTCGGAGCGGCGTACCGGTGTGGAGAAGCCGTTCCTGGAGGGCTACCGGGAGGAGAGCATGGACTATCTGGTGATCGGGTGTGAGCGGGTGCGCTGACCCGGTCCGGCCGGTGGCCGGGCCGTGGCCGCCGGTGACGGGCGGGCAGGGGTGACGGGGCCCGGAGTGCATCGCGCGACGGGCGCCGGTTTCCGGTCATTGCCGGGCCTCGTGGACTGGTCAGGGTCGGCGGAGGGTACGTCGGTCCTTCAAGCGGGCGACGCAAAATCGCTGGGCACCTGACGTATCTCCACATATCATGCACACCATGTGCTCAACTTCTGCACCTGGGGCGTTTCACGCCTGGTCCCTGACCGAGGTGAACGCCGCCATAAGGGCGTTCATGACGGCTCGGGCCGGCCGGTCGCTGGGCCCCGAGGAGCAGGCCGAGTACGAGCAGCTGCTCGCGGCCTGGTCGGCCGCCGTCGCGCGGACGCCGGACGCTCCCCGTACGGAACGTCCGGCGTCCGCACCGCTCACGCCGTAACGGGCCGGGGCCTCAGGCGGGCCGCCGCGGTGCCCAGGCCCGTGGGCCCGCCGAGGCGCCGTCCGTGGGCGGCGACGGGACGGCGCAGCTCCGCCTCCTCGTAGCGGTGGCAGCCCTCGTGCCAGATGAGGATGCCGGCGAGCCAGTGCTTCAGCTCCTCGGCGTAGCCGGTGAGCGTGGCCCGGGCGGCCGCGTCGAGCCCGAACTCGTCGAAGAGGGCGGGGAGTTCAACGGCGAGGATGTGCTCGAACTCCCGCATCCGGGAGGTCATGAGGTCGTTGACGATCTCCAGCGCCTCGCGGAGCCCGCAGTCGAAGAAGTTCTGCACGACGAGGACGGCGTTGTGCACCTCGCCCTCGAACTGGATCTCCTTCTGGTACGAGAACAGGTCGTTGAGGAGTCCCGCGTAGTCCGCGGCCGCGTTCTCCATCGCCTGGACGGGGCGGGTGCGGTAGACCTCGGGCGGGACGGTGCGGCCGTGGCCGAGCCGGGACAGGCTCATGGTGAGGTCCGCGCCGAAGGTCCGGCGTCGCATCTCGACGTAGTCGACCGGGTCCGGGATGCGATTCGCCCAGTGATTGCCCAGCTCCCACAGCCAGCTTCCGGTCATGTCCTCGATGGTGCGGCGGAAGGTACGGCGGGCGGCGGGCGTCATGGGGCCCGCGGTGCGCCGCCACAGATCGGCCAGACCGTGCTCCAGTGCGTTCAGCGGCTCCGGGATGTCCGCGCCGGACTCGACGGGCATGAACGCCGCGAGCCGTTCGGTGCAGGTCCGGGCGCCGGCCGCGTCGCGGGTGCGGCCGAAGACCGCCGGGTAGTAGTCGTCGCCGTAGGTGCCCCAGGTCAGCCAGCCGGTGGTGAGGTCGAGGCCGTCGGGGGTGGCGTCCGGGTGGATTCCGGCGGAGCAGAGGGCGAAGTCGAAGGCGCGGAGCTTGTGTTCGTCCCAGATGACGGGCGGCGCGGTGCCGCCGCCGGGCAGCCGCGGCGGCTGCTCCAGCATGCCCATGCGGCGCGCCCAGCCGACGATCCGCTCGCGGGAGCCCGCCAGATGCGGCGAGAGCCGGGTGGTGTACGGCAGGTACAGCTCCGGGAGTTGCACCGTGCCGACGGCCTGGAACGGGACGTGGGTGTGCTGCCGGACGCGGGCCGGGAGGGTGGCGGAGAACGAGGCGGCGATGCGGGCGGCGGAGGTGCCGAGGCCGGTGGGTCCGCCGAGGACGGGCGCGGCGTCGAGGGCGCCCGGCGTTCTGCCCGCGGCGTCGTTCATGTAGCGGCTGGAGCGCAGATGCCATTCGTGGCCGCCGGACTGCCAGTCCTGGAGCCCCTTGACGTACGCGGCGATGTCGGCGCAGGCCAGAGGGGACAGGCCGTGCTCGGCGCAGAGGGCGGGCACCTCGGTGAGCGCGGTGTGTTCGAACTGGTGGAGGCGGGAGGTGAGGAGGTCGTTGACGGAGTCGGCGGCCTCCTGGGTGGTGCAGCCGAGGAACGTCTCGAAGACCAGGACGCCGTTGGAGAGTTCGCCCTCCTCCTCGATCTCCCGCTGGTAGGAGAAGAGGTCGTTCCGCAGATGGACGGCGTCGGAGAAGGTGTCCTTGAGGACCCGCAGCGGACGGCTGGCGGCCACCGCCGCGGGGATCTCGGCGCCCGCCGCGTACTCGACGAGCCCGGCGGACCAGGGGGCGCCGCCGACCTTGCGGCGCATCTCGATGTACTCGACGGGGTTGGCGACGCGGCCGGTGCTGATGTTGGCCAGCTCCCACAGCGACTCCTCCAGGAGATGCTGGGTGGCCTCGGCGAAGCGGCGGCGCCAGTCCCGGGACATCGCCGGGACGGTGCGCCGCCACAGGTCGGCGAGGCCCTTCTCGACGGCGTTGACCGGCTCCGGCGGCGGCCCTGCCGGGTCCACCGGCATGAAGGCGGGCAGCCGGTCCAGGTACGCCTTGGCGCCCGCCATGTCCTGGCCGCGTTTGAAGCTCTCCAGGAAGTGGTCGTCGAAGAAGAAGACCCAGACGTACCAGTCGGTGACGGTGGCGAGTTCCGCCGCCGGGGCGTCGGGGTGGGTGTAGGCGCAGAGCAGGGCGTAGTCGTGGGCGTCGAAGTCCCGCTCGTCCCAGATGCCCGACCCTTCGATCATCTCCATCTCGCGGGCCCACGCCTTGGAGTGGTCGCGGACCGGCTCCAGGTGCGGGTTGAGCCGTGCGGGATACGGCTCGTAGAACTCCGGAAGTACGAAGGGCTGTGTCATCTGCGCCTCACCTCGTCTCGTCGTGTCCGCTTGCCCCGGTCAGTCCCGGCCGCGGGCGATCTCGACGTTCTCCAGCACGCCGAGCGCGTCCGGGACCAGCACGGCGGCCGAGTAGTAGGTGCTGACCAGGTACGAGATGATCGCCTTCTCGTCGATGCCCATGAAGCGGACGGAGAGGCCCGGCTCGTACTCGTCGGGCAGGCCGGTCTGGTGCAGGCCGACGACGCCCTGGTCGTCCTCGCCGGTCCGCAGGACGAGCACGGAGCTGGTGCGCTCCTTGGTGATCGGGATCTTGTTGCAGGGCAGGATCGGGACGCCGCGCCAGGCGGGGACCTGCTGGCCGCCCAGGTCGACGTGGTCGGGGTAGAGGCCGCGGGCGTTCATCTCGCGGCCGATGGCGGCGATGGTGCGGGGGTGGGCGAGGAGGAACTTCGAGCCCCGGCGGCGGCTGAGCAGTTCGTCGAGGTCGTCGGGGGTGGGCGGGCCGGAGTGGGTCTGGAGGCGCTGGCGGTAGTCGGCGTTGTGCAGCAGCCCGAACTCGGGGTTGTTGATCAGCTCGTGTTCCTGGCGCTCACGCAGGGCCTCGATGGTCAGCCGCAGCTGGTGCTCGGTCTGGTCCATCGGCTCGTTGTAGAGGTCGGCGACACGGGTGTGGACGCGCAGCACGGTCTGGGCGACGCTCAGTTCGTACTCGCGGGGCGAGAGTTCGTAGTCGGCGAAGGTGCCGGGGAGGGCGGGTTCGCCGGTGTGGCCTGCGGCGAGGGCGATCTCGGACTCGCCGTGCTTGTTCTGGGCCTGCTGCGGCAGGGCGGCGAACGCCTGGAGGTGGCTGCGCAGGGCGGGCGCGGTGTCCAGGACGGCGGCGAAGTCGCGGCGCGCGAGGACGAGGACGGTGCCCGCGGTCTCGGCCTTGGCGGTGTACTCCCAGACGGCGTCGGGGTCGGTCAGGCCCTGGGCGCCGAAGTGGTCGCCGTCGGCGAGGACGCCGAGTCCGGCGGCCTGTCCGTAGCGGCCGTCGGCGGAGCGGGCGATGCGGCCGTGGGCCAGCAGGAAGACCTGGTCGACGGGGCTGCCCTGCTCGGCGAGGACCTCGCCGGGGGCGACCTCGCGCTGCGCGAAGCGTCCGGCGAGGGCGGTGAGGACGCCGGTGTCACCGAAGCCGCGCAGCGGGGCGAGTTCGCCCAGTTCCTGGGGGATGACGGCGACGCGGGAGCCGGTCTGGTCGAAGTCGATGCGGCCGTCGCCGACGGTGTAGGTCAGGCGGCGGTTGACGCGGTAGGCGCCGCCCTTCGTCTCGACCCAGGGGAGCATCCGCAGCAGCCAGCGGGAGGTGATGCCCTGCATCTGGGGTGCGGACTTGGTGGTGGTCGCGAGGTTCCGCGCGGCGGCGGTGCCCAGGCTCTGCTGTGCGGCGGCGGTTTCCTCGGTACCGGCGTCGATCGTCATCCGGCGCTCCTCATCGTGATGGACGCCCGGTCCGCGCGGTTGCCGAGCATGCGGCAACCCGGCGCCGGAGGGCGGGAGTTGAGTGGGGGGTAAGTGATCCCGGGGCGGTCGGGCGGATGGTGGCCGGGCCGCTCGGGGAATCCATTGATCACACTAAGCCGTGTCAGGGAGGCAGAAGGCGATTCCGGTGCCCCGCCGACCGGGTACGCCCGTACGAGTGACAGTGCGTCTACCAAACGTGAGACGGGCCTCGGGTGGCGTGATGTCATCCCTGCCGGCGGGTGGGATGGCGCCTCCCCCTCGGCCTCGCCGCTACTCAGGGGCGGCGAGGCGTGTTCTCGTACGATCGCGCCGTTCCGGTCCTGGCTTGTTGTCGTGCCCCAGAGGCGGGAGGCAGGGGGCGGAGCGTGCGGCTCCGCCCTGGCGGGCCGGGCGTGTCGGGCCGACATCACCCGCGAGGGACAAAAAGCACATTACCCATACTTGTGGACGCGAGGCTCAGGCGTGGTTGTGACCCCGGCCATAGGTCGTCCGTCACGTACGACGCCGGTTAGTGGACGCGGCGGGGGTGTGGGCCGCACGGGCGCGGCGATTTCCGGGGCGCGGGGCCAGGGATCTACGCGGCGGGGTAGTACGGGCGGTCGTTGCCCGTGGGGCGGCGCCCACCCAGGATGGTCGGGCCCCGGGCGGAGCGGTACGTCCCCCGGGCCGTCGGCCCGCGCACGGAGCGCGCCGGCGGGGCGGGAGCGCCGGGCGGCACTCCCGCATGCCAGGGCGCCGGGCCCGTGCGGGCCCCGGCCGGTCCGGCGTACGCCGACCGCGATCAGGCGCCCGGGCCATTGACAACGCGCGCCGGGCGCAGCCGCGCCCGGGCGGGCGGAGGACGGAGTGCAGATGCCGCAGGGCAGCGGGAAGAACGGGCCGTATCCGGCGGACGTCCCGGCGGACGGGGACGGCCCCCGGCCGCCGCGCCGCCGCCGTCGGGGGCTGCGGATCGCCGCGTGGACCGCGGTGGGCGTGGTGGCCGTGGGCGGCGCCGGAACCGCGTACCTCTGGTCGCATCTGAACGGCAATCTCCAGGGCGTCAACATCGACGCGGCGCTCGGCAAGGACCGGCCCGGCGCGTCGCATGACGGCGCGATGAACATTCTGCTGCTGGGCTCCGACTCCCGGGCCGGTACGGGCGGCGCGTACGGCAAGGGCATCACCGGTGCCCGGTCGGACACCACGATGGTGCTGCACGTCGACAAGGACCACCGCAAGGCGAGCGTGGTGAGCATTCCGCGGGACACGATGGTGGACCGCCCCGAGTGCCCGAAGCCGGGCGGCGGTACGGTGCCCGCCGCGCACCAGGTGATGTTCAACGAGTCGTACCAGGTGGGCGGCCCGGGCTGCACGGTGAAGACGGCCGAGGCGTTGTCCGGGGTGCGGATGGACCACTTCCTGGAGGTCGACTTCACCGGCTTCAAGAAGATCATCGACGAGCTGGGCGGCGTCGACATCACCACCCGGCAGCCGGTGAAGGACGTCCGCAGCAAGCTGGACCTCCCGGCCGGGAAGCACACCCTCAAGGGCGAGCAGGCGCTGAGCCTGGTCCGCACCCGGCACGGCGTCGGCGACGGCAGCGACCTGGGGCGGATCCAGTTGCAGCAGGCGTTCGTCAAGGCGCTCACCCACCGGATCGACGACGTCGGGCTGAGCAATCCGGCGAAGCTGTACGCGCTGGCCGACACCGCGACGCGGACCGTGCGCGCCGACTCCCAACTGGCCTCCACCGGCAAGCTGCTGGGCCTCGCCGAGGAGCTGAAGGGCATCGGCCCGAAGAACATGAAGATGGTGACGATGCCGGTCACCTACGATCCGCAGAACCCGGACCGGGTGATGCCGCTGCCTGCGGCGTCCGCGAAGGTGTGGCAGGCGCTCAAGGACGACCGGCCGATCCCGGCGTCCGCGGTGCGCGATTCGGTGGGCGACAAGGGCACGTCCCCGGTGGTGGTGCAGTCCTGAGCGGGCCGGGCGGCGTCGGCGCCGTCCGGCTGGGCCGCCCGTCCCTCCCGCACAGGGGTGCGGGCGGGGCGCGCAAGCGGGCGGGGGCCGCTCGGGTGCGCCCGCGCACCCTCTTTTTCCGTTCTCGTCACCTTCGATGACGGTCCGTCAGTGCCCGGGGCGGGTATCAGCCGGTGGTACCGGTGGCATTCCTCTTCGTCTCTCCCGGAGCCGCAGATGATCCAAGCCCGTCCGCAACCCGGCGACATAGGTCTGACGCGAATAAACGGCACGGTGGGCCGGTTGATCCGGTTCGGCCAGTGGCTGAACGGCAACGGCTTCGCCGACTACCAGCACGCGTTCCTCGTCCTGCCCGGCGACCGGCTGATCGAGGCCGAGCCCGGCGGGGCGCGGGTCGCCCCCCTCGACTCGTACGCGGGCGCCGATGTGGTGTACGTCTGCCCGTCCGGTCTGACCGACGCGGACCGCGACCGGATCTGCGCGGCGTCCTCGGCGTACGAGGGCGTGCCGTACAGCTTCCTCGACTATCTGGCCGTCGCCACGCACCGGCTGCGGGTGCCGGTGCCGGGGCTGCGCCGCTATGTGGCGGCGACAGGGCACATGATCTGCTCCCAGCTCGTCGACCAGTGCTACCAGGACGGCGGCGTGCGGCTCTTCGACGACGGCCGGTGGCCGGGGTACGTGACGCCGCTGGCGCTGTACGACCGGCTGACCGACTGAGGCGGGGCCCGCCGGGCGGACCGGTCGACGGCGTCCGGCGGGGCTCCTACTGTGGCCGTCATGATCACCAGGAGTACGGGCCGCCGTCCGGGGCCCCTCGCGGCGGCCGTGGTGTTCGCCATCGGCATGGCGGGGACCACCCTGCCGACCCCGTTGTACGGCCTCTACCGGCGGGAGCTGGGCCTGTCGCAGCTGATGGTGACCGTGGTCTTCGCGGCGTACGCGCTGGGGGTGATCGCGGTGCTGCTGCTCGCCGGGAACGTCTCGGACGAGGTGGGGCGGCGGCCGGTGCTGCTGGTCGCCTTGGGCCTGTCGGCGGCGAGCGCGCTGTGTTTCGCGGACGAGGGCGGGCTGCCGCTGCTGTTGCTGGGGCGGGTGCTGTCCGGGTTCGCGGCGGGGCTGTTCAGCGGGGCGGCGACGGCAGCGGTGCTGGAGCTGGCGCGGCCCGGCGGCGAGGCGTGGGCCGGGTTCGCGGCGACGGCGGCGAACATGGGCGGGCTCGGGTGCGGCCCGCTGCTGGCCGGGGTGCTGGCGCAGTACGCGCCGTGGCCGCTGAAGCTGCCGTTCCTGGTGCATCTGGTGTGGTTGGCGGTGGCCGCGGTGCTGGTGATCCGGGTGCTGCCGGAGACGGTGGCGGCGCCGGGGCGGCCGTCGCCACCGCGGCCGGGGCGGTTGGTGCCGCCGCCGGAGGTCCGGGGCGTGTTCGTACCGTCGGCGGTCGCGGCGTTCGCCGGGTTCTCGCTGCTGGGGCTGTTCACGGCGGTGGCGCCGAGCTTCGTCGGGCAGACGCTGGGCGTGCACAACCTCGCCGTCTCGGGCGCGGTGGTCTTCACGGTCTTCCTCGGTTCGACGGCCGGGCAGGCGCTGTCCGGGCGGCTGGGGGTGCGGCGGGCGCTGCCCGCCGGGTGCCTGGTGCTGGTCGCCGGGTTGCTGCTGGTGGGCACGTCGCTGGCGGTGCGGTCGCTGCCGCTGCTGGTGGGCGGGGCGGTGTGCGGCGGGTTCGGTCAGGGGCTCGCGTTCCGCGCCGGGCTGACGGCGGTGGGTGCGGCGGCCCCGCCCACGCACCGGGGCGGCACGATCTCGGCGTTCTTCCTCGCGGCGTATGTGGGGATCTCCCTGCCGGTGGTGGGCGTCGGGGCGCTCACCGTGCCGCTGGGGCTGCGCGGTGCGGGGCTGACGTTCGCCGGTTGCGTCGTGGTGGTCGCGGTGGTGGTGGGTGTCTACGTGCTGCGGCGGCCGCCCAGCGAGGGGTGAGGGGGCACGGCCGCGAGCTGACGGGGTTCGGCGGGCGAGGCGGGACGCCCCGGCGGCCGGGCGCGCCCGTGGCGGGACGAGCCGGGGCGGGACGAGCCGCGGCGGCCCCGGGCCCGCGGCGGGCGTCTCCCGTCCCGGGGTGCCGTAGCCGCCCGGCGCGGTTCCAATGGAAGGAGAACGGCCGTACGCCCGCGCCGCTGCGGGGCGGGTACCCGCCGACGGCGAGGAGGGCACCGGAGATGACCATTGCGACGCGGCTGCTGCCCGCGCTTCCGACCTCGTACCGTGACCGGCTGATGACGCTGGCGCGCGAGGTGTCGTTCGAGCAGGACACCCGCATCTTCGAGGAACGGGGCCGCGCCGACCGGTTCTGGGTGCTGCGCTCGGGATCGGTGACGCTCGACCTGAACGTCCCGGGCCGCCGCCGGGTCACGGTGGCCACCCTCGGCCCCGGGGATCTGCTGGGCTGGTCCTGGCTCTTCCCGCCGCACGAGTGGGACTTCGGCGCCGAGGCGTTCAGCCCGGTGCGCGCCCACGAGTTCGACGCCCGCAGCGTGCGCGCGCTGTGCGACGCCGACCCGGCGCTGGGGCTGACCCTGATCAGCATCATCACGCAGGTCCTGGCCCACCGGCTGGAGGCGACCCGGGCGAAGCTGATCGACCAGTACGCGGTCCCGCACCGGGCCGTGACGATCTAGGGGACGGGGAGACGCAGGGCCCGGGCCACGGGGCGCCCCGGGCCCGGGTGCGGCGCCCCGGGCGCGACGCGGGCGCCCGGCTCAGCTCCCGGCGGCCCCCCGGGGGGCCCGGGGGGGGGGGGCGGGGGGCCGGGGGGGGGGGGGGGGGGGGCCGCGCCAC